>DASXTH010000119.1:0-3636 GCA_036505555.1 Candidatus Limnocylindrales bacterium | reverse complement strand
CGCTCCTCCGGCCTTCGTCGCCGTGCGCGTCGGCCGGCGGAAGCCGCCGTCGCTGCCTGCGGCGTCCATCGGCGGAATGACGTAGCCCGAATCGGGACGTCCATCCCTGTCGGCCGGGTGTCGGCCAGCCGACACTTCGGGCATGACCGACCCTGCTGCAGCGCCGGCTCCGCTCCGCGTGCTCCTCGTCGACCCCGACGATCGTGTTCGCGAAAGCCTCGCCGGCCTGTTGCGGATCGGGCGCCGCTGCGAGGTCGTCGGCACCGCCGGGACGGCCGAGCTCGCGATCGAGCTCGCATCCGCGCAGCGGCCGGACGTGGTGGTCGTGGATCCGCGCCTGCCGGACATCGACGGCGCCGCGCTCATCGCCAGGCTCCGGGCCGTCGCGCCCGACACCCGCGTCCTCGTCCTGAACTACTCCGCTACCGCCGACGTCTCGACCGGCGCCGACGGCTACGCCCGAAAGACATTCCGGCCGCACGAGCTGATCGACGCCGTCATCGCGGCGACGGCCCCTCGCTCGAGGCCTCAGCGGAGGCCACGACCTTGCTAGACTCGACCGCGACCGACGCCGTCACGCCGGTGCGACCGCAGCTGCGCCCGTCCGCTGGAGGTCCCGTGGAGGACACCGCCCCGATCCGCGTGCTGATCGTCGACGACCACTCGGTCGTCCGGATGGGCCTTCGCGTGTTCTTCGACCTCCAGGACGACATCGAGGTCGTCGGCGAGGCCGCCGACGGCAGCGAGGGCGTGGCGATGGCCCGCCGGCTCCAGCCGGACGTCGTCCTCATGGATCTCCTGATGCCCAACATGGACGGGATCACCGCGATCGGCCGGATCAAGGCCGACCGGCCAGAGATCGAGATCGTAACGATGACCTCGTTCATCGAGGAGGAGAAGGTCACCGCCGCCCTCGAGGCCGGCGCTTCGGGCTATGTCCTCAAGGATGCCGAGGCGGAGGAGGTCGCGACCGCGGTCCGAGCAGCGTTCGCCGGCGAGGTCCACCTCGACCCGGCCGTGGCTCGCCTTCTCGCGCAGCGGATGCGCGCGCGGAAGAGCGGCGAGGGCGAGCCGGTCGAGCCGCTGACGGACCGCGAGAAGGACGTCGTTCGGCTGCTCGGCCAGGGGATGAGCAACAAGGACATCGGCTCCGCGCTGTTCATCACGGAGCGGACGGCCCGCACCTATGTCTCGAACATCCTCGGCAAGCTCGGGCTCGCGTCGCGGACCCAGGCCGCCCTGTGGGCGGTCGAGCACAAGCTGGCCGAGCCCGTCCGCGACTGACGATGACGCGCCGGCGGGACCCCGGACGGTGACGGAGCCGCGCTCTCCGGAGCCGCGCTCTCCGGAGCCGCGACGGCCGGATGGCCGCGGCGGCATCGTCGTCGGGCTCGTCCTGATCGGACTCGGCGGGCTCTTCCTCGCCGAGCGCTTCACGAACATCGATCTCGCGAGCGCCGGCTGGCCGCTCTTCGTCATCGTCCCGGGCGTCCTCCTTCTCGGATGGGGGATCACGATGACCGGGCGCGAGGGCGCCGGGCTCGCGGTGGGCGGCGCGATCACCACCGTCGTCGGGCTGATCCTGGCCGTCCAGAACGTGACCGGGCTGTGGGCCACGTGGGCGTATGCCTGGGCCCTCGTCGGGCCGGGCGGCACGGGCGTCGGCCTGCTCGCGTACGGGCTCACCCATCGCGACCAGGGTCTCATCACGAACGGGCTCCGCTCGCTCGGGAGCGGCCTCGCCCTGTTCTTCGCGTTCGGTCTGTTCTTCGAGGGCGTGATCGGGCTGTCCGGTGCGCCGTTCCTCAGCACCGAGGTCGGGCCGGTCATCCTCATCGGGCTCGGGGTCGTGATCGTCGTCGCCGGGCTGCTCCGAGGACGCCGAACCTCGGGCTGAGGCTCGTCTCGGAGGGTTACGCGAGCTCGACGATCCGGTAGTGGACCTCGCCGCGCGGCGCGGCCACCGCGACATCGTCCCCGGCCGCGCGACCCAGCAGCGCTCGCCCCACCGGGGACACGTTCGAGATCCGGCCGGCGGCCGGATCGGCTTCGGCCGAGCCGACGACGACGAATGTCATCCGCGCCCCGCCGTCGTCCTCGACGGTCACCGTCGAGCCCAGCGAGACCCGGCCGGCGGCGTCGCCTGCGGGGGTCTCGATCACGGTCGCCGCGCGAAGGGTCGCCTCGATCGCCGCGATCCGGCCTTCGAGGAACGACTGCTCCTCGCGCGCCGACGTGTAGTCGGCGTTCTCCTTCAGGTCGCCGAGCTCCTTTGCGGACTTGATCCGGGCGATCACCTCCGGGCGTCGCTTCGTCGTCAGCTCGGCGTGCTCGGCTTGGAGACGGGCCAGACCGTCCGACGACAGCCAGGTCGTCTCCGTTGGCGGGCGATCACCCGGGGCGCGCTTGGCGGCCGTCGGGCGTCGGGCTGCCGGGGTTGTCGACGCCGGCCGCGGCGCCCGACGCACGGTGCCGCCCGCGGCGCGGCTCGGCGGGAGTCCACTCGCGCCGTCGGCGGCACCCGGCGCAACGGCGACGACGCGCCGCGGCGGCGTCGGGGCAACGGGATCCGCAGCGATCAGCGAGTTCGCAAGGCCCGTTCGCTTCCGCTCGCCGGTCGCCGTCCGGAGGTTGGCGAACGGCAGGACGACCGCTGCGTCAGGGAGCGCCGCCACCTCGGCCGCGGGGATCGTCTCTGCGAAGGCGGTAAGCAGCGCGTCCTCGGCCTCCTCGACCGCGGTCGTCGCCGACCACCAGATCCGGGCATGCTCGAGCCCAGTGAGCGTGTGCAGCCAATGACCCCCGGCGTACGGCCGGCGGTCGCCGAGGACGGTGCCACGGAGCGCTTCGATCCGGCCGCCGATCGAGCCGTCGGTGCCGCCGACGAACAGCACCCGTGTCGAGGGCAGCCAGAAGGCCTCGAGCCGCGCGGCGAGCGTGCGTGATGAGGGATGCACGCCGTCGAGGCGCAGATCCGGCACACGCTCGAGCCACTTCCCGATCCGGGTCAGCTCGGTCGGGGCGTGATGGAGCGTCGCGGGCAGCTCGACGACGAATACGCCGGCGCTGCGCGATGGCACTGGCCTGCCCCAGACGACCGGTCCGTCGGCCATCAGGCCCACGGCCCGGAAGAGGGCAGCTGCTCCGTTGTCGGCGGTGGCGTTCACGGAGGGTATCGTCGCACCCACATGGCCGACCCTGCCGCCGCGTCCCCGTCGCGAACAGGCCGCCAGCGCTGGAGCCGCCGGGGCCCCGGCCGGCTGGCCGGGATCCTCCTCGCGGCTGTCGTCGGGGTGGTCGCCGTTGGGATCGGGGTCGCCCGCACGGCTGCGGGCCTCGCCGGAGCCGACCCGAGCGTCATCGTCGCGGTCGGGCCGTCGCGGGACGATGGCGGCTCACCCCTCCCCGGGACCGCCTCACCCGGGTCCGCGCCATCGGCCTCGCCGGCGGCGCCGGCCGCGACGCCGACCCCGCCCTCGGCCACCGCCCCGCCGCCCGGCCCCGGGACCAAGCCCCCCACGGACCCCGGTCGCTCGAGCTCCGTCCGCGTGCGCCTCCAGACCGAGCTCGACCGGCTTCGCATCCGGCTCGCGATCCCGGGTGTCTCGGTGACGGTGATCCTGCCCGACGGGACGT
>DASXTH010000118.1:0-1706 GCA_036505555.1 Candidatus Limnocylindrales bacterium | reverse complement strand
GCCGTGATCCGCGGCGTCGACCGACTCTCGGCCGCGCCCGTGCGAGCGCTCGACATCCGCGCCGGCGCCGCGATGGTGATCGCGGCCCTGATGGCCGACGGCGTGACCGAGATCGAAGACATGTACCACGTCGACCGCGGCTATCAGGACCTCGAGGCCAAGCTGACGGCGCTCGGCGCCGTCGTCCGTCGCGAGCGCGCACGCTCACCCGCCCTCCAGTGACCCGCGCGCGTCTCGGCGCGCTCGCCGTCTGCGCTCTCGTTGGGTTCGGTCTCGGGACCGCTCCGGCCCGCGCTCAGGAGCCACGCGGACGCGAGGCATATCTCTTCCTCGTCCCGGGGATCTCGTTCGAGGACGCGATGGCCGATGGCACGCTGGCATCGCTCGCCACGGATGGCGGAGCCGGGCTGATGACCCTGGGAGGCGGCCTGCCGACCGAGCGGGGACGGGGGATCGGTCCCCGGCCGGAGTTCCTCGGCGTTCGTTGGCTCGACCCGGCGAAGCGAGGGGGCATCGAGCGCGTCGCGACGACGATCGAAGAGACGGTGACGGCATCCAGCGCGCACCGTGTCCTGGTGATCGTGGCCTCGACCAGGCCTTCGGCCGACATGCGGTCGTCCAAGGATGAGCTCTATCCGCTGATCGTCGCCGAAGGCCTTCCGGGCGAGCTGTTCGCGGGCAGCGGGCAGGAGGGATCGATCACGAGCGACTCGACGCATCGGGATGGCATCGTGACCGACCTCGACGTGATGCCGACGATCGCGACCTTCCTGGGAGTCGATCCACCTGCCGAGATGACCGGCTCGGTGATCGAGATCATCCCGGGGCCTCCGCCGTTCGAGCTCCACGAGCGCTACCTCGCCCAACGCCGGATGTACGTCCCGATCGGAACCGCCGGCGGCATCTATCTCGCGATCGTCGGGCTGGGCGCGATCGTGCTCCTCGCGCTCGGGCGCCGTGTGCCGGAGATCCTTCGTCGGGTCCTCGGGTGGGGGTGCCTGTCCGTCGCCGCACTCGCGACCGGCCTGCTCGCCGCCGGCCATCTGCCCGAGCTCACGTACGCGACGGTGATTCCGTTCGTCGCACTGGTGACGGTGTTCGGGACGCTGGCTTTCGCGCCGCTCGAGCACCGGGACGTCCTGCTGATCCCGGCCGGTATCGGGATCGCCGTCCTCGCGTACTTCGCCGTCGAGGCGATCCTCAGCTGGGCGGCCGCGCTCACCCCGTTCGTCGGAGGCTCCGAGCTCGACGGCGGCCGCTTCTACGGCTTGCCGAACGTCTTCATCGGCCTCCTGATCGGCGCGTCCCTGTGGATCGCGCATCGGCTCCGGACCGTCGCCGGCTTCGGCCTGCTCGTGGGCGTCGCTCTGTTCGCCGGGCTGCCCTACCTCGGCGCGAACCTGGGCGGTGGGGTGTCGTTGTTCGCGGCGGCCGGCCTATGGCTGGCGATCCGCGAACGAGAACGGCTCGGCGTGTGGAAGGGTCTCGGAGTGTTCGTGGGCGTGACCATGCTCGGGACGGCCTTGATCCTCGCGGCCCACGCGATCTCGCCGTTCGAGACGCACGTCACGAGGTTCGAGGAGCAGGCGGGCGGGCTCGGGGGCGTGCTCGAAAAGGTCTGGGACCGGCTCAACGTCGGCTTCGACCTGATCGCGCGGAACCCGTTCGCGCTGATCCCGGTGCTCGGCCTGCCGATCGCGATCGCG
>DASXTH010000117.1:0-2004 GCA_036505555.1 Candidatus Limnocylindrales bacterium | reverse complement strand
AGTCGGGGCGATCGCCCGACCTCGTTGCCGTCCTCGAGGCCGCACGGGCCGGCGGCGCGCTCACGATCGCGATCGTCAACGATGCCGCTTCGCCGCTCGCGTCGGCCGCCGATCGGGTGATCGACTGCCGGGCAGGGGAGGAGCGCTCGGTCGCCGCCACGAAGTCGTACGTCGGGCAGGTCGCGGCCGGGATCGCGCTCGTCGCCGCGTTGTCACCGCGTTCGGAGCTCCGGGACGCCCTGCCGTCGATGCCGGCGGTCCTCGCGGCGAGCCTCGCGACCGCCGAGGCGGTGATCCGTGACGACGCCCCGATCGTTGCCGCGTTCGCCGAGTCCGAGCGCTCGATCGTCATCGGCCGTGGCTTCGAGTTCCCGACCGCGCTCGAGACGGCGCTCAAGCTCAAGGAGACGAGCCGGCTCTTCGCCGAGGGCTACTCGTCGGCCGACTTCAGCCACGGCCCCGTCGTCCTGTCCGGGCCGGGCGTGCCGGTGCTGGCGATCCGTCCCGATGGCGCGATGGGCCCGCTGGTCGACGAGGGGATCATCGCCGCCCTTGCCGCCGGCAGTGACCCCTGGGTGATCGCCGGGGCGGATCCGACGCCGGTCGGAGAGGACCACGTGATCCGTTTGCCGCTGCCCGCCGGCCTGCCTGCGCCGCTCGCGTCGCTGGCGGCGATCCTCCCCGGTCAGCTCCTGGCCGAGGCCGTGTCACGCCGGCGCGGCTACGATCCCGATGCGCCGCCTGGTCTGCGTAAGGTGACGCTCACCCGCTGACTGGTCGTTCGGGTCGACGGCCCGGTTCAAGCGGCATCGATATTACGAGGCAGCCCCCAGATGCCAGACGATCCGCGCCCGGCCGCACCGTCTCGTGATGCTGCCTCGAAGCGCATCCGTTCCGGCTCCATGCAGCGCTCGTTCGATCGCCAGGTGGTGATCGTCGGCGGCGGGATCGTGCTGATCCTCGCCCTGCTGGCATGGCTCCCGGACATCACACCGACTGGCGCCCGCGGGCTGATCTCGGACCGGGCCCACGCCCGGATCGTCTCGATCACGCCGGCGACTGACGAGGCACCGCCCATGGCATCGGTTGAGTTCGTCGACGGCGCCCGGGCCGGCCAGACCGTCGACGCCCAGGTCGAGGGCCCGAGCGGTCAGCTGCAGCTGCCCGAGTACACCGTCGGCGACGATGTCATCGTCGCGATCGATGCAAACCCGGATGGCGGCGAGCTCTACTCGGTGCTCGATCGCTGGCGCCTGCCGCTGCTGCGCAACCTCGTGGGTGCGTTCGCGATCGTGACGATCCTCGTCGCGGGCTGGCGCGGGATCCGCGCGCTCGTCTCCCTCGCCCTGACCCTCGTCCTGGCGATCAAGGTCCTGATCCCGGCACTCCTCGCCGGCTGGAACCCGGTGATGCTGGCGGTCTCGCTTGGGACGCTGATCACGATCGGGACGCTCGTGCTCACGCAGGGCCTGAATCGTCAGGTCGTCGCGGCCGTCCTCGGCACGATCATCGGGCTGCTGGCCACGGGGGTGCTCGCGATCGTCGTGACGCAGGCGGCGCGGTTCACGGTCGCCCAGGGATCGGAGCAGATCGTGGCGCTTCAGCAGCTCACGGAAGGCCGGATCGACCTGTCCGGGCTGCTCCTGGCGGCGGTGATCTTCGGCGGGCTCGGCGTCCTGAACGACGTGGCGATCAGCCAGGCCACGACAGTCGACGAGCTCCTCGAGGTCGACCCGACGATGCGCCGCTCCGAGCTGTACCGGCGGACCATGAATGTCGGGACGGCCCACCTCGCCGCGACGGTCAATACGCTCGTGTTCGCCTATCTCGGCGCCGCGCTGCCGCTCCTCGTTCTCCTTGCGATCCAGATCGCGTCCTTCAGCCTCAGCGTGAACGAGGAGATCATCGCCGTAGAGGTGGTCCGGACGATCGTGGGGAGCATCGGGATCCTGCTCGCCGTGCCGGCGACGACCGCGATCGCGGTGTGGCTGGCCGGGCGCCGGC
>DASXTH010000116.1:0-15128 GCA_036505555.1 Candidatus Limnocylindrales bacterium | reverse complement strand
AACGCCACGCGAGACCCAAGGAGATGCGCGGACGAGTGGTCGCCATTGCGGCGGCCACGGCGCCCGCGTCGATCGGCGTGACCGCGACCGCGGCGTGAGCTCGGAGCCGCGCCGCAAACCGCTCCTCGAAGGTTGCCAGGTCGTGGTCATTCATCGCCGAGCTCCGTTCGGAGGCGCTTCAGCAGCCGGGCCAGCCGGCGTCGCGTCCCAGAGGCAGACATTCCGAGCCCGCGACCCAGCTCCGTTGCATTGAGTCCGGCCACATAGCGCAGGGCCAATAGAGCGCGGTCGTCCGCGTCGAGCCTGTCGAGCGCGCGGGCCAGGTCGAGATCCTCGACCCGGTCAGCGGGGTTGGCCATCGACTGGGATCCGCTCCCGGCGACCTGAATTTCGACAATGGACCGGCGGCGCCGGCGACGGACGAGTTGGCGTGCCTCGTTGACCGCAATCGACGCGAGCCATGCGCCGAGCCGCTCGGGCTCGCGGAGCGATCGGAGCTTCTGCCAGGCGATGGGCCATGAAGCCTGGACGGCCTCCGCAGCGACGTCGGCATCGCGGCATACCACGAAGCACACCCGGGTCATCGCGACGTAGTGGCGTTCGACGATGATCGCGAACGCGGCCTCGCTCCCGCCCGCGGCAGCGCTGATCAGGCCGGCCGGGGTTTCGTCGACAATCGCCGCGGAAGTGGCGCTCATGACCCGTAGATGCACGACTCTGACGCAAGTGATTCGGATTTGCGCGACGATTCTCCTCGGAGGTGGCTCGTGGAGTTCCGCGAGGTCGTGATGAAGCGCCGGGCCGTCCGGCGGTTCGAAGAGGGCGGCGTTGCGCGCGAGACGATCGAGGAGATCGCGCGGCTCGCCCAGCGGGCACCGTCGGCGGGCTTCAGCCAGGGCCAGCGGCTGATCGTGATCAAAGATCCGGATCGACGCCGCGAGATCGCCCGGATCTGCGGGGAAGACGACTACAACGCGATGGGCTACGGGTCGTGGATCAGCGAATGCGCAGCGCAGTTCATTCCGTGCGTCAGCGAGCAGATCTATCACCGCCGCTACCAGGAGCCCGACAAGATCCAGGACGACGGCACGGAGATCGACTGGCCGATCCCCTACTGGTGGGTCGACATCGGCGCGACGATGCAGAACGTCATGCTGGCGGCGGTCGACGCTGGGCTGGGCTGCGGGTTCGTCGGGACCGACGACGTGCCGGCGCTCAAGGCGGCGCTCAGCTTGCCCGACGAGTTCGAGCCGATCGGCGTCATGCCCGTTGGCATTCCGGTCCCGGACAAGCGGTCACCCAGCCTCAAGCGAGGCTGGGTGCCGTTCGAGCAGTTCGCTCGCTGGGAGCGCTGGAGCTAATCGATCGTTCGTCGGCGGTGAGGCGAGCCCGAGATGGTGATGCAGGACGAAGACCGCCCGCTGCTCGATCGACAGCCGGGCGAACGCCGATCGAGCGCGTCGCGCTCGACGATCGACAACAGACCATCTGGCCCGACCGGCCCGTCGACCGGCAGGACGCGGATGTTGGTTGCCCATGACCGGCGACGCCTGGCCTCGGCGTAGCAGGCATGAACGAGAAGCCGGCGCAGCCAGGCCTCGAGGCGGGCCGGGTCGCGCAGCGTGGGCAGGCTCTTCCAGGCGGAGATCAGAGCGGCCTGCAGGGCGTCCTCCGCGAGGTCGGCGTCGAGCAGGATCTGGGAAGCGATCGCGTACATCCGGTTGCTGGTCAGCTGGACCAACGCCCCGAATGCCTCTCGATCGCCGTGCCGGGCCCGCCCGACGAGCTCGTCCACCGCATCCCCTCGGTGAGCCGCGCCGGTTGGCGCGGTCACTAGCTATGAGTGTGCGGCCCGAGCGAAACGTTCAGATCGGTCGGCGGCGGATCAGGCCCCGGGCTCGAATCACCCGGAATGGCAGCCCGCCACGCGTGATCAGCACGCCGCCGACGATCACGAAGCCGCCCAGCACCTGGCCCGGTCGGATCGGCTCGGCGAGGAAGAGGAACGCGAGCGCGACGGCCAGGGCCGGCACGAGGAACTGGAACGCGGTCGTGCGCGTGGGGCCCACCACGCGGACGCCGTTGAGAACGATGACATTCGCGACGCCCGCGGCGAGGAATCCGGAATAGAGGACCGCGCCGAGGACACCGGCCACCTCCGAACCGTCGACCGTCGCGAGCTGCCCGACGGCGATCGGCGCGAGCACTGCGGTCCCGGCGATCGTCGCCCAGGTCGTCGTCCGGAGCGGCGTGTACCGCCGCAGGAATGAGGCCCCGAATGCTGTGTAGATCGACCAGCACAGCGCCGCCAGGAGCGTGATCGCCTCGCCGGCCAGCGATCCGCCGAGGCTCAGCCCCGGCCCGCTCGCGATGACCACTGCGACGCCGACGAACGACACGATCCCGCCGGCGAGCTTGGCCGGCGTCAGGATGTCGGAGCGGGCGACGACCGCGAGGAAGGCGACGAGAACAGGCGTCGCGGCGATGATCAGCGCCGAGTCACCCGCCGCGATCTCCTTCAGCCCGGTCGTCCAGAGGATCTGGTACACGCCGAACCCGAGCCCGCCCAGGGCGCAGATCGCGATCAGATCGCGCCGCGGCAGACCGATCGAGCCTTCGCGCCAACGGAGCAGCGCCAGTAACGTCGCGGAGGCAATCGCGAACCGGAGGAACGTGAACCCGACCGGCGGGATCACCGTCACGGCTGACTTCACGACGATGAAGTTGCCGGCCCAGACGACCATGACGCCGAGCACCGCGAGCTCGGCGATCCGGTGCTCGGACGCCGAGAACGCAGCTGTCGACCGGGGCGCAGACACCGCAACGCCCGCCGGTGGCCCGGCGGGCGTCGCTTCCCGAGTCGGTGCCGCCGGATCGGCGGCCTCGGAGCGTCCGATGCCTATGCGCCTTCGCGGTCGAGCTCGAGCAGGTCGTCCTCCTGCTCCTCGGTGACCTTCAGCCAGACGAAGAGGCCAGCGAGGACGATGAGCGGGATGACGATCAGCGCGGCGAGCGTGATCCCGAGGGCGACGGCGACGGTCCTGAGTGCCTTCATGGTCGGTTCCTCCGTGCGGTGGTGGGTTGGACGTCGGATCTGGTGGTGCGCAACGCCTGCTATGCCGTCGCGGGCTTGGGCATGACCGGCGCCCGCAGGGTCGGTCCCTGGGCGACGAGCTGGGAGATGTCGTCCTGGGTGAACTCGGCGAGCACGTGACGGGACCCTGCCTGGCCGCCGACGAAGAGCCGGACGACGAATGCCCCGTCCTGCTCGAAGAAGAACACGTCGCGCGGCTTCTGCTCGTCCATGTACCGACCGATGACGCGCAGCGCGGTCTCGTAGAAGCCGGCCTCGCGGGCGGGCTCGGGACCGGGATGTCCGCGTCGCGCGATCGACTCTTCCATGAACCTGGCGATGTCGTCGTCGAGGAAGGTGAGGGTCTCCTTCGCCTGGGAGCCCATCGACTCGGACCAGGTCCCGCCGGCGGCCCCGGCGGTCACGACGCCCTGGACGATGTACCCGTCGGGCGCCTCGACGAGGAGGATCTCGCGCATCCCACGCTGGTCGATGAAGGCGCCGATCGAGCGGAACACCTCCTCGAAGTCCTGACGCGGGCTTCCCTCGTAGATGCGCATCGAGCCTCCCTATGACGGCGGTCTCGGCGTCCCGGCGCGAGCGCCGCGCCGCGCGGATCAGGAGCCGGTGGTCTGGTCGAACAGGCCGCGATCCTTCGCCCGCCGCTCGCTGACCCGGAACACGGCCACCGCCGCGAGTGTAGCCACCACCCCGGTCGCCAGCAACACGAGGACGATCAGCCCAGGACCCGGCGCCGCGTCGCTCGTGAGCTGCGTGAACAGCGATCCGGGCCCGCCGAGCGCGGACACGCCGCCGGGGAACAGCGCGTGCCGGACGCCCTCGATCCACCAGGTCAGGGGCGTGACCAGCCCGAGCGCCTGGACGGGCGCAGGCAGGACCGACAGCGGGAACACGACGCCCGAGATCAGGAACATCGCGCCGGCGGCGGCATCGGGATACGACCACGACTCCTGACGCGTCTGCATGCAGATCGCGGCGAGGATCAGCCCGATCGCGAGAATCGCGCCCACGCCGAGGGCCATGACCACGACCAGGAGCAGCCAGTCGATCCGGCCGAGGTCGAGCGGCACGCCGAGCGCAGCGACGCCGACCCCGAGCGTGATCAGCGCGCCCATCGCCCCCACCCCGATCCGGGCGACGCCGCGCCCGAAGATCACCGCGAGGAAGTCGCTCGGGCTGACGTAGACGTACTTGAGCATCCGGTAGCGCTCGCGGTCGTCGAGGATCATCCACGCGAGGCCGCTCATCCCGGACAGGACGAACGACCAGAGCGCACTCCCCACGACAACGAAGGCGCGGTAATCCGGGCGGGCGCCGCCACTGATCACGTCGAGCATGACGACGAGGATCAGCGTGGAGGCGAGGGGCTTCGCAACCGAGTAGATGAAGAACAGGATTGGATCGGTCCAGTTGGCCTCCATCTGCCAACCGAGACGGACGGCGGTCGCGAAGCTCCGCCGGACGTCGGCCCAGCCGCCGCCGCTGGTTCGAGACGCGTCGAAGCCACCCCACTCGGGCGCGGCGAGGCCTCCCGCAGTCATTGCCAGCGCACCGACAGCCGGCCTTCGTGCCGGGCGCGTCGCTCGAGGATCGCCAGGGCCCAGCGGGCGAGGACGAGGAACACGACGACCATGCCGACCAGGATCAGCGCCTCGATCGCCGGCGAGGGTGTACCGATCGGATAGGCCGACCCGGCGAAGGCCAGCTGGCGCATCGCGTCCAGCCCGATCGCGAGCGGCAGGATGCTGATCGCGACCGAGCCCAGGACGCCGAGCCGCGCGATCGGGAAGTTGAGCCCGGACACGAAGTACACGGGCTCGATCATGAGCTGGGTCAGGTGCCATGCCTCGCGGCCCCACATCAGGAACAGGCCGGCGAGCATCATCCCCAGCCCATAGAGCGCCGCGAGCGTGAGCAGGAAGACGCCGATGAGCAGCGCCCACTGGTCGATCGAGAACGTCACGCCGTAGAGGGTCGTCGCGATGATCAGGACCGCGGCCGCCCGGGTCGAGCTCATGATGAACCCGCCGAAGGCCATCCCGAACAGGACAGCCATGAAGTGCATCGGTGCCGCGAAGTAGAGCTCGAGGTTGCCCTGGCTCTTCTCCCACCAGAGCTGCTGAGCCATCATCCAGATGACGTTCAGCCAGAACGCGGTCATCGCGCCGCCGAGCACGACGAACCCGATGTATTGCGGCGGCGCCTGGAGCGCGCGGTAGACGAAGACGAACGCCGACGTCGCGAGGAACGGGAGCAGGATCTCGAAGAAGACCCAGCTTCTCTCGCGGACCAACCCGCGAACGCGCGGATAGGCGCGCCCGACAACGGTCCGGAGGTTCGTCATCACGACCTGGCGCCGCGTCCAGACGGCCGCGGCTTGCGGGCTGGCGGTCGGACGGTAGACGAAGGCGCTCCGGCCGGGCGCGGCCGACGTGCGGCGAGAGACTGGCGAGGCCGCGCTCATCCGACGGCCTCGGCTTCGCGCTCATGGGCGTCGTCGGTCGTGTCGATGACATTCGGGTCGTCGCGGCTCGGGTCGAGGCGGTCGGCGTCGGTCGGTCCGCCACGCGGCCGGCCGCCAGCGTCGCCGTCGCTTGCGCCGCGCTCCTCGTCGAAGCCGCGCCCCACGAGCTCGACGAACACGTCCTCGAGCGACGGCTCGGACTTGCGGAGGGCGAGGATGTGGGCACCCAGCCCGCCGAGCGCCCCGACGACGCCGCCGAGCGCGGCGTCGTCGAGGAGCGCGAGATTGACCTCGACCGTCTGGCGATCGCCCTTGCCATCGGCCTGGTCGCCGGCCGCGAGGGCCGCGCTCACGACCCCGGGGAGTCGGCGGAGAGCGGCGACGCCGCCGTCGAGCCGGTCGAGCTCGAGCCGGAAGACGCTCTCGCGCTGGACGCGCCGCTTCAGCTCATCGGGCGTGCCGAGGGCGAGGATCCGGCCATGGTCGACGATCGCGATCCGATCGCAGAGCTCGTCGGCCTCAGCCATGTAGTGGGTTGTCAGGAGCACCGTCCGGCCAGGTACGGCGGCCTTCCAGGCGAGGACGAGCTCGCGGACAGCGCGGGCCGCTCCCACGTCGAGCCCGAGCGTCGGCTCGTCGAGGAAGAAGATCCACGGGTCGTTGAGCAGGCCGCGAGCGAAGTTCATCTTCTGGCGCTGACCGGTGCTCAATGTGCTGACGCGTTGGAGGCGCTGCTCCTGCATGCCGACGGCGTCGATCAGCTCGTCGACCCGGTTCCAGCCGTCGCGGGTCGGCAGCCCGTAGAACTGACTGAACATCCAGAGTTGCTCGCGGACGGTGAGGATCCCGTAGCCCGACTGCTCGCCGCCCGCGACCATGTTCATGATCCGGCGGATCTGTTTGGTCTGGCGCTCGACGTCGAAGCCAAAGATCTTCGCCGTGCCCTCGGATGGGAGCAGCAGCGTCGTCAGGATCTTGATCAGCGTCGTCTTGCCGGCGCCGTTGGGTCCGAGCAGGCCGAAGAACTCGCCCGGCTCGACCTGGAGATCGACGCCGTCGAGCGCAGTGACCGGGTTTGGCTTGACCTTGTAGACGCGGCGAATCCCGCGAACGTCGATCGCGAGCGGCTGGCTGGTCTGTTCGGGCTGGGCGGGCTGGGACGCGCTGGGCACAGGACCCCCACGGTTGGCGGCGTTGCGGAAGCGGGAGTGTACCTCCGACGGTCCCGTTTGGGAAGGGGTGCGTCGTCCGCGTGTGAGATGGCAATCGAACACGGCCGCCGGTTGCTCCGCCCGGCGAGCCCGATTTCCCCATACGCCAGCCACGGACGCATTCGGTACCGACTCGAGTCGTCCCGGCCCCAAATTCGGCTCCGTCGAGAGCCACACGCTGGCTTGGTACGACGTATGGGGATGAATGACCTGGCGACGACTTCGCCGGCGACCTAATGCGCTCCTGGGATGCGGATGCGAATCCTGCGGCGGCGCGGGGTGGGGCGAGCCCAGATCACCCGCCGAGTGCGACCGCCAGCCGGCCTGCCACCCGTGCGTCATTGACGATCAGCGCAGTGTTCGCTCGGATCGAGGCGCCGTTCGTGATCTCGGCGATGCGGGCGAGGAGCCAAGGCGTCGTGCCTGGACCGCGGATGCCGGCCGCCTCCGCTTCGCGCACGGCTCGCTCGACGGCATCCCGTGCCACGTCGCCGGGGAGTGCCTCGGCCGCGGGCGCGGGCACGCAGACGAGCAGGCCACCAAGCCCCAGCTCCAGGTGAACGCGGGCGATCGCGGCCGCGGCGGCGACGTCCGGCGCGGTCTGCGGCGACGGCAGGCCCGACGACCTGGCGTAGAACCCGGGCAGCTCCGCCTGGCCGATCGTCACGACCGGCACGCCGTGCGTCTCCAGGTACTCGAGCGTCGCCGGGACGTCGAGGATCGCCTTCGGGCCGGCGCAGACGACTGCCATCGGCGTCCGGCCGAGCTCCTCGAGATCCGACGACACGTCGAGCGAGGGCGCCACGCCACCAATCGCCCCGCGGTGGACACCGCCAATCCCGCCGGTCGCGAAGACGCGGATCCCCGCCGCGTGCGCGGCGATCATCGTCGCCGAGACGGTCGTTGCTGCCCAACCGCCGCCGGCCAATGCTACGGCCAACGACGGCCGCGCGGCCTTCAACACGGAGCCGGCTGGCGCGGTCGCCAGGGCCTCCAACGCCGCCCCATCCAGCCCGACGAGCAGCCGCCCGCCGTTGATCGCCACCGTCGCCGCCACGGAACCGCTCTCCCGCACCGCCGCCTCCGACGCCCGCGCCACCTCGAGGTTCTGCGGGTACGGCAGCCCATGGCTGATCAACGTCGACTCCAGGGCGACAACCGGTCGCCCCTCGGCCACCGCGGCCGCGACCTCCGGCGCGACGAGAAGACGACCCTCGATCACAGCGCGAGCTCCCTCGGGACCGACGAAAGCTGACGGGCCGCCGCGCGATGAGCCGCGACCACCGCCCGATGGAGCGTCGCCGGTCGCGCCCGCGATGCGGCCTCCGCCGACAACCACGCGACGAGGAACCCGGCGTCGAACGCGTCGCCGGCACCGGTCGTGTCGATCGCATCGATCGCGGTCGTCGCGACGTCGAACGCGAGCCGGTCCGAGCCCGCCCGAGACAGAACTGTCGCCCCGGCTCGGCCCTGCTTGATGACGACGATCCGGGCCATCTCGCCGAGCCCCGTGACGTCCCGCCCGCCGGAGATCGCCTCGGCCTCGACCAGGGTCGCGAACAGGATGTCCGGCGCAGCATCGCGGACGAGCCGCAATGCCGCCCGCCGCCCGCCGGCCAGCAGCGGCCCGACCGACGACAGGTCGAGCGACACGAGCGCCCCAGCGGCTCGCGCCAGGTCGATCGCCCGCCGGCCGGCCAGCCCCAGCGGCAGACCCAGCAGCGAGTACGCGGGGAGGTGAACCAGGTCCACCGCGAAGGTCGAGGCCGCAAGGTCTCCCGGAGCCAACCGGTCCGCGGCCGCGCGATCGGCCACGAACGAGCGCTCTCCGCCCGGGGCCACCACGACCCCGATGCGCCCCGTCCGCTCGCCCGCGACCCGCACGGCGCGCACGCGGACCCCGTCGCGCTCGAGCGCCGACACGAGCTCGCGTCCCTCGTGGTCGCGCCCGACGGCGCACACGAGCGTGGCGCGGGCGCCCAGGCGCGCCAACCAGCTCGCCGTGTTTGCGGCAGACCCGCCCTGGCGCAGGGCCACGCGACCCGGAACATCCGTCCCGACCGCGAGCGGGCGGGCCGGCGCCAGCACCACGTCCACCATCAGGTCGCCGAAGACGACGACGCGCGGCGGCCGAAGTGGCCGAGGCGGCTGCGCGGGCCGCGGTGCAGCCGGGCGCGAGCGACGTCGACCAGAGATCGTCGGGGGCATGCCGCGAGCATACCGGCGCGCAGCGCCGGCGAGGGGCAGGCCGCCTCCGTGCCTACAATCTCCTCGACGCACCTTCATGACCTGACCCGATCTGACCACCGGGAGCCACCTGCCATGCCCACCGCGACGGAAACCCTCGACCGTCTCGCGATCGACACGATCCGGACCCTCTCGATCGACGGCGTGCAGGCAGCGAACTCCGGCCACCCGGGCGCCCCGATGGGCGCGGCGCCGATGGCCTACACGCTCTGGACGCGCTTCCTCCGCCACTCCCCGACCCATCCGGACTGGCCCGACCGCGACCGGTTCGTCCTGAGCGCCGGCCACGCGTCGATGCTCCTCTATTCGCTCCTCCACCTGACCGGGTACGGCGTGTCGCTCGACGACCTGAAGTCGTTCCGCCAGTGGGGCTCGAAGACGCCGGGCCACCCCGAATACGGTCTGACGCCGGGCGTCGAGGCGACGACCGGCCCGCTCGGTCAGGGCTTCGCGAATGCCGTCGGGATGGCGATCGCCGAGGTCCGCCTCGGGGCCGAGTTCAACCGGCCCGGCCACGACATCGTCGACCACTGGACCTACATGATCTGCTCGGACGGCGACCTCCAGGAAGGTATCGCGTCGGAGGCCGCGAGCCTGGCCGGCCACCTCCGCCTCCGGAAGCTCGTCGCGCTCTACGACGACAACCACGTCCAGCTCGACGGCCCGACCGACATGGCCTGGTCGGAGGACGTCGTCGCCCGCTTCGAGGCCTACGGCTGGCACGCCCAGCGGGTCGAGGACGGCAACGACCTCGACGCGATCGCCGCCGCGATCGAGGACGCCCGTGCCGACGACCGGCCGAGCCTGATCGCTGTCCGGACGCACATCGGCTTCGGCAGCCCGAACAAGCAGGACAGCCAGAAGGCGCACGGCTCGCCGCTCGGGCCGGACGAGGTCCGTCTCGTCAAGGAGGCCTACGGCTGGGATCCCGACAAGACCTTCTACGAGCCGCCCGAGGCGCTCGGACACTTCCGCCGGGCGATCCCCGCCGGCAACGACCTCGTCGAGGCGTGGGAGAAGGCATTCGAGGCCTACGCCGACGACCATGCCGATGTTGCGGCGGCCTACCGGCGGCGGGTCATCGAGGGCCGGCTGCCGGCCGGCTGGGACGCCGGGCTGCCGACCTATGCCGACGCGGTCGAGGTCGCCACCCGCAACGCGAGCCAGGACGTGATCCAGGCCCTGGCCAAGCCGCTTCCGCGGCTGTTCGGCGGTGCGGCCGACCTCTCGGAATCGAACCTGACTGACGTCAAAGGCGAGGGCTCGTTCGAGGCGGATGCGCGAGGGCGCAACCTCCGCTTCGGCGTCCGCGAGCACGCGATGGGCGGGATCGCCAACGGCATCGCCTACCACGGCGGGTTCATCCCCTACGTCGCGACCTTCCTGACGTTCAGCGACTACATGCGCGGCTCGGTCCGGCTTGCCGCGCTCAGCGGGATGCATGTCATCTACGTCTGGACCCACGACTCGGTGGGGCTCGGCGAGGACGGGCCCACCCACCAGCCGGTCGAGCACTACGCGGCGCTCCGGGCGATCCCGAACCTGTGGTTCGTGCGACCGGGCGACGCGAACGAGACGGTCGCGGCGTGGGCCCTGGCGATCGAGCGCGCGACGGACGACCCCTCGGGGCCGGTCGCCTTGTCGCTGACGCGCCAGAAGCTGCCGACGCTCGCGGGCACGGTCGAGAAGGCGCGCGAGGGCGTGCGCCGCGGCGGCTACGTCCTGCGCGAAGCATCCGGTGGCGAGGAGCCACGGATCATCCTCATGGGCACCGGCTCGGAGCTCCAGCTCGCGTTCAAGGCGGCGGAGGCGCTCGAGGCGGAGGGCGTGCCCGCTCGAGTCGTCTCGCTCCCCTGCTGGGAGCGGTTCGAGCTCCAGGACGCGGCCTATCGCGAGTCCGTGCTGCCGCGAGCCGTTCGCGCGCGCGTCTCGGTCGAGGCGGGCATCTCCCTGGGCTGGGAGCGCTGGGTCGGCGACGACGGCGCGATCATCGGGCTCGATCACTTCGGCGCGTCGGCGCCGGCCGCGACGATCTTCGAGAGGTTCGGCTTCACGGTCGAACGCGTCGTCTCGGTCGCGCGCGGCGTGCTCGACGGGACGGCCCGCGGCCCGCAGCCGACCCTCGAACCTGGCCACCTGCCCGCGCCGCGACGCGGCCACCACGGCTAGAAGGGAGCACCGATGCGCGTCGCCTTCTCCGCGGACCACGCCGGCGCTGAGCTGAAGGACGCCCTCGTCCGGCGGCTCGAGGGCGCCGGCCTCGGCCACGACGTGATCGACCTCGGGGGGGATTGGTCGGATCCGCAGGACGACTACCCGGACTTCGCGAAGGCCATCGGGCTGGCCGTCCGCGACGGCGCTGCCGACCGCGGGATCCTCATCTGCGGCTCGGGGGTTGGCGCGAGCGTCGCCGCGAACAAGATTCGCGGCGTCCGCACGGCGGTCTGCCACGACACGTACTCGGCCCACCAGGGCGTCGAGCACGACGACATGAACATCCTGACGCTCGGCTCGCGGGTGATCGGTCCGGAGCCGGCGTGGGAGTGCGTGCTGGCCTTCCTCGGCGCGACCTTCAGCGGGGAGCCGCGCCATCAGCGCCGCCTCGACAAGGTCCTCGCGATCGAGGCCGCTGAGCGAGTCGGCGGCTGACGATCGACGAGCTCTGGGCGCTGCCGGCGGGCACGCTGGCCGGACGGATCCGGGCGCATGACGTCTCGTCGGTCGAGGTCGTCGAGGCGTGCCTGGCGAGGGTCGCGGCGGTCAATCCCCGGCTCAACGCCGTCGTCGCGTTCGCCGACGATTCCCTCGAGCGGGCTCGGGAGGCCGACCGTCGCATCGCCGGCGACGACGACCTTGGCCCGCTCCACGGTGTGCCGTTCACGATCAAGGACTCACTCGACACGGCCGGGGTCGTCACGACCGCCGGAACCGTCGGCTGGCGGAACCGCGTCCCGGATCGCGACGCAACCGTCGTCGCCCGCCTCAAGGCTGCCGGCGGCATCCTCCTCGGCAAGACGAACACCCCGGAGTTCACCTGGTCGGACGAGACCGACAACGACGTCTACGGGCGGACGTCGAACCCGTACGACCTCTCGCGGACGCCCGGCGGGAGCTCCGGCGGCGCCGCGGCCATCGTCGCGGCGGGCGGCTCGCCGTTCGACATCGGCAGCGACACGGGCGACAGCATCCGCCAGCCGGCCCATGTCTGCGGGATCGCCGGCATCAAGCCGACGAGCGGACGCGTGCCGCGGACCGGCCACTGGCCATCGTTCGCGGGCATCGTCGGATCGCTCCAGCAGCTGGGTCCGCTGGCCCGATCGGTCGACGACCTGGAGCTCGTCCTCGGCGTCATCGCGGGACCGGACGGCGAGGATCCCCACGTGGCACCAGCCCCACTCGGCGCCGCAGCCGACGTCGACCCGGGCCGCCTTCGCGTCGTCGTGTTCAGCGACAACGGCCTCCGCCGGCCAACGGTCGAGACGGTCCGGGTGGTCGAAGCCGCGGCCGCGGCGCTGAGGGCGACGGGCGCGCGGGTCAGCTGGGAGGTCCCGCCGGGCCTCGCCGATGCCTGGGACGCGTGGGACCGGCTCATCCGGAGCGACGGCTACGGCTGGCTGCGACGACTGATCACCGCCGCGGGAACGCGCGGTCTCGGGTCGTACGACAGCCGCGGCTGGATCGCGCCCGAAGCGCCGTTGGCGGGCGATGCGCTGACCGCGCTCGTCGAGCACGCCGACCTCGTCCGGTCGAGCATGCTCCGCTGGTTCGCCGGGGCCGACCTGATCGTCTGTCCTGCCATGCCCCAGCCGGCGATTCGCCACGGCGAGAGCACGGCGCCGTGGTTCGGCGACACGTACTCCGACGTCCACAACCTCACCGGCTGGCCCGCGGTCGTCGTCCGCGGCGGATGGTCCGACGACGGCCTGCCGATCGGGGTCCAACTCGTGGCGCGGCCGTGGCGCGAGGACGTCGCGCTGGCGGGTGCCCGCGTGGTCGAGGCCGCGTCCGGCGGATGGCAGGCGCCGGCGCTCTGATCGGGCAGGCGCGGCGGCGAGATGCCACGCAGTCGTAACCGCACGGAAACGATCACGGACTACCATGGGCGCGATGCCTGAGGACGCGATTTCCAGTCCGGCCATCAGCCAGCCGACCTTCTCGCTCGGCGACGGCACGGGCGCCTACGACGAGGCAACCCAGCGGGCGCGCGACGAGCGCTGGGCCGAGCGGCTCTGGGATCGCGATCCGACGCTCTGGTCGGCCAACGAGCGCGTCCAGGCCGCAATCCTCGATCGGCTGGGCTGGCTCGACGCGCCGCAGCACTTCACTGAGCAGATCGCGGCGCTCGAGGGTTTCGGAGAGGGGGTCCGGGACGCCGGGTTCACGACGGCTGTCGTCGGCGGGATGGGCGGCAGCAGCCTCGCGCCGGACATCCTCCATCGGACGTTCGGCAGCTCGGAGGGGTGGCTCGACCTTCGGATCCTCGACTCGACCGACCCAGCGGCGGTGGCCGCGACGGTCGACGACCTCGATCCCCTCGCGACCCTCTGGATCGTCGCCAGCAAGTCGGGCACCACGACGGAGCCACTCGCATTCCAGGCCGATGCCTGGAGCCGTGCCGAACGCGCCCTGCGCGCTCAGCACGCTCCGCGCAACGAGCACGCCGGCGAGCTCATGGTCGCGATCACCGACCCGGGCCGGAGTGTCGAGGCGATCCCCCATCACAACGAGCTTCGCGAGGTCTTCCTCAACCCGCCCGACATCGGCGGCCGCTACTCAGCATTGACGTACGTGGGGCTCGTGCCGGCCAGCCTCATCGGGCTCGACCTCGACCCGTTCCTCGCGTCTGGGCTGGCGATGGCCACCGCCTGTCGGGAGCCGGACCCCGGGCTGAACCCCGGAGTCAGTCTGGGCCTGGCGATCGGATCGCTGGCGAAGGCCGGCCGCGACAAGCTCACCTTCCTCACTGATCCCGCGATCGACAGCTTCGGCGCGTGGGCCGAGCAGCTCATCGCCGAGAGCACGGGAAAGCACGGCACCGGGATCGTGCCGATCGATCGCGAGCCGCTCGGGCCGATCGAGGCGTACGGCAAGGATCGCGTCTTCGTTCGCCTGACGGTCGACGACGGCACCGGGTGGCCGGCCGGCGACACGTTCGCCGCTGCGGCCGAGGCGGCGGGCCACCCGGTGATCCGGATCGCGCTCGCGGACCTCATCGACCTCGGCGCCGAGGCGTTCCGCTGGGAGATCGCGACCGCGATCGCCGGTGCCGTCCTCGCGATCGACCCGTTCGACCAGCCGAACGTGGAAGAAGCGAAGGAGCTCACGCGCCAGGTGCTCAAGGCCGCCGAAGGAGGTGAGGCGCCGGCCGTGCCGCCCTCCGCCCTCGTCGCGGACCACGAGCGCGGTCTGGCACTCCACGGCGACGCCGCCCTTCGCCTCACCGCCGGTGACGGGACCCTCATCGGCGAGCTCGCCCGCCACCTCGCCCGTCGCAAGCCGAATGCGTACCTCGCGGTCCAGGCGTTCATCGCGCCCTCGCCCGCGACCGACGAGGCGCTCCAGCGGATCCGCGTCCTCCTGCGCGACGCGACCCACAACGCCACGACCGTCGGCTTCGGGCCGCGCTTCCTCCACTCGACCGGACAGCTCCACAAGGGCGGCCCATCGACCGGGTGGTTCCTCCAGCTGACGTCCAACCACCCCGTCGATCGCCCGATCCCGGGCTGGCCCTATACGTTCGGGCGGCTGATCGACGCCCAGGCCGAGGGCGACTTCGCCGCGATCGAGTCGCATGACCTGCCGATCCTCCGCGTCCACCTCGCCGATCTCGATTCGGGGCTCTCCGCGCTCGAAGCGGCGCTACGGGAGGCGCTCGGGCGGGGCTGACCGCGGTTCCAGCACGGCCCGCCGGGCCGACCACCACAGGGAGGGCCAGTCGCAATGCGGATCGGGTTCGTCGGTCTCGGTCGGATGGGCGCCAACATGGTCCGTCGGCTCCTCCGCGACGGCCACGAGGTGGTCGCTTACAACCGGACGCCCGAGAAGACCAAGGAGATCGGGGGCGAGGGCGCGATGGCGTCGTTCTCGATCGCCGAGCTCGTGTCGATGCTCG
>DASXTH010000115.1:0-12503 GCA_036505555.1 Candidatus Limnocylindrales bacterium | reverse complement strand
CCGCGGCGAATCGGTCCATGACCCGCCGGGCGGTCGCCACGCGCGGCAACCCGATGCGATCTGTCACGAGGGCGACGAGCTGCTCGCGCCGGGAAACCCAACGCGTGGGACGCGGATCGCGTCCGCCGTCGATCAGCCCTGGATCTCCTCGAACAGGCTCGGCTGGAGATCGCTCGCTCGCACGCGGCGTGGCGGCGCGAGGAGGGCCTTCACCTCACCCCGCCGGACGAACCGCCGGCCGCCGAGCTTGATGCTCTGGAGCTTGCCGCTCCGAGCCCAGCCGCCGATCGTCGCCGGCTTGAACGTGATGTTCGCGGCTCGAAGGATGTCGGCGGCCTCGTCGAGGCTGATCCAATCGGCGGCTGAGGGCGGCACGTCAGTCGGCCGCCGCCGACCCGCTGCCGGCAGCCTTCGCCGCTCCGCCGCCCTTGGCATCTGACGCCGGCTTCGCCGGGGTCGCCTCAGCGTCGCCGGACCCGCCGGAACCGCCGGAGCCGGCTTCCGAGCTATCGGGCGAGGTCGAGCTCGAGCTGTCGCCGTCGGCGGAAGTCGAGCTCGCGCTCGAGCCATCGCCGTCCGCAGAGGTCGACGTGTGCGCCGGGGCTCTCGACGTCGAGCTCCGATCCTTCTTCGCCCAGCCCGTTCCCTTGAAATGGACCGACGGAGCCGAGAACCCTTTCCGGACCGGAGAGGCGCCACAGATCGGGCAGACCTCGGGCGCGACGCCGCTGATGGAGTGGATGACCTCGAACCGATGGCCGTTCGGGCAGATGTAGTCGTAGGTCGGCATCGGCGTGTTCGGGCGGCTTGCGGTCAGCCGCGGAGGAGGCGCATGCCGCACTTCGGGCAGTAGAAGGCCCGCTCGTGGGCGGAGGCAAACCCGCAGTGGGCACAGACGAGGCCGCCCCGCCCGGCAGCCGGCACCGGCCGGTCCACCGCGGTCAGCCCGAGCGCGTATTGGTTGGCCAAGACGTTCGTCAGGATTCCGGCGAGGAGCTTGGCCGCGATCCGGTCGGTATCGCCACGGGCGCCCTTGCCGCCCCAGCCGACGACCGCGCGGGCGATCATGTCGCCGGTCGCCTCGTCCCAGTGAGCCGCCACGCCGCCGACGACCGCGGAGTAGTCCGGATAGCCGCTCGTGTCGACCTCGCCGTCGAGGAGCGTGCACACGAACGTGTCGAACGCGAGATCGACGGCGTCGATCGACTCGAGCACGACGAGCGCGTGCCGGGTCACCGGGGAGTGGACGTGGTGCGCATTCAGCCACTGCATCGCCTCGGATGGGCGGGCGATGACCGGGGTGGCCTGGCTGAATTCGATCGGGAGTGGCTCGACGACCTCGATCTCCGTCCGGGCCAGCCCGTGGAGCATCGAGGGGAGCTCGGCCAGCGCGCGCGGCCCGGCCTGCATCCGGACGCCCTCGCTCGTCTTGCCGGCGTAGTACAGCTTGAGCTGGTACTCCTGCGCGACGACCTCCTCGGGGAGGGTGATCGGGGCGTGCCGGGTCGGCATCGGGGCGGCCCCAGGGGACGCCGCGGCCGGGGTGTCGTTGTTACGGCGCTTCAGGAAATCGAGCGGCACGGGCAGGCTCCGTGGTCGGGATCGAACGGGGCCATGGTAGCAGCGCTCATGGAGGGCCGGTCAGGAGTACGTTCGTCGATCCGGTCGCGGCGGATGCCGTGAGGACCCCGAATTGTCGGGTCAGTCGGTCGCCTCGAGGATCAGGGCTTCGTCGGAGCGGAGCGTGAGCCGGCCGTCCGGGTCGACGCCCGTCGGGTCCCGATGCGTCCCGACCCGCGGCGTCCAGCGGCTGCCGGCGATCCGCCCGACGTCGATCGTGCGGGGTTCGCCCACGAAGCTGACCAGGACGAGCAGGCGCTGACGACGGCCCGTCCGTGTCCAGGCCAGGACGTCGCCGTCCCCGCTGTCGAGCCGCTCCATCGTGCCGGTCCGGAGCGCCTCGGCGGTCGAGCGAAACGCCAACAACCGGCGATAGGTCGCCAGGACCGAGTCCGGATCGCGCGACTCGAGCTCGACGTTGCGCCGGTCGGCGTCAGGCGCGAGCCGGAGCCACGGCCGACCGGTCGTGAAACCGGCGCCGGCGCCCGCCCGCCACTGCATCGGCGTCCGGCACCGCGATCGGTCGTACCACGGGAAGTCGGGCCCGGCGCGGAGGGCCGGCGGATCGACGATCTCGTCGCGCGGGATGTCGACGTCGACCATCCCGATCTCTTCGCCGTAATAGAAGAACGGAGTCCCGCGGAGGGTGAGGATGACGACGGCCGCGGCCTTGGCGATCGCGTCATGGTCCGGATCGCGGTCGCGCCCGACCGAGACGGCCAGACGTGTCGCCTGACGCTCCCGATCGTGGTTTGACAGGGCGACCGTCGGCCAGAGGCCCGGCCCGAACAGCTCCTCGCGGCGGTCGATCGCGGTCCCGTACGCCGCGGCGGTCCACGGCGATTCCATCAGCGACCAGTCGAACACGATGTGGCGGTCTCGCGCGTACTTCGCAGCCAGGTCGGTGTCGCGCGAGAACAGCTCGCCGATCGTCATCCGGCTGGGCTCCTCGTCGACGATCGCTCGGAACCGCTCGATGAGCGCGGGGAAGTCGGGCTGGTCGATGTCGTAGCGGTGGTCCTGCCGGTTCCACGGCGAGTCGCCCTCGATGACCGGGTTGTCGCGGAGCTCGGGGTCCTTGAGGTAGGCGTTGAAGACGTCGAGCCGGAACCCGTCGACGCCTCGCCGGAGCCAGCCGCGGACCATGTCCCACTGGGCCGCCTCCACCGCCGGGTTGCGCCAGTTCAACTCGGGCTGGCCGACGAGGAAGGTGTGGTAGTAGAACTGGCCGCGCTCCGGGACCCACTCCCAGCCGGGTCCACCGAAGAACGAGACCCAGTTGTTCGGCGGGATCGGGTTGCCGCCGGCGTCGAAGCCCTTCGGATCGCGCCACAGGTAGTAGTCGGCGAACGGCCCTTCGCGCGACGCCTTCGAGGCGAGGAACCAGGCGTGCTCGTCGCTCGTATGGTTCATCACGAGATCGAGGACCACCTTGAGGCCGCGGGCGTGGCATTCCGCGACGAGCCGGTCGAAGTCCGCGTCGGTCCCGAGGAGCGGATCGACGGTCGTGTGATCGCTGACGTCGTAGCCAAGGTCGCGGCCGGGAGAGGGATAGATCGGCGAGAGCCAGATGGCGTCGACGGGCAATGCGTCCGCGCCGAAGTGGTCGAGGTGGTCGATGACGCCGCGGAGGTCACCGACGCCGTCGCCGTCAGTGTCGGCGAAGCTCCGCGGATAGATCTGGTACACGACGCCGTCCCGCCAGTCGGCGGGCGCGCTCGAGGCGGGCAGGTGATCGGTCATCGCGCCAGTCTAGGGGGAGCCGCCGGGCGACACGGTATCCTCGGCCGAGATGTCGACCGCCGCCCGTCCCCTCCCCGGTGAGCCGATCCGGATCGGTGTCGCCGGCCTCGGCGCCGTCGCCCAGGCGGTCCACCTGCCGATCCTCGCGAAGCTCGATGACGTCTTCGCGATCGCCGGGCTCGCGGACCTCTCGCCGTCGCTTCGGAACCGATTGGGAACACGGTACGGGGTCCCACAGGCCGCACGGGTCGGCAGCGTGGACGAACTGCTCGCTCTTCCCGGTCTCGACGGCGTCGTCATCCTCACGTCCGGCTCGCACGGCGCGGCCGCGCTCGCCGCGCTCGATCGCGGCCTCGCGGTCCTCTGCGAGAAGCCCCTCGCGACCACGATCGCAGAGGCGGACCGGCTGACGGCGTCGGGGCGGGCGGACCGGCTGCTCCTCGGTTACATGAAGACGTTCGACCCCGCCGTGGAGGAAGCCCGCCGGATCGTGGTTGCCGAGGCCGCGACCCTCGGCGACCTGCGCGCGATCGATGTGACGGTCCTCCACCCGACCAGCCAGGCGCAGCTCGCCTTCGCCCGGATCTCTCCACCACCGGACGACGTCGACCCGGCCGTGCTCGGCCCGCTCCAGGCGGAGTCGGAGCGACTTGTGGCCGCGGCGATCGGGTCGGAGGCGGCGGCGCGCTTCGGCCGCCTTTACGGGGGAATCCTCCTCGGCAGCATCGTCCACGAGCTCTCTGTCATCCGGGCCGTCACCGGCGACACCTCACCCCTCGAGATCGACCTCGTGGACGTCTGGCCCGACGCCGTCTGGCCGCCATGTGTCGCGATCCTCGGCCGGCAATCGAACGGCGTCCGAGTGAGCATCAAGTGGCTCTTCCTCGACGAGTACCCGGCCTACCGCGAGGACGTCCGCTTCCACCATCGCGGAGGCTCCGTCGAGCTGACGTTCCCGGCGCCGTACCGGCTCCACGAGCCGACGATCCTGCGGGTCGAGATTGGCGCCGCCGAGACCCGGCGGCGGATCGTCTTCGACTCGGTCGAGGAAGCCTTCGAGCGCGAGATCCTCGCGTTCGCCGATCTCGTCCGGGATGGCGCGCCGCCCCGGACGAGCGTCGCCGACGGGCGGACCGACACGATCACGTGCCAGCGGATGGCCGCGGCGTTCGCCGCCCGGATCGGCGTGCCGATCGGTGGCGAAGCGGCGCAGGCAATCTCCGCGTGACGACGACCACCGCTTCGATCAGCGGCGACGCCGGCGCGACCGGCCCCGCGATCATCCACCTCGTCCCCCACACCCACTGGGATCGTGAGTGGTACGAGCCGTTCCAGGTATTCCGGATGCGCCTCGTCGAGCTGGTCGACCAGCTCCTCGACTCGATGGAGGCCGACGACCGGCTCGCCTTCACGCTCGACGGCCAGGTCGCGACGATCGATGACTACCTCGAGGTCCGCCCGGCCGGCCGCGAGCGGATCGTCCGGCTCATCGCCGAGGGCCGCCTCGCGATCGGGCCGTGGCAGATCCTCATGGACGAGTTCCTCGTCTCGGGCGAGACGATCATCCGGAACCTCGAGATCGGCTGGCGTGCCGCGGAGAACCTCGGCGCGGCGATGCCGGTCGGCTATTTACCGGACATGTTCGGCCACATCGCCCAGATGCCCCAGATCCTGCGCCGGGCCGGGATCCGTCACGCCGTCGTCTGGCGCGGCGTGCCCGCGGCGATCGACCGCCACGCATTCACCTGGCGGTCGCCGGACGGTTCAGCCGTCCGCGCCGAGTACCTCGTCGGCGGGTACGGCAACGGGGCGTACCTGCTCGCGATCCCCGATCGGCTCGCGGACAAGGTCGCCCGCTACGTCGACGCGAGCCGTGCGTTCTACGGCGATCGCTCGATCCTCGCGATGTACGGCACCGACCACGCGGTCCCCTCCCCGCGCCTGGCGACGATCGTCGCCGACGCCAATGCGCAGCGTGAGGACATCGAGGTCCGGATCGAGACGCTCTCGACCTACATCCGGGTCTTCGACGCCGCGGTCGCGGACCCCGCGGCGCCCGATCCCCAGCCCGCCCCGGTCTGGACCGGCGAGCTCCGCTCGGCCGCCCGGGCGAACATGCTGATGAACGTCACCTCGGCGCGGATCGACATCAAGGTCGCGGCGGCCCGCGCGGAACGCGTCCTCGAGCGGTACGCCGAGCCCATCGCGGCGCTTCATGGCGGCGACTGGCCGGAGCGCCTGCTGGAGCTCGCCTGGCGGCGCTTGGTCGACAACTCCGCCCACGACTCGATCTGCGGGTGCTCCCAGGACGCGGTCGTCAACCAGGTCCTGACGCGGTTCGCCGAGGCAGAGCAGATCGGCCGCGGCGTGCTCGCGGCGGCGATCCGACCGCTCGCGGCGACGGCGCCGCGCGGCAGCGTCGTCGTCATCAACCCGTCGCCGCGGGAGCGGACCGACGTCGTCGAGGTCGACGTCGACGTGCCGGCGGCGTGGGAGGCGGTCGAGCTGGAGCTCGCCGACGGCACGCGTGTCGCGACGCAGCTCGTCGAGCAGCCCGCATCGGTCCTGCGCCGCCTCCGCCTGACCGGTCGCCAGGTCCCGGAGCTGTTCGCTCGCAGGCTTCATGGGCGGGAGCTGTTCGGGCACTCGCTCGACGGCCACGTGATCGAGCGCGACGGGCCGACACCGCATCTGACGCTGCTCGTCGACGATCCGTCCGCCGAGGCGGACTTCGACGTCGACACGATCCTCGACGCCGTTGCCACGGCGGTCGCTCGGGATCCGGACGAGGCCTGGGACGTCACCGTCGTCCGCGGCGACCGGCGTCGCCTCCTCGCGGCGATCCCCGCACCGGCCCTGGGCGCGAGCACGGTCCGCCCGGTCGAAGCCCGGCAAGGGGTCATCGACCCGGAGGCGGTCGCCGTCGGCGAACGCTCGATCCGCAACGGGCTCGTGGCCGTGACCGTTGCCGACGACGGCACGCTCGAGATCGAGGGCGGCGGCGTCCGTCTGACCGGCGTGGGCCGGATCGCCGACGGCGGCGACTACGGCGACACGTACAACTACGGTCCGCCGGCGGAGGATCGGATCGTCGATCGGCCGACGGTCGTCGTCGTCGCCCCACAGACGGCCGGGCCGATCCGCGGGTCATTGGACATCGTCAGCCGCTACGACTGGCCGATCGGGTTGACGAAGGACGGCGCGGCCCGCCACGAGGCGACCGCAGTCGCCGAGATCACGACGACTGTCGAGCTCCGCACGGGCGAGCCGTTCGTCCGGATCGCGGTCGCGTTGACGAACCCGGCCCGCGACCACCGCGTCCGCTGGCACCTGCCGCTCCCGGCGCCGACCGACCACTCGGCGGCCGAGGGGCAGTTCGCCGTCGTCGAGCGTGGGCTGATCGAGGAGGCCGGCCACGGCGAGGTCCCGACGCCGACGTTCCCGGCGCACGGCTTCGTCCATGCGGCGGGCGCCACGATCCTCCTCGACCATGTCACCGAGTACGAGCTCGTCGAGGCACGCGAGCTGGCCCTGACCCTCCTCCGCTCGACCGGGTTGATCAGCCGGAACGACAACCCGTTCCGAGAGGACCCCGCCGGCCCGGAGGTGCCCGTGCCGGGCGCCCAGATGGTCGGTCCGTGGTCGGCGACGTTCGCCGTGCTCCCACACGCCGGCTCGTGGGAGGAGGCGGGCGTCCTCGAAGTTGCTGAAGCCTGGCATCTGCCGTTCATCACGACCGCGGGCCGGGCGGTCGACAACGCCGGCGCCACGGCGTCCGGGATCACTCGCGGCCTGCGGATCGACGGCCGGGGCGTCGTTCTCTCGGCGCTCCGGCGGCTCGGCGACGAGCTGGAGCTCCGCCTCGTGGCGGAGACCACGTCGCCGACGACGGCGACGATCTCCGGGCGCGCCATCACGTCCGCGCGCGTCGTCGACCTCCTCGGCCGGCCCGGCGTCGACCTCGCTCCGGCACCCGACGGCACCTTGATCGTGACCCTCGAACCCTGGGAGATCCGGACGCTTCGGCTCCGACTGAACCCTGCATGAGCGCGCCGCACCGAGGGCCGGGCAATCGATTACCGTAGTTCGACGCAGGCTCGCGGATACGGCCTTTCGGGGCGAGGTCCGAGATGGACCTGTATGTTGACACCGCCGAGAACGCGCCGCTAGTCTCGGCGTCAGAGACACGATCCGGCGCGGCGATGCGCTCGATCCAACCGCCGATCACCCGCCTGCCAGGACCGGCCGAGGCCGACCGCCCAGGTGACATCGTCGGCGGACGAATCGAACGTCGTCGACCAACCCCGGCGATGGCCGGGCAGCTGCCCCACGACGTGTGGGAACCCGTCTGACGGTTCGATCGACCCGGGGAGGCCGATCTGGCATCTCGCCACCGCCAGCAAGGAGGAGGAGGCCGATGGCCAAGTTCCCGCGTTTCCTGACCCTGCCCGTGGCGGTGGTCATGCTCATCTCCGCCTGCGGCGGCGGCGCCACCCCCGCCGTCCCGGCGGCCAGTGGCCCCGCGGCGTCGACCGGCACGGGTGCCAGTCAGCCGGCCGGCTCCGCGGCCGCCGGCGGCGAGATCACGGTCACGTCCCTCTGGGGCGGCGCCGAGCAGGAGAACTTCCAGAAGGTTCTCGATGCGTTCAAGGCGAAGACCGGGATCACCGCCAAGTATGAGTCGAACCGCGACAACTACGCGACCGTTCTGCAGACGAAGATCACGGCCGGCAACCCGCCGGACGTCGCGATTCTTCCCGGCATCGGCTTCCTGCGCCGCTTCGCGAAGGACGGCTCGATCAAGAAGGTCTCGGACCTGGGCATCGATGTGGCGGCTCTCCAGCCGAACTACGCGCCGGGCATCCTCGAGATCGGCTCGGTCGACGGCCAGCTCTACGCGATCATGGTCAAGTTCAACAGCAAGAGCACGTTCTGGTATCGGCCGGCAAAGCTCTCGGCCGCCGGCGTCACCCCGCCGGCGGACTGGGATGCGTTCACGGCCGCCCTCGGAACCCTGGCCAGCAAGGGTGACAAGCCCCTCGGCCTCGGTGCCAAGGACGACTGGACGCTGACCGACTGGTTCGAGAGCATCTACGTCCGGCAGGCCGGACCGGAGGCTTACGACAAGCTGTTCAGCAAGAACGGCGACTGGACCGACCCGAGCGTCGCGGCCGCCGTGAAGTCGATGACCGATGTCCTCAACGACACCAACGTCGACGGCGGCATCAAGGCCGCGCTCGGCCGCGGATTCGTCGACGGCATCGCCCAGGCCTTCAGCGCCAACCCGAAGGCCGACATGTACTACGAGGGTGGCTTCGTCGGTGGGATCATCACCGGCCAGGTCAACAAGGCCGCCAAGCTCGGCACCGACGCCGACTGGTTCGACTTCCCCTCGATCAACGGCAACAAGGGCGTCACGATCGGTGGCGATGTCCTCGCCGCCTTCACGACGAAGCCCGGCGTCAAGGAGTTCATGGAGTACATGACCACGGCCGAGGCGGGAACCGTCTGGGCCGGCACCGGCGCGATCATCTCGCCGGTCAAGAGCGTGGACGTCAGCGTCTACCCGAACGACCAGACCAAGCGTGAAGCGGCCCAGGTCGCCAACGCCACTGCCGTTCGCTTCGACGGCTCCGACCTCCTGCCGGGCGGCGGCCCCAACCTGGGCGCCGAGCTGCAGAAGGCCATCCAGGGACAGACGGTCGACTGGGCATCGTTCCAGGCCCAGATCAAGACCGCCTGGGACAACGAGTAGCGTTCACCTCGATCGAGAGACAGCGGGAGGACCCACCGGGTCCTCCCGCGACGTTTCGGAAGGGATCGTGCGCCGATGGCCCTCGACGAACCACTCGAACTCTCGAAGGGAGCAATCGGTGGGAAGCCACCGACGCCACCGCAGGTCGAGCAGCGCAACAGCCGCGTCGCGCTGCTGTTCCTGGCGCCGACGATCGCGTTGCTCGGGATCTTCCTCGTCTATCCGACGATCTACACGTTCGCGCTGAGCTTCAACCGCGGCCGCCGCGGCGAGTTCACGCAGTGGGTCGGGTTCGACAACTACGTGAACCTGTTCACGAAGGACCCGAACTTCATCGACCTGAGCAAGTTCCCGCCGTCGGGCGCGCTCTTCAACAACATCCTGTGGTTGATCTTCTATACCTCGATCGTGATCTTCCTCGGGCTCGTGCTGGCCGTCATGGCCTCGCGTGTCCGCTACGAGTCGATCATCAAGGGGATCGTGTTCCTGCCGATGGCGATCGCCGCGACGGCGCTGGCCGTCATCTGGACGTTCGTCTACCACCCGGACCCAACCCTAGGATTGCTGAATGCGATCCTCGGGATCGTCAACATCGGTCCGATCTCGTGGCTGGGAGACCCGGGGTTCGTCAATGCCTCGCTGATCGCCGTCGGGGTCTGGGGATCGGTCGGGTTCGCGACCGTCATCTTGTCGGCCGCCATCAAGAGCATCTCGAGCGAGATCCTCGAGGCTGCGCGGGTCGACGGGGCCAATGAGTTCCAGGTCTTCCGCGGGATCATCCTGCCGATGGTCAGCCTGCCGATCTCGGTGCTCGCGGTGACGCTCGCCGTCAACGTGATCAAGCTGTTCGACCTCGTGTACATCATGACGAACGGTGGCCCGGGGACATCGAGCCGGGTGATCGCGTTCACGATGTACCAGGAGTCGTTCCCCGGCGGGTTGTTCGGAAAGGGCTCTGCCGTGGCGATCGTCATGCTCCTGATCATGACCCCGATCATGCTCTACAACGTCCGGCGATTCCGGACTTCGAGCGTCGTATGAGCGGCACCTCCGACGCCCTCGCCGGCGCCGCCGTCGGCGAGCGGCCGCAGACGCTCAGCGGCCGGATCGTCCGGGCGCTGAACCGGACCCCGATCCACATTGCGCTGGGTCTCGTCGCGCTGGTCTGGCTCTCGCCGACGATCGGCCTGCTGGTGACGTCCTTCCGACCACGGTCGGACATCCAGGCGACCGGCTGGTGGGAGGTCCTCACGACCCTCCGGTTCACGACCGACAACTACGCGGGCGTGATCAACTCGCAGGGCATGCTGGGAGCGTTCATCAACAACATCATCATCTCGGTCCCCTCGACGCTCCTGCCGCTCCTGATCTGCTCGCTCGCGGCGTTCGCGTTCTCGTGGATCAACTTCCCGTTCCGCGACACGATGTTCCTGATCGTCGTGGGCCTGATGATGGTCCCGGCGCAGGTGGCGTTCATCCCGGTCCTCCAGCTGATGAAGCCGTTCGGGTTCACGAACAACTTCATCGGGATCTGGCTGGCCCACACGGCGTTCGCCCTGCCGTTCGGGATCTTCCTGCTGCGGAACTTCTTCATCACCCTGCCGCGTGACCTCATCGAGGCCGCCCGGATCGACGGCGCGTCGACGCTCGGGGTGTTCCGGACGATCGTGGTGCCGCTCTCGGTGCCCGCGATCGCGGCCTACGGCATCTTCCAGTTCCTCTGGGTCTGGAACGACCTGCTGATGGCCCTGGTCTTCGTCCAGAACGCCGCGAACAACCCGATGACGCGGCAGATCAGCACCCTGCTCTCGCAGTACGGCACCGAGTGGAACCTGCTCGCGGCAGCGGCATTCCTCCAGATGCTCGTGCCGGTGCTCGTGTTCTTCAGCCTCCAGCGCTACTTCGTCCAGGGGCTCCTCGCGGGCTCGGTCAAGTAGCGATCCGCTCGATCGCGTGATGGGCGCGCCGGCTCCGCCGGCGCGCCTTCGCGTCGTCAGCTGGAACATCCGCGCCGCGATCGGCCCGGGTGAGCCATTCCCACCGGCCTGGTGGCGCCACGTCCGCCGCGATCGGCTGGAGCGGATCGCGGCGATCCTGCGCGCGCTCGATCCGGACGTCGCGACGCTCCAGGAGGTCACGATCATGACCCCGGACGGCGATGTCCACGATCAGCCGGCAGACCTCGGCGTGATGACCGGTCTGGAGGTGCGCTACGCCGCTACGCATGCGTTCCCCCTGGTCGAGCCGGTCAACGGCGGGTCGTCTCTCGCTCACCGAGGTCCAAGGTGGAGCTCCGCGACACCATTGGCCCGAGGTTCGGCGATGTGGGGGAACGCGGTGTTGAGCCGCGAGCCCCTCCGGGACGGGTTCGCGATCGGCCTGCTGCAGGCCGCCGACGACGATCTCGTCGAACCGACCGGTGACGCTCACGCGCTCGCCGGGGTCCGTTACGGGAACGCGGAGCCGGGTCATCGCGAGCCGCGCTGCGTGGTCGGTGGCACGGTCGAGGTCGGGGGAGCGGCCGTGTCGGTCGCCACGACGCATCTGACCTACATCGGGCGCGACCAGCGCCGGCGCCAGGCCCAGGGCGTCCGCGACGTCCTCGACCCGCGGACGGGGCCGGTCGTCCTGACCGGGGACATGAACGCACCGCTCGGCGCAGCGGAGCTTGCGCCGGTCCGCTCCGGGCTCGTCGACGCGTTCGCGGCGGTGGGAATCGCTCCCGACGACCCGGCGCGCGCGACATGTGGTGCGGCGCCGATCGACCAGATCCTCGTCCGCGGCTTCGTCGTGGAGGCGTGCCGGGTCGTCGTCGAGGCGAGTGACGCCTCCGACCACTGGCCGGTCGTGGCCGACCTCCGGCTCGAGCCGGCCTGAGTCAGCGCCCGAGGCGGGCCTTCAGCCGCGCGACCTGCTCGGCGAGCTCCGCCTCGCGCGTTCGCGCACCCTCGACCACGGCCGGCGGCGCGTTCCCCGTGAATGCCGCATTCGCGAGCCGCGCCCGAGCGGCGGCGAGGTGGCCCTCGGACGCGGCCAGCTCCTTCTCGAGCCGGGCGCGATCGAGGTCCGCGGTCGCCGTGTGGGCGGCGGGCGGCAGGATCGTGGCCTCGACATCGCCGGCCGGCAGGACGATCTCGAGCGCACCCGTCGGACGCGGCAGGTCCGCTGCGGATCGATGGAGCACGAGCGGCCGTGCTCGGGCGAGCCGTCCGATCGCCGGCGCGAGGGCCTCGAACGTTTCGAAGACATCGCCGGGAGCGAGGAGGTGGGTCTCGAGCCAGTCCGCCGCCGGCATGTTCGCCGTCGCGCGCGCGTTGCGCAGGGCGACGATCGTCTCGATGACCTCGTCGATCGCCGCGTCGACATCGCGATCGCCGGAGGCCGC
>DASXTH010000114.1:0-7864 GCA_036505555.1 Candidatus Limnocylindrales bacterium | reverse complement strand
GCTGACCCACGGGCTCGCGAACGGGATCCGCCACTTTTCCGACGAGCTCGAGATCCTCGAGCAGGAGGGCCTCGCCAACCTCGCGGCCATTGTCGCCTTCATCGGCGACCACGAGATCGATTGCGATCTCGAGCAGACCGGCGACCTCGCCGTCGCCGACCAGGCGTACCAGGTCGAGGAGTTCCGCGCGTGGGTCGACGAGGCGGCCGAGTACGGCGAGGAGCTCGTCTTCCTCGACCGCGACGCCGTCCAGGCCGAGGTCCACTCGCCGATCTGGCAGGCGGGCCTGCTCGGCTCCGCGGACCGGGCTGTCCTCGTCGACCCGGCCAAGCTCGTCCGCGGTCTCGCGCGGGTCTGCGACGAACGCGGCATCGCGATCCACGAGCAGACCAGGGTTCGATCGGTCGAGCGGCGGGCCGGCGGCGTTCGACTCCGGACCGAGGCGGGCGCCGTGCTCGACGCCGACCATGTCGTCGTCGCGACTTCTGCCTACTCGGGCTGGCTCCGCCGCCTGGAGAGCCAATTCGTGCCCGTTTACGACTACGTCCTCGTGACCGATCCGTTGACCGAGGAACAGCGCGACGCGATCGGGTGGCGCGGCCGGCAGGGGATGGGCGACGCGAACAACCAGTTCCACTACTTCCGGCAGACGGCCGACAACCGGATCCTCTGGGGCGGCTACGACGCGATCTACTACCGGAACAACGGCGTCCGGCCGGAGCTCGACCAGCGGCCGGCGACGTTTGCGAAGCTCGAAGCCCACTTCCGGCGGGCGTTCCCTCAGCTTGGCGAGGTCGGGTTTCCGTACCGCTGGGGCGGGGCGATCGACACGACGTCGCGGTTCACGGTCACATTCGGGCAGGGCCTCGGTGGAAGGCTCACCTACGCGCTCGGCTACACCGGGCTGGGGGTCGGCGCGAGCCGCTGGGCCGGTGGGATCGCGCGGGACTTCATCCTGCGACCCGACTCCGATCTGTTGAAGCTCCGCTTCGTCCGAAGCAAGCCGGTCCCGTTCCCGCCCGAGCCGCTCCGCTCGGTCGCGGTGAACCTCGTCCGCCACGAACTGGACCGCGCCGACCGGAACGAGGGCCGCCGCGGCATCCTGCTCCGAACCCTGGATGCGCTGGGGATCGGCTTCGACAGCTAGGCGGCACGGGCGGCCCCCACCCGTGATTGCATTCGTATCGGAGCCGGGTCGGGCGCGACAGGAGCGGGGTCAGGCGCGACAGGCCCCTCAGACCGGGGTGGTGACCCAGTTGGGCAGCTCCCGCGAGAGAGTCGCCAGGGGCAACGACCCGTGGGCCAGCACCTGGTCGTGGAACGCCCGCAGGTCGAATGCAGCGCCGTCGCGAGCCGAGAGCTCGCGGCGAAGCCGCTCGATCTCCCGGCAGCCGATCATGTACGTCAGCGCCTGGCCCGGCCACACGATGTAGCGGTCGGTCTCGATCACGGCATCCGTGTCGGACAGCCCGGTCTCGAGCAGGAAGTCGATGGATTGCTGGCGCGTCCAGTGGAGGGCGTGCAGCCCGGTGTCGACGACGAGCCGGGCCGCCCGCCACGCGACCGCGTCGAGCATCCCGAACCGCTCTGCGTCGTTCCGGAACAGGCCCATCTCGTCGGCGAGCTTCTCGCTGTAGAGCCCCCATCCCTCGACGTACGCGCCGCCGACGATCCGCGCCCCGAGCCGGCGGAACGTCGACAGCGCCTCGTTCTCCTGCTCGAGCGCGATCTGGAAGTGATGCCCCGGGACCGCCTCGTGGTAGGTCGTCGTCGCGAGCTTCGTGTACTTCCGGTTCGACAGGTCGTAGCCGTTCGCGTAGTAGATGCCGCCGCGCGAGCCGTCCGTCGCCGGCGGGAAGTAATAGGCGAACGGCGCGTCCTTCTCCTTGAACTCCTCGACCGCCTTCACGTCGCAGCCGGCCTTCGGGAGCGTGCCGAAGTAGTGCGGCGCGACGACCATCGCCCGCTCGATGTCCTCGCGGGCGCGGGCAATGAGCTCGTCCTTCGACTGGGGGGTGTTTGCCGGATCGTCGGCGAGCCACTGGCGGTACTCCGCCGGGCTGGCGGCGCCGGCCGACGAGGCGATCTCGCGTCGCCCGACGTTGACGATCCCGAGCTCCTCCATGCCGATCTCGTGGACCTTACGGGGATCCAGCTCGAGCGTCGTCCAGGCACGCGCCTGGGTCCGGTAGATCGATTCGCCGTTCGGCGCCGACCACAGCCCGGGATCCGTGCGTGTGGCGGCGAAGTAGTCGCCCTTCAACGTCTCGAGGAACTCGCGGTCTGCTGGGTAGATCACCTGCTCGGTGAGCTTCCGGACGCGGGCCCGGTCGGCGTCGGATGCGACCTGCGCGAGCTGTGGGACGACCGCCTCCTCAATCGGGATCGCGAGGAGCCGCTCGAGCTGGGCGATCGTCCGCTCCGCGACGATCCGCGGCGCCGTCAGACCCGTCTCCAGGCCCTCGTGAAGGATCTCGGTGTTCGCCGCCATGTACGCCCGGTACGCCTCGAGACGGGCGGCGAACTTCTCGAACCGCTCGGGTGTGTCGGCCGGCTGGAACTGGCAGATCTGTGGCAGGAGCGTCTGCGGCCCGCCGATCTGGTCGACGACGCCGAGCCGATGGACGCCCTGGTCGTCCTGCTCGATGGCCTGGTCGGCGATCACGATCAGCATGTCGCGGGTGATCCGGTCCTCGACCGGCAGGCCCTCCGGCGGGATCGCCTCTGCGGCGGCCTTCGTGCGCTCCATGAGCGCGCGCGCCTTCGCCCGGCCGGCCGGACTCGGGTCCTCGAGGCGGTCGTTGTAGCGCTCGTCGCCGTAGACCGTCGCGGTCGTCGGGTTGAGCTCGAGGATCTCTTCCCAGAAGTGGTCGGCGAGCTGGTCGACCGGGGACGATGCATGCCCGGATTCGGTCACGTTGTCTCCAAGTTGCGGCGGGGCCGCGATCGGGTCGACCCCATGGGCCGACGGTTCGGGACAGGGTATCGCGGAGACGTCCAACCGGCCGCGATCGCTACCCGAACAGGCCCAGCTGCTCGCCGCTCCGCTCGGCAACCGGATCGAGTCCCAGCCAGGGCTCGAGGGTGTCGAGGCTGAAGTCGTCGCGGGCCAGGAAGGAGCGGAGGTGATTCCACTTCAGGACGTGCCAGTTGTCGCGCTCGATGGCCTCGCGGAGCAGCGGCGATCGCTCGATCTTGTGGCGGACGAGCTCTGTCCGCTCCGGCGCGATCACGAGGAAGCGAACCGTGCCATCGTCCTGTGGAATCCGGGCATGGTGACGAAGAATCGGTTCGCCGAGCATCGCGGTCCACTCGACCTCGAATAGGAACGCGAGCTTGCCGCGGATGTACCAGGCGCAGTCCACCTCAGCCACGTCGTCTGCGGCGCGATTGATGTGGGTCAGCGGGGCTCGACGCTCGACGTCGTGGAGACGATCGCCGAGACGGCCGGCACCGAGCTTGCGCGCCTGCTCGCGACGGCCGATCCAGACGGACAACCCGAGCCGGTGGCCGGCATCGGCGAGCATCCCGATCAGCTCGGCGTGCTCCTGGGCACGACGGAGCAGGTCGTCGCCGGTGAGGATCCGATCGGCCGTACTCGCCCGGCTCCGATAGCTCTGGAGGCAGGCCCGGACCAACGTCTCGTCGGGCAGGTCGTGGCCGATGAAGAGGCCGGCGATCCGCTGGAGGAAGGACGCTTCGGACATCGGACCCGAGGTCGACAGCAGGCTGAAGACGGCCCACTCGACGCGATCCGCGAGCGGGGCGGCGGCCGTCGCGCGGTCATGCGGATCGGCGAGCCACCAGCGCCCGGGTGCGACCTCCGTCAGGCGGCGTTTGCCGGTCTCGGTCATCGCCTCCCCGATGATGGCGAGGAGCGCATCGACCTGGTCGGGGGGCGCATCGGCGGGGCGGCCGAGGCGGCGATGGGCGGGGCTTGCGTCGACGGCCGCGACCCGCGGCTCGCGCTCAGCGAATGCGCCGTGCCGGCCTCCGGGTTGCGAGTCGATCGCGTCGGCGACGTCGGCTGCGTCAACTGCCGGCGCCGCGTCGAACGCCTGCGCCGCGCCCAGGGCCGGTCGGGCCCTGGATTCGGGTTCGAGAGCGTCCATATCGGAGCGCGGACGCGGCCCCGTGGACAGCTCGCGATCGGCGACCAGCCGGCGAAGCTGACCCGCCCGATCGAGCCCGACGAGGATCTCGCCGAGCAGCCGATCGCCTGACGCCGGCTCGCCACGCGCCTTCAGGCTCTCGACCGTGACGTCGACGACGGTATTGCGGACGTCCGCTGCGGAGAGCGGGCGCCGATCGAACCGCTCCGGCGCGCCGAAGAGCCCCGTGCCCGGCACGACGTCCGGGTCACCCGCGCCGCCGACGACCGGGTCGAGCGCGACGTTCGCCCGCGTTCGAGGGCCGGGTGGCAGCACCGCGCCCGGCGGCACGAGCTCCACGCTCCCGACCGACTCGTCGTCGCCGTCGCCGAGCCGGGCCGCGAGCAGCCGGAAGCCCGCGCCGACGCCGCCGATGGCCGCGGTGACGAGCGCCTCGGGGCCGCCGTCGACGAGCTGCACCACCTCGCCGTCCCTCGCGACCGACGGCTCGATCGAGGCGAGCGATCGGGCGAGCGCCGCGGCCTGCCAGCCCCACGGCGCCCGGATCGCGGGGCCGGAGAGGGCGGCCAGGGGAAGCCCACCGGCGGCCTCCGCCCCGATCGTCCAGGCCGCCGCCCAGTACGTCATCGAGAGCCGTTCCTGGTTCGGACGGACCGGCGGCTGGCCGAGGACGAGGCGGATCCGGCGGCGCAGTCCGGCGCCGCCCGGCGACCCCTCCCAGCCGCGGCCCTGCGACGCTTCCTCGCCGATCGCGCGCGTGGTGGACGGCCCGGCCACGCCGACGACCGCCGTCGCGCTGCCCTCGGAGAGCGCCCGCAGGTCGCTCCCGAGGCGCGCCTGGACCGCCCCGCCGGGCCCACTCTCGAGCCGCTGGATGAAGCCGCGCACGGTCCGGATCCCATCCTCGAAGGCGAGCCACGGATGGCGCTCGCGCCACTGGCCTGCGGCCGGCGGACGAACGCGGCCCGCCTGGATGCGCAGGGTGCCGATCCGGCCGGGGTAGCCGTTCAACCGGCTCGCCGGCAGGAGCGCGTGGAGGAACCCGAGCCGAAGGGCGGCTTCGACCGGCGCCGCGCGGAGATCGCCTTCGATCCGCTCGAGGATCGCGGCCAGCCCCACGAGCTGCCGGGGGGTATGGAGGTCCAGGAGCGCATCGACGAGGCCGGCCCCTCCGTCGACGACCGGGAACCGCTCCGCCAGGCGCGCGCGTGCGGCTGCGTTCTCGGGCGGGACCGACCGGGCGCGTTCGAGATCGTCCCGATCGAGGGCCGCGCTCCGCTGCTCGCGGCCGCGCGGCGCGCGGCAGACGGGACAGGCATAGAGCTTGCGGGCGACGGGCCGGTCGGGATCGGGCTGCGGCGGGCGGTCGTCCGGGCCGGCCGAGCCGGCCGGGTCCGGATCGGCGGCGCCGAACCCGGGGGCGGGCTCGATCGCCTCGTCGGGGCCAGCGGCCGAGGGCCAGATCACCTCGTCGAGCGGGAGCGAGCGCCCGCACGTCGCGCAACGGGTCGTGAATGGCTCGCCGACGGCGACCTTCAGGCTCGTCTGGCCGTAGGACGACGCACCCATCGCCTGGAACGCAGCGTCCAGGTGGCGGAGGTCGGGCGGCCGAAGGACGAGCTCGGCGAGGAGGCGCGTCAGCGGCGTCGACTCCAGGCTGACGGCCCGCCGCTGCCGATCCACGGCGGCCCGGCCGATCCAGCCGCCACGGCCGGAGAGGTCGAGGACGATGTCACCGGGTTTCGTGTGGGTCTCGATGCGGGCCGCGACGAGCCCGGGCGGCGGCGGTGGCGCCAGCCGATCGAAGAACGGCAGGGAGAACCCCGGCTCCGCTCGGACGAGAGACGCACGACCCGCCATCGGGAAAGCCTAGCCCCGGCGGACCCGCGGTGTCAGGCGACACGCCGTCCGAGCGGAGTGGCTCGCGGTTGTCGCAGAATGGACGCCTGGCGGGCACTCCGCGCCCGACTGAGCTCCAAACCGACGCATCGACCGCTCAGCGGGCATTCCGCGCTCGACCGAGGGTCATGGACGGGACGCGGGACTAGCTCTCGTCGGCCTCGTCCAATTCCTCTTCGAATGCCTCGTCTGTCGTGGATTCGGGCGGCAGGACGCGATCGAGGTCCTCGATCTCTTCGTCCTCCTCGTCGTCCTCGAGGTCGTCCTCGAGATCCATTTCCTCGCGGATCAGCGTGCCCTTGGTGTACGGCCGCAGGTCGGTCGACTTGGCCGCCGTCGGGAAGGAGACCTTCCCGTAGTTCCGCGGGTCCTGGTAGATCTCGCGGATGATGATCCGGACGTCCTTGTCGCCGAGCGAGGTCACGCCCGCGGCGTACTTGTTGCCCTCGGCCATGAGCTTGAGCAGACGGGCCGCCACCCGCGGCTCCACGATGCCGATGCGCATCCCGTTCGAGAACGCGATCAGGCGACCGCCTTCCGGCGTCAGCTCGACCGCATCGCCCGGGTTGACCTGGGCGAGCTTGCGCGGATGAGGCAGGTCGGTCAGGAACGCGAACCCGGTCTTGCCGGTCTCTTCGACGAAGATCGAGACCGGCGCCTTGCTCCCATCCTGGGCGGGCACGGTCTTCTCGCCGGCGTCGACGAGCAGGATCCTGAGCCGGTCGATGTTCCGCTCGGCGATCCGGTTCGTTGGGTCGAGGGCGAGCGCCGTCTGGTAGTGCTCGCGCGCCTGGCCCAGCTCGCCGAGCTCCCAGAGGGCCTTCGCGAGCCGATTCTCCGACTCTGCGTCCGGACCGAGCTCGAGCAGGCGCTGGTTCGTCTCCGCAGCCTCGGACCACTGCGCCGCCGTCGCCTGGGCGATCGCCTGGTCGGCCAGCTGGCGCTTCAGCCGCGTCTGGTTGACGGCGCTCGATGCCTGGGTCTCGACGTCGGGAAAGGTCACGGGAATGATCTCCGTTCGCTGCGATGCGAGCCCGAGTTGGTCGGCCGCGGCGGGGGGCCGGAACGCGATCGGGCGGGCAAGGACTTGTAGCATCGCGCAGCCCCGACGTCAAACGCCGCGGGCAGCCGCGCCGGGCCGGGCCGCCGCCCGCAACGGGCGACGGCCGCACCCCGTCTCCTCGCGGTCGAGCGACGATGATGGGGGCGATGGGGTCGATGCGGGGACGGCGGGCGATCCGGGCACGGGCGATCGGGGTAACGGCAGGTGTCCTCGCCGGCGCCCTCGTCATCGGGCTTGCCGCGTGGCGCTCCTCCGACCAGGCACCCGACGGCCCCGGCAGACACGACCCCGGCGCCACCGAGCGACCGCCGGCCGCGGGTCCCCTCGTCTTCTACGAGGTCCTCGACGGTGCGGGCTCGCGCCTGCTGGAGCGACGGCTCGACGGCACCTCACTCGCTCGGGTCGTGGCCGCCAGGAGCGCGGTCGGCTACGGCCGGACGTGGACCGTGGACCCGCACGGAACGACGGCGATTGCGCGGATCCCGGGCCACGACGACCAGGGCCTCGAGGCGCTCGACGTCGCCACCGGCGACTCGCGCTGGTCCATCCGCACCCCGGATGCAGCCGTCGATCAGGCGGTCTGGGCCACGGACGGCTCGCGGTTCGCGCTGACGACGATCGGTTCGGACGCGGCGCCGCGGGAGCTCTTGATCGTCGAAGCATCGAGCGGCACGGAAGTCCGGGTCGTCATCCCCGACGACTCGATCGTGCAGGGGTTCGCGTCCGACGGGGCGCTCATCCTGCGACGCCACCTGCCGTCACCCGATGGCGAGAACGTCGGATGGCAGCT
>DASXTH010000113.1:0-22091 GCA_036505555.1 Candidatus Limnocylindrales bacterium | reverse complement strand
CGATCGTGGCCTTGTTGGACTCCGGTACATCGACGTGGACGCGCCGCCGGGCCGACCGACAGCCCATGGCCGCCACCGCCGCCAGTGTCCCTCATCAGCCGTCACGAACCGGCCCGCAGTGGCCCGCCATCGTCATCGTGGCCACCGTCGTCCTCGCCGGCTCGACGTTCGCCTGGATCATCGGCGGCACCGCGCGACCCCAGGGCGGGGTCGCGGGCCTGGTCGGGATGCCCGGCACGACCGCCGGCCCGTACAGGACGCTCGATGCCGCGTCCGGGGCACCGGGCGCAGCGATCGGCGGGGTCGCCGCCGACCTGACGCCGACACCCGCGACCGGGCCGGATGTCGCCGGAGACCGGGGCGGCGGGCCGACCACGGCCACGCCGGCGCCACCACAGCGGACGCCGGCACCGACGGGGTCTCCGTCGCCGACCCCGACCGGGCCGTCGCCGACGTCGGCGCCCACGCCCACGGCCTCCCCGGCTTCGTGCGTCGCCGAGGCGCCGCGGCTCGTCGGCGAGCCCCGAGGCGACGCGGCGCGGATCTGGAAGGCGGCTGGATTCACCGGCACCGTCACGGCCCTGCCGGGCCACGGCAACTACGTGATCGCGACCCAGTCTCGAACGGCCGGGGCCGACTATCCGTGTGACACGGACGTGACCGTCGGGCCCTAGGAGATCGACGCCGTCTCGATCAGACCCAATCGATAGGCAATCGCCGCCGCCTCGCCGCGCCCGGCAACGCCGAGCTTGCCGAGGATGTTCGAGACGTGGACCCCGGCCGTGTTCTGGCTGATGAACAGCTCGTCGGCGATCTGGCGATTCGTCCGGCCGAGGGCGACGAGTGCAAGGACCTCTCGCTCGCGTGCGGTGAGCCCGAAGTCGGCATCGTCCGCGGCCGGCGTCGTTCCCTCCGTGGCGTCGCCACCGTCGATGTCGGCGACGAGCGGGAGCCGAGCCCGCGCGGCAAGCGCGACGATCTCGCCGAGCAGCGGCGCCGCGCCGAGCCGGGTCGCAATGGCATGGGCCTCGCGCAGCGCGACCAACGCCTCGTCGCGAGCCTCGCGCGCCGCGAGCCGCGCCTCCGCCTCGCGCCATCGGGCGTACGCGAGGGCGTACGGCCGGTCGAGGCGGCGCCACGCCTCGACGGTCGCAGCCCAGGCGGCGGGTTCGGGCCGCCGGTCGAGGCGCGTCGCCTCGGCCTCGCAGAGGAGCAGCCATGACGCGGACTGCTCGACAAGCGCGGGCCGCGACGCGGCACGCGCGTGCCGGCCGCGGATTGCCGCGAGAACGCTCATCCCGGCATCGATCGCCGCGTTCGCGACGTCCGGGAGCCGGCGGACCCGGGCCAGCTCGGCCGCGTCCGCGTGGGCCCGGATGCACAACGCGAACAGCTCGCCGATCCGAACCTCAGGCGTGAAGTCGATCAGCCGGATCGCGTCCGTCGCGATCGTCGCCGCGCGATCGGGCTTTCCCTGCCAGAGGGCCAGCTCGGTGAGGCTCGCCGTGACCGGACTGATGAATTGGATGTCGGCGGCCCGCTCGGCCAGCCGGGCCAGTGGCTCGAGATGGCGGGCGGCCTCGTCGAACCGGCCTCGGGCGAGCGCCAGGCGGCCCTTGAGCTCCTCGATCAGGATGCCGTTGATCCCCAGCAGACCCTGCGCCTCGGCCCGGAGGACGGATTCCTCGGCCTCGTCCCAGCGTCCCAGCCGGTAGAGGTCGTCGGCCGCGCCACACAGCAGATGCGCCCCGAAGAACCGCATGAGTCCCAGGCGTTCGGACACGGCCACCGCCCGGCGGGCCATCGCGATCGACTCGTCCAGCCGGCCGGCGACGACGAAGACCCACGTCCAGTTGGCGTAGGCCCGGCCGATGTCGTCGACGATCCCGACGTCCTCCGCGATCGCCAGTGCGGTCCGGAGGTCGGCGTCCGCAAGGTCGATGTCGCCGAGGACCGCTCGCGAGAGCCCGCGGCTGTTCAGCGCGTGGCCCTCGATGTCGCGGGCGCCGATCGCCCGGGCGATGGTCAGGGCCTCCTCCGCGAGGATCAGCGCTTCGTCGAACCGGGCGCCGAGGACCGAGATCTGGGCCAGGCCGGCGACGGCCCGCGCCCGGGCCTCGGACGGCGGCTCGGCGGGGATGAGTCGGATCGCGGTCCGGTGGGCCTGGTTCGCGAGCTCGCCCTGGCCCGCGATCCAGGCGTAGCGCCCCAGACGCTCGTACAGGAGACCGGCCCGGACCGGCTCTGCGGCTTCGTCCACGAGGCGGATCGCCGCCTGGACGTGGGTCACCGCCCGGGCGGCGTCGTGGAAGCGCGCCACGCTGGCGAGCTCGGCCAGCAGGTCGACCCGGTCGCGTCCCGCATGCTCCTCCGCGCCCGGCACCCGATCCCAGAGCTCGAGCGCCCGCCCGAACTGGGCGGTCGCTTCGGGGAACGCGTAGGCCGCTTCGGCGGCGAGGCCGGCGGCGACGGCGGACTCGAGCGCCCGTGGCAGGTCGTGCGCCGCGAACCAGTGGTACGCCAGCTCGGCGGCATGGGTGACGTCACCCGCGAAGCTCGCCTCGAGCGTCCGCGCAAACGCAGCGTGGAGCCGCGTCTTCTCGCCGGGCAGGAGGTCGTCGTAGACCGCCTCCTGGAGCAACGCGTGGCGGAAGGCGTAGCGTTCGACGCCGGCTGTCGGGTCGGGGACGAGCACCTGGCGCCCGACGCACTCACGGAGGGCCTCGTACATCTCGGCCGAATCGATCGACATCGCCGCGGCGAGGAGAGCCGGGTCGACCCGCTGCCCCGCGGCGGAGGCAACCCGCAGGAACTCCTGCGTCGCTTCGGAGAGGCCGGCGATGCGGGCCAGGAGAAGGTCGCGGAGGTTCGGCGGCAGGTCGCTCCGACCGTCCGCCCCCGACGCCATGAGCAGCTCCTCGGTGAAGAAGGGGTTGCCGGCCGAGCGGACGTGGATCGACTCGACGAGGGCGGGCTCGAGATCGCGCCCGGCGATCGCCCGGAGCAGCTCGGCCGACTGGACTCCGTCGAGCGCGGCAAGCTCGATCCGCTCGACGCCGGGCGTCCGCGTCAGCTCGGCGACGAACGGCAGGAGCGGGTGGCGCCGATGGAGCTCGTCGGATCGGTAGGTGAACACGAGCATGACCGGAACGTCGCGCAGGTTGCGGACGAGGAACCCGAGGAGGTCGCGGGTCGACTGGTCGGACCAGTGCAGGTCCTCGACGATGAACACGGTCGGTGAGCGGTCGGCGAGGCGCTGGAGGACGCTCAGGAGGAGCTCGAAGAGGCGACCCTGGCCGGAGCCGATGCTCAGGCCCGAACGGGCGTCCTCGGTCACCGATCCGAGGTCGGGCACGAGGCGGGCGAGCTCGGACCGGCCAGCGCCGACGAGCGCGTCGAGCTCCTCGGCCGGTGTTCGCCGAACGAGACCGCGGAGCGCCTCGACGACCGGGGCATACGGCAACGCGCCGTCCCCGAGCAGGACGCAGCCACCCTCAAGGACCTCGGCGCCGGTCGCGCGGGCGCGCTCGACGAAGTCCGAGACGAGCCTCGTCTTGCCGACGCCGGCCTCACCGGAGATCAGGGTCGTGCTGCTCCGGCGCTCGGCGGTCCGGGCCAGCGCAGCCCGAAGGCGGCCGGCTTCGTCGGACCGCCCGATCAGGACGGGGCTGGAGACGCGGACCATGCTGTGGATGATCACGCGAGTCGCCTCGCTGCGTCCATCGTCAAACGACGGGTGGTGCGCTGCTTCCGTGTGCCGTCAGGACACGCCCGCGAGCCCGACGAGGCGACGCGCGATCGCGGCACGGACGCGGCCGGCGACGATCCCGAGCCTGGTCGTCATGGAGTGATTGACGGTGGGCGTGGCCTGGCTCGCCCGGGCGAGGCGCTCCTGCGCGGCGTCGCGGAGCCGCTCCTGGTTCCGCTCGCTGACCTGCGAGTACTGTTCGACGTTGATCATCTCGGGCCTCGTTCCGACTCTCATTGTTGGTCGTCCAGGGACGAGACTCGCGCTAAAGGCCCGCGGCGCGCATCGTGACGAGTCGTTATTTCGCGTGTCGACCCCGCGTGGTTCTGCGGCCGGTGGCGAGCGCGGGACAGGAAGCGCCGGCGGCCCGTGCGGGCCGCCGGCGTCCCCCCGGGAGCGATCGGGGTCGTGCCCCGGGTTACTCGGGGAACTCGAAGGTGTCGGTCACCGTGGCGTACGCATCGACGATCCCGTGACCGTAGAAGCCGTTGAACTCGGTCGTGCCCTCGCAGAGGGCGTTGAACTCGGCAGAACGGCCCACGACCGTGTAGTCGTAGAGGGCCGGGACCGGGCAGGGATGCTCGGCGGCGCCTTCGGTCAGGACGAACTCCGTCTTCCACGCGGCGAGCCGGAGGCCGCCCTTGCGGCGCGTCCCCCCAGTCTGGACCCGCCTGCCGACCCTCGGCGTTACAGCGTCATAACGATTCCTCGTGGGTCGCCCCCGGTCCGGACCTGGCGCCCTGACGGCGCCGGGCGAGGGCGGTGCGGCCCTCGTGGACGAACGTGTAGATCGCCATGACGAACATGAATCCGCCCCCAAGCGCGACCACGCCGCTGACGATCGGGATCCCGACCAGCCATCCGCCAATCGCGACCACCCCACCAAGTCCGCCAGCGACGGCAGCCCGGATCGCCCCGCCCGGCCAGAAGGTCGCGCTCGCGTGGGCGGCCATCTCCGCCAGTGGAAACCGAACCTGGCGAGCCCGGGCGTCGAAGACGATGAGGTCGTACTTCGCAGCCAGGCTGAAGATCGTGTCGAACGCGTCCTCGAGGGCGACATCCGCAAGGTGGATGGCGACGACCCGAGCCGGCGGCTCGTCGGATCCGGAGAGCACGATCGGCGTCCGGATCGGGTTCGGGTCCGCGTCGGTCGTCAGCGCGAGCCCGGGTTCGTCGCGGCGCAGCTCACGCGCGAACCAGCCGACGTCGGTGCTCGGCTCGAACGGGCTCACGGCCGGGTCCCCGCCCGCTTGCTCCCAGCCCCCGATCAGGGATGCCGCGCGCTCCGGGTCGAGGTCACGCGGCGAAGCCCAGATGTACAGGTCGAAGTCCACGTTGCACGCTCCTCCCCAAGTGTGGTTCGCTCGTCAGGCTCGATCGGATCCGGCGGCCCGCGACCGGCGGATGATCGGGCCCTCGACGATTACGAGAGCGAGTTGGTGGGACGATGACATCGGCGCAACCCGGCATCTTCGCGTTGGGGACGGCGTCCCACGCCTACCTCGAGCTCGACCTCCTGCCCGGTGTCGATGCCGCGGTCGCGGTCGAGCGGGTCGCATCCCTGCGCGAGCCGCGGACGACGATCGGCGGCGTCAACCTCGTCGCCGGGTTCCGCCCGGAGCTCTGGAGGGGCGTCGCGCCGGACGCCGCCCCGCGCGACGTCAGCGGCTTCAACGAGCCGCTGGTCGGGGCCGGCGGCTACACCCTGCCGGCGACCCAACACGACGTCGTCGTGTGGCTGACGGGGGCCTCGTACGACGTCGTGTTCGATCTGTCGCGCGGCATCGTCATGGGGCTCGCAGGCGTCGCGCGGGTCGCCAACGAGATCGTCGGGTGGCCGTACCACCACGATCTCGACCTGACCGGGTTCATCGACGGAACGGAGAACCCGACCCTCCTCGAGGCCGCGGGCGTCGCCTTGATCCCGTCGGGGGAGCCGGGCACGGACGCCTCGATCCTCCTGCTCCAGCAGTGGGAGCACGATGCGGTCGCCTGGGAGAGCCTGCCGGTCGAGGAGCAGGAGGCGATCATCGGACGCCGGAAGGCCGACAGCGCGGAGCTCGACCCGCGACCGACGACTTCGCACGTCGCGCGGACCGACCAGGATCGCTTCAGCCGGATCTTCCGACGGAACATCGCATACGGCACGCTCACCCGACACGGAACGATCTTCGTGGGGTTCTGCCGCGACCAGACGATCCTGCGGGCGATGCTCGAGAGCATGATCGGTGCCCGGGGCGAGCCGCCCGACCGACTCACGGCGGTGACCCGACCGGTCACTGGCGCCTACTACGTCATCCCATCGGCGGACGCGCTCGCCGCGTTCGGTGACGACGGCGGGGCGCCCGACTGAGGGTGCGATGAGTTTCGGGTGTGGAGATCGTCGGAGCGGTTGAACGCCGACACATGGAGACGAGCGATGACCCAGCCGCAAACGATGACCCAGCCGCAAACCGCGACCCTGGACGTGCCCGGTGCGGTCCTTACCTACGACGTCCGCCCGAACCCGACGACGACCGAGCCGGTGCTCCTGCTCATCGGTTCGCCGATGGGCGCGTCGGGCTTTGGAACGCTCGCCGGTCATTTCGCGGACCGGACGGTCGCGACGTACGACCCCCGCGGGGTCGACCGGAGCGTGAAGGCCGACCCGTCCTCGCCGTCGACGCCGGAGCAGCACGCCGACGACCTCTTTCGGGTGATCGCGGCCCTTGGCGGCGGACCGGTCGATCTGTTCGCGAGCAGCGGCGGCGCGGTGAACGCGCTGGCGCTCGTGGGGCGGCATCCGGAGCAGGTCCGCACCCTCGTCGCCCACGAGCCGCCGCTCGCCGGCATCCTCGCCGATCGTGAGGCGGGCCTGGCGGCCGCTCGCTCCGTCTACGACGCGTATGAGCAGCGTGGCTTCGGGGCAGGGATGGCGCGGTTCATCCTGCTCGTCAGCCACGAGGGCGACATCCCCGCCGACTTCGCCGCGCAGCCGGTCGACCCCGCGATGTTCGGGCTGCCGACCACGGACGACGGGTCGCGGACCGACCCGCTCCTCCACCAGAACATGATCTCGTGCACCCACTACGAGCCGGACTTCGCGGCCCTGCGCTCGGCCTCGACCCGGATCGTCCCCGCCGCGGGCACGGAGTCCGAGGGCACCTTGGCCAATCGCGGTGCCCACGCCGTCGCCGAGCGGCTGGGCACGGCAACCGTGGCCTTCCCGAGCAACCACGGCGGGTTCCTCGGCGGCGAGCACGGCCAGACCGGCGAGCCGGATGCGTTCGCCGCCCGTCTGCGCGAGGTTCTCGCCGGCGCCGGCTGAGCGCGGATCAGCTCGGACGCGTCGCGGGTGGCAGGTACTCCGCGTCGGTGACGAGGTCGCCCCACGTCGTCTCGGCACCGTCGTCGGCCGCCTCGTAGACCGTGAAATGGGTCATGAAGCGATCGGGGGCGGCACCGTCCCAATGCCTCGATCGAGAAATGGGCTACAGGCCCTCAATCGTTCGACGACGGCCGGAGGCGATAGAAGCGCCAGCTGTCGTGCTCGATCGGCAGGATGTCGACGCGCCCCAGCCCGGCGGCCTCCGCGTAACGGCGCAGCGTGTCGGGCCGCATGACGGTGCCGGTCCCGGCTCCGCCGTCCTGGAGCCCGCCGTGCAGGCACTGCATGATGCTCCAGCCGTAGTGGTAGGCCTCGAACGCGTCGGTCGGCGGCACTTCGAAGCGTTCGCTCGTCTTCGTGTCGGCGATGACGATGCTGCCATCGGTGCCGAGCAGCCGCGCGAGCTCGGCGAGGATCGCCACGGGATGGGCCATGTCGTGGAACGACTCGAAGAGCGTGATCAGGTCGTAGCCGCCGCCGAGACCTGTGGCCGCGGCATCCGCCACGACGAAACGGACCCGGTCGCCGACGTCCGCCCCGGCGGCGTTGCGGCGTGCCATGTCGATCGATGGAGCATCCAGATCGAGCGCATCGACGGATACCATCGGATACGCGAGCGCTATACCGATGCTGGACCAACCCAACCCACAGCCGATGTCGGCGATCCGCGCCGGCGGCTCTGCGAGCAGGCGTGCATGGACGTCTGCGATCGACGGCAGCCACTCGTGCCCCAACGGCCCGAGGTAGGCAGGCCGGTTCGCGTTGCCCTCGCTGACTACCATGTCCTCGCCGCTCGCGCCGTAAGCGAAACCCTCGCCCGTCCGGAAGGACTCGATCACGCGGGGCAGTGAACCGACGGCCGCAATGACCTGGATGGGCATCGGCCCGGCGTAGCCGAGCGACTCGGCGTCCAGCAGGGCCTCGGCGTGGGCAGCCGGCAGGCTGAACCGGCGAGCGCCCGGGTCGTGCGAATCGGCTTCGAGCTCGAGAAGGCCGTCGACGGCGCCGTGTTCGAGCCATTCGCGAATCGGTCGTTCGGCCGTGCCGGTTCGGCTCGCCAACTCCGTAGACGTGGCGGGCCCGCCGTCACGCAGCGCCTGATAGAGACCGAGCCTCAAACCGATGAGCATCGCGCTCAGCTCGAATGTGCCGGACGCCGCGCGGCGCACTCGATCGATCATGGCCTCGCGTGGCGTGGCGCGATTTGCCGGTGGCGCGGGGTCCGCGGCGTTATTGACGATGTTGGGTTCGCCCACTGCCACCTCCTGGAAAGGCTCGCGTGCCGGAGATGGTGGGCACCACGCGACCGACGGTCAATGCTGCGTCAGGTCAGCCGGTTCTGCGGCCCTGGCTGCCGTTTGCGTCTCGTGGCGCGCTGTCGCGCCTTCTATCATGGCGCGGGCGCGCCGGTTCATGCCGCTCGCGATCGGCCAAGAAATGAGGGGCTCCACTGGTGGCAGGTCTGCGCGTCTATCGCCAACTCCTGCAGAATCGGCCGCTCAGCCGCCTGCTCCTGGGCGAGTTCGTCAGCGGGATCGGCGACTGGCTCTACATCATCGCCATCTTCGTGGTCATCTATCGCGAATCCGGCGACGCCGCCCTGGTCGGGACCTTCGGTGGGATTCGACTCCTCCCATACGTCGTCCTGTCGGTCCCTGCCGGGGTCGTCGCCGACCGTTTCGATCGACGGATGGTCCTCCTCGTCTCGGACCTCTTCCGCGGGTCGTTGATGGTCCTGATGGCCATCGGGATCTCGGTCGGGGCGTCGACGCTGCTCATCGCTGCGCTGGCGATTTGCGCCGCGGGCGGCTCCTCGTTCTTCTATCCGGCTCTGGGCGCGTACCTGCCATCGCTCGTAACGGACGAGCGGCAGCTGGGCCCCGCCAATAGCGCCTGGGCCAGCCTCCAGAATGTCAGCTACATCATCGGCCCGGCGATCGGAGGCGTCGTCCTGGCGCTCGGAAGCGTCCAGGCCGCCTTCATCATCAATGCGCTGACGTTCGTGTTTGTCGCGTTCATCCTCTGGTTCCTGCCGCCTTCTCGTCCGAGCGACCGGGCCGCCGCGACGGCCGCAGCGGAAGCCGCCCGTGCGGAAGCGTCGACCGCCGAGGCGACGGCCACCACGGTCACGGCGACCGCGGGCATGACGGCCAAGTCGCCCGCATCTGCGCGAGCTCAACTGAAGATCCGGCCTCTGGCGGGCTTCAGCCTCGTCCAACTCATCGCCGGCTTCCTCGGCGGCGGCTTCCAGGTCATCACCGTGATCCTGGCGATCGACGTCCTCAAGGCCGGCGAGGAGGCAAACGGGTACCTCAATGCGGCGATCGGCATCGGTGGGCTGCTGGGCGCGATCACGGCCGGCAACCTGGTCCTCCGTCGCGGGCTCGGGATGCCGCTCCTGATCGGCGCCGTGGTCATGGGTGTTGGCACGATCGCGCTTGGAGCGGCGAACAACCTGGGCTTCGCGCTCATCGCGATCGGCGTATCGGCCGCCGGCGCCTTGATCATCGATGTGACCGGCACGACGATCTTCCAGCGGCTCGTCCCCGACGAGATGCGTGGCCGCGGCTACGGAGTGCTGATGGCATTCACGACGCTCACCGGAGTCGCCGGGGCCATTGCCCTGCCCGTCCTGGTGACGACTGTCGGGCCCTTCGAGTCCCTCGCGGCGACGGGGATCGCCGCGATCGTGTTCACCTCGATCGGACTGGTCCTGATCGGGACGGCCGCCGATCGGGCGGCAACGCCGTACGAGGCGACGATTGCTCGCATCCTCGGACTGCCGCTGTTCACGGGCGTGCCCTCCGCGCGCGTCGAGGCTGCCCTGCACAAGGTCGTGGAGGTGCCGGTCAAGGCGGGCGAGGTCGTGGTCCAGCAGGGCGAGCCGGCGGATCGGTTTTACATCATCGAGAACGGGGCCTTCACCGTCAGCCAGGTGCCTGCTCCCGGTGCGCCGCCGGACGTCCTTCGCTCGCTCGGGCCGGACGACGTCTTCGGAGAGCTCGGGCTGCTCAACCGGACCCCGCGCACGGCGACAGTCACCGCCGACATGGACGGAGTCGTGCTGGCCCTGGGTGCGGATGACTTCCTCGCCCTGGTGGGGGCCGGCGGTCCCCTACGCGGCCGGCTGCAAGGCCTCTATGTCGGGGGCGGGTCGGGCCCGCGCTAGACCGACTGACGAGCCTGCGCGTCACGCTGCAGGGGGCTCGATCGGGAAGACGGGGCAGGCTGGCCAGCCTCAAACATGGCCGTCGGGGTCCCGGACTCGGCGCGGACCTCGCGTCCGTCTGGACGGGCGGCTCATGCCGGTGACGCTGGCGACCTAGCTGAAGAGAGCCGCGTAAGCACTGAGGGCGGGCTGGCCGCCGAGGTGCGCAAACAGGACGTTCGACGACCGGTCGATCTCGCGGCGGCTCACGAGGTCGATGAGCCCGGCCATCGACTTCCCCTCGTAGACCGGGTCGGTGATCATCGCCTCGAGTCGGGCAGCCAGACGCATCGCGTCGAGCGTTGAGTCGTCCGGGATCCCGTAGTTACCGGCGTGGTAGCGCTCATCGAGGACGATCTCGTCGTCCCGCAGGTCGCGTTCGAGCTCGATCGCGGCGGCCGTGAAGCGAGCGATGCGCGCCACCTGCGCCCAGGTCTCGGCCGGCTTGGCGGAGGCGTCGATCCCGACGATTCGCCGCTCGCGAGCCCGATCGGCGAAGCCCGCGATCATGCCCGCCTGGGTCGAGCCGGTGACGGAGCACACGATCACGGTGTCGAAGAAGACGCCGAGCTCCGCCTCTTGCGCCTCGACCTCCCGCGCCCACGATGCGAACCCAAGTCCGCCGAGCGGGTGGTCCGAGGCGCCCGCCGGAATGGCATACGGCTTGCGACCGGCGGCCTCGATCTCGGCGAGCGCCTGCTCCCAGCTCTCCTTGAAGCCGATCCCGAAGCCTGCCTTCACGAGCCGCACGTCGGCGCCCAGGAGCCGGGAGAGGAGGATATTGCCGACGCGGTCGTAGGTGACATCGGGCCAGTCGACCCAACTCTCCTGGACGAGCACGCAGTTAAGCCCGGACACCGCAGCCGCCGCCGCGACCTGCCGGGTGTGGTTCGACTGCACGCCGCCGATCGAGACGAGCGTGTCGCAACCCGTCGCGAGTGCGTCTGCGACGAGGTACTCGAGCTTCCGGGTCTTGTTGCCGCCGAACGCGTGGCCCGAGTTGCAATCCTCGCGCTTGGCCCAGACCGTCGCGCCGCCGAGGTGCCTGGTCAGCCGATCGAGCCGCTGGATCGGCGACGGCCCAAACAGCAGGGGGTAGCGGGGGAAACCCTCGAGGATGTTCGCCTGCACTCGCGGTTCAACTGTCGTCGTCATCGCCGATGCCTCCTTCCGGATCGAGCAGCTCGAGCAGGTTGGTCCAGATTCGGGTCGTGATCGCGACCGCGGTTTCCACGTCGCGGTCTTCGCAGGCTTCGATGAACTGGTCGTGCCGGGCGATCGAGCTGCGCCCGAGAAGTGACCCGAAGCGCAGCCGCTCGAGCCGCCGGATGAGTGGCAGCTGTCGCTCGATCGTCGCGGCCAACGCCCGATTGCCCAAGACGGCGACCGGGATGTCGTGGAGCGCGTCGTCGGCGTCGACCGCGCCCTCGACGTCGCCGGCCTCAACCGCAGCGGCGAATCGGCGGTTCGCGGCCCGCATGACCTCGTGGTGCGTGTCGGTCATCACGGGGACGGCCAGCCGGACCGCGAGCTCGTGCATCGCGCGGACCACGACGAGCGCATCGCGAGCCTCGCGCACCGACAGCGGCGACACCCGGGTCCACGCGTGCGGCTTGCTCTCGACCAGGCCCTCGTCGGCGAGCCGCGACAGGGCCTCGCGGACGGGGGTCCGCGATAGCCCGACGCGCTCGGCCAGCTCCACGTCGCGAATCACCGCACCGGGCGCGAGTTCGCCATTGACGATGGCATCCCGGAGCATCCGGTACGCCCGATCCCGCCACAGCGACCGCTCGACGCGCCGGATCGTGGGTTGCATGCAATATATTGGATGTCAATGGCCCCGTTTTGTCAAGGCCCCAGATCCAGCAGTTTCGGAGAAGCCTTGGCGGCGATGCGTCCGTAGCCTGAGCTCATCTCGCAACGCCGCAAGGAGACGACATGAATTCACACGTCAGCGCACTCCTGCTCGGGGTCGAGGACATGGAGCGATCGAAGCGCTTCTACACCGAGGGGCTCGGCTGGAAGGTCCAGAACGACTACAAGATCTCGGTGTTCTTCGTCCCCCACGGCGGCTCTCTGGTCGGCTTCTATGGCCGCGATGGTCTGGCCGAGATGGTGGGCGCCGGCCCCACGAGCGGCGGGTTCAGCGGCATCGTCTTCAACTACATCGTCCGCAGCGAGGCTCGCGTGGACGAGGTCATCGACGAAGCCAGGCAGGCCGGCGCGACCGTCCTCAAGCCGGCGGCCCAGCTGCAGTGGGGCGGCTACGGCGGAACCTTCGCCGACCCGGACGGCTACGTGTGGAACATCGGCTACAGCGCGGTCGGCGAGGATCAGCCCTACGCCGAGTGAGCCGCGAACCGCGGTTTGTTGAAGATCCAGCAGGGGCGGGCGGTCAGTCTGCGGCGCGATCGCCCGCCGGTCGCCGGCGCCGCCTTTCCGCCAAGCGCCCTTCCGCCAAGCGCGCGGCGAACCACGGCGTGATGACCGCCGAGATGATGTCGGCGGCTTCGGTCGTGGACCGCGTCCCGGCCCGGATGGCCTCGAAGAACGTCGGCTGGAGGACCGCCCGCAGGACGGCCATCGACTCGTCATCATCGGCCAGCGGTCCGAGCGCCGCTCGCATGAGCTGATCCCACCTCGCTCCGTACGCGGCGCCGGCTGCGGCCCATGCGCCGGTCAGCATGGGTTCGCGAAGCCACATCCGGTACAGCCTGGCCGCCTGGTCCATGAACGCGCCGGTCACCTGCATGAGACGGCGAAGGCGCTCCTCGATCGTGCTTGCTCCGTCGTAGATCGCGAGTTCCGGAAGCGGGGCTTCGGCCTGCAGGCGCTCGGTCATGGCCGTGTCGAGGGATTCGCGTGTCGGGAAGTGGTTGCGCAGCGTCCCGGGTGCGACGTCGGCGCGTTCGCCGATCTGGCGGAGTGTCGTCGCCGAGATCCCGTGCTCCGTGTAGAGCGCAATCGCGGCTTCGACGATCCGGGCCCGAGTGGCCCCCAGCGTGGCCGCCCGCTCGCCCATCCGGTACGCCCTAGGCATCTGTCTCCCGATATCTATTGACTGTGTGCTGCCAGTCAAATAGTATCACGACCGCAGCGAGCGATGGACCGCAGGCAGATTGGAGAGCCACCCATGGGACGCTACCGCATCACCCGCCACATCGATGCCACGCCCGAGCAGGTGTTCCGGGGGTTCACCGACCCGCGCCTCGTCGCCGACTGGATGGACGCCGCCGCCGTGACCGAGGCGAGTGGGCCTCTGGACGTGGCCGGAACGCGCTTCACGCTCGTGATCCGCGGCCCGCATCGGTTCCGCTCCGAGGTCGTGCGGGCCGAGACGGGGCGACTCCACGAGACGGCGGGCCGTGGTCCGTTCGGCGCGTATCGCATGGAGGCCACGTTGTCGCCGCGCGACGGCGGAACAGCGCTCGACCTATTGACCGAGTACTCGCTCCCCCTCGGCCCGATCGGGCGATGGATCGACCGACGCTGGGTCGACCGCGAACCGCACACGATCGCGAACCGCGAGGTGGACCGGCTGGTGTCCCTGGTCACGGACCGCGCCCCGGCCGCGGTGTAGCTCCGTCGCCGACGGGCACCCGGATGCGCAGCAGCGGGGCGACGGGCGTGGACGGGCGTCGAGAGGCGGCCATTCGAGCCGGAGTCGTGGCCGGGCTCGCCGCCCTCGCGACGTTCCTGTTGATCCACCACCTCTGGATTGTCCCGATCTGGTTCATCGCCCCGGCCGGCGGCGTTCTCGCGGCCGTGGGCGGCGCTGCGGTTGGAGCGGCATATGCCGACCTCGAGCCACATCTGCCGCGACGACCATTGCGGGAGATCTCGGTCATCGCCGTGTTCGGGCTTGTGTTGCTCCCCGGGGTCGTGATCGCTGAGCTGCGCGGCCCGATCTACGCGATGAGCGGCGCCGGAGGCGGCACCCTCCTCGTCTCGGGCGCGGATGCCGTCGTGGCCATCGTCGTTGGGCTCGTCCTCGCACCGCTGCTTGCGGGTGCCAGCCTGGGCTGGCTCATCACCCGGGATCTCCGCGCGGCTGGCTCGCTCGCGCTGGCGAGCCTGGCCATGGCGCTGGGACCGGGCCACAACATCCCGATGCTCGGCGGCACGCCCGCGGTTGCGAAGGAGCTCCTCATCCTCGGGGCGGTCGTTGGAGTGGCGGCCGTCGTTCTCGTCGTCGTCCACGTCTCGCTGACCAAACCCGCCTCGCAGGCGTGAGGGACGCCTCGCCTGGGGCTCCCGATGGATCCCCCGTTCATGCCTCGGCAACCCGCGGCAGCATCATGGGCGCCGCTGCGGTCTCCGCGCGGGCCACGATGATGCCGAAGAAGACGAGCCAGGCTGGCACGGTCAGGAAGCTGAGGTTCATCAGCGCGGGGGCAGGCAGGTTCGCCGCGGTGCGTCGCCGTCGGGGGAGTGACGGCCAGCCCGAGCGATCGATCAGGGATCGTTCCGCGTGGCTCGCGCACACCTCGGCGCCAGTGTGCCGCCGAAGGTGATCGGACCCACCGACGTGATCCGGGTCGCCGTGGGTGAGGACGATCCTTTCGATCCGAATGCCGGCCGCGCGGAGCTCGCCTTCCAGCGCCGGGCCACGCCCGGGCGCCCCGGTGTCAACCAACGTCGGAACGTCGCCCATGATGAGGTATGGGGCAGCGAAGCCGCCGCTCGTCAACCGGAACAGATCGGGCCCGATTTGATCCACCGGTCACATCGTGCCTCAACCCCGCAGGTACGCGAGAACCGCCAGGACCCGCCGGTGATCCTCGGTCGTCGGTTCCAGCCCCAGCTTCGAGAAGATCGTCCGCACGTGGCCCTCGACGGTCCTGACCTCGAGGGTGAGGCGCTCGGCGATCGCGGCGTTGGAGCGACCCTCCGCCATGAGGCCCAGGATCTCGCGCTCCCGCGCTGTCAGCTCGTCCAGGGGCGAATGGCGGCGGCGGCGGCCGAGCAGCACGGCGACGACTTCGGGATCGATGACCGAGCCGCCCGCGGCGACGCGACGCACGGCGTCCGACAGGTCGTCGAGCTTCATCACCCGCTGCTTGAGCAGGTAGCCGACGCCGGCCGGGTCGTCGCGGATCAGGTCGACCGCGTAGCGGGTCTCGACGTACTGCGAGAGGACGAGGATTCCGATCGTCGGATGCTGGGCCCGGATGCGGCGGGCGGCCTCGAGACCCTCTGTCGTGTTGGTCGGCGGCATCCGGACGTCGACCACGGCCAGGTCCGGGCGCTCCCGCTCCACGAGCGCAAGCAGGCCGGGCACGTCGTCGGCCTGCCCGACGACCTCGAAGCCCTCCGCTGCGAGCGCGGCCGCGAGAGCCTCGCGCAACAGGACGGCATCGTCGGCGAGGACGATCCGGATCCGGTCCTTCGGAGCGTTCAACGGTTGCGGATCGAGCTCGCGGGGGAAGGACTGGCCGACGGTCGATGGAAGAAGCGGATCGAGTCGATGATCCGATTCGCGGTTGCGATCCAGGGGTCGAAGATGATCGGGTCGTCGTTCGCGCCACTCCAGATCTCCATCGCGATCGTCTCTCCGTCGACGTCGACGAGGATGACCGGCACGCGATTTCCGAAGACCTGCATCGCGGCGTCCTCGCCCGACGGCGACGTGTCTCGCCACAGGATCAGCCGCCCAGGATCACGCGGGCATCCCGTGTCTCCGCCGACGGACAGGTCGACGCGAACCGCCGGGAAGCCGTCGATTGTCGACCGCTCGATCTCATCGACCTTGAGACTGTTCACGGAGTTGAGATAGGCCAACAGACCCTCAACGCGCGGCTCTCGCGGGCCAACCGCTGGTGGTGGATCGCTCGCCTTCCACGGGCAGGTGTCGACCAGGACCTCGTCGACCGCCCAGATCGAGATGCCGTTCCGGTCACGCCCAGGCGGCGACAGGACATGGAGACGTTCGGAATCCGGGTACAGCCTGATGTCCATGCCCGCGGGGACCTGGTAGACGAACGGGCGCATGAACGTGTCGGCCCGCCCGTTGAAGGGAGCGCTCGGCTGCGTGGCTGGCCATGCCGCGGCGAAGGCGACGGCCGCGATTGTGATGGCGACGATCGCGATGAGGACCAAGGGACTCGATAGGCGGACGCGCCCGGGGCGACCTGGGACGACTCGGACTTCCGGCACGGCGCGAACCCTCGCCAGCCCGAAGAGATCCGGGCTTCCCGACGGTGTCCCCGCCAGAGGCGCCTCGCGCGGGCGGATCGGCAGCTCCGCCCGGATCAATGTGCCCCCGCCATCTGGGCTCGATACGGTCAATTGGCCGTCGAGGGCGGCCAGACGATCGGCCAGCCCGCGGAGGCCCGAGCCGGCGGTCGGGTCGGCCCCGCCCTTGCCATCGTCGACGACGCTCACGACGAGGCGGCCGTCGTCCTCTGCTGCCGTCACCTGGGCCTGGCTCGCTTCCGCGTACCGGGCCACGTTCGTCAACGCCTCGGCGACGACGAAGTAGGCCGTTGCCTCGATCTGCGGGTCGAAGTGTCGCTCGGGGATGTCGACCGCGACCGCGACGGGCGTCCGCTCGGCGAGAGCTTCGACCGCGGCTCTCAGGCCCGCCTCGGTCAGGATCGTCGGGTGGACACCGCGAGCCAGACCGCGAACCTCACCGATCGCGGTCTGGAGCTCGTCCGTCGTTTGATCCAGCAGCTCCGACGCACCAGGTGTCGACTTCTTGGCGACCTCGAGCCGCAACGCCAGGGCGACGAGACGCTGCTGGGCTCCATCGTGGAGATCGCGCTCGACCCGTCGGCGCTCGGCATCGGCGGCCTCGACGATCCGGGCCCGCGACGCCCGAACCTCCTCGAGCTGGGCCCGGACCTCGGCTGCGAGGCGCTCGTTCTCGAGGGCCATCCGAGCGGCGTTGCCGACCGCCTCGACAAGCCCGGGGTCCTCGGTATCGATCGCCGGGTCGTGGACGAGGACGCCGAGCAGCTCGTCGTCGCGCTCGAGCCTGGTGACCGTTCGGGACGGGTCGTTGACGGGCAGCTCGGTCGGCTGGCCTGCCGCATCGACGAACCCCGACCCCGACGGGGCGGCGAACGCCAGCTGCAGCGATTGGTCGTCGAGCGCCCTCGCCAGCACGTCCCGCAGGCCGCCGACGGGCACCCCGCGGCCGAGCTCGACGACCAGGCTCGCTACCCGGCCCCGGCTCATGCGGGCTCTCAGGATGACCAGGAGCAAGCCGGCCGGAAACACAAGCGGGACGATGAGATGGATCGCCCGGCCGGACGGGCTGTCGAAGAAGGCGACCCCAGGTGCGAAGTCCAGCTCGCGACTGAGAACTTCGACGATCGCGACGGCTAGCCATAGCGGCACCCCGACGACGAGCGGCAGCAGCGTGCGGCGCGCGGCGGGGGCGGCCGCGCGCCAATGGCGCCACAACCCGACGATGAGGAGCGGGAGCTCCACGAGGCAGAACGCCACGGTGATCACGTTCCGGAACCAGTTGTAGAGCTGCTCGTCGGGCAGGATCACGAAGACGTTCTGGACGCAGTCGGGATTGCATCCGATGCGGAACCAGTCCCCGACGAACAGCAGTTCGTTCGCTGCCCAGGCAGCTCCGAGTGCGTAGGCGAGCCCCACGACGGAGCGGTCGAACCGGCCCCGCAAGAGACCCGTCGGGAATGCCAGGATCAGGTGAGCAAAGACGCCCACGCCGACATTTTCGATGACGCGAGCCAGGCTCCAGACGAAGGAGTGGGGAATGTACTGGAGCGCTCCGATTCGCTGCGACATGCCGGCAACGAAGATCAACGTCCCCAGCCGGCCGCCTGGCTGACGCGCGATGGTCGCGAGCAGGACCGCCAGCCAGAGCAGGCCTGAGACGGCCTCGTCTCCCTTCTCGATCGCCGAGACCGGCGCCCGCCAGACCTCGCTGAGCGGTGAGACGAACGGGTAGATCGCCGCGGCGATGACGATCGCCAGGTACGAGCCGCCGATGAGGACCATGCGGCCGACCGGCAGGCGTCGTTCCGTGACCGTGGCGGCGGGCGCGATCGCGGCGTGTTCGCTCATGTCGTGACTCGGTCAGACCCTCGACAGGATGTAGAGCTGCATCCTGCCACCGCTCCGTTTGCGCGCAGCACCGTGGAGGCGCTCGAAATGCGCCGACGCGAGCAGGTGCCGGCACGGGCGACGCGCGGCGGTGACCGGCCTAGCCTCGGAGGCGTCCCCGTCCGCTCGAGGTTGTGCCATGAACCGTCGACCACCCCGTCGCTTCCCGGCCGGCACGGTGCCGGTCGTCCTGTTCGCGCTGGCCCTCTACGTTCTCGCCGCTGTCGCGCTGACCATGGCGGCCGGCCTGGAAGGAAGCAGCTGGGACGGGCCAGTGCACCCCACTCCCGGACTCGGCCTGTAGCCGTCCGGGGCCGAGAGGAGATGATCATGCAGACGATTTCGACCGATCATCGAAGCACTGCGGCCAGGACGACGCCGAAGGGCTCGCCGATCCAGTGGGTCGCGGGAATCGCCGCGACCATCTCGGCCGCGGCAGTCGTGGCGCTGCTCATCGCCTGGATCGTTGCCGCAAGCCTGGGCCTCGGCGCGGACGGCCGTCCCGGCGTCGGCCCGGACCGGCCGCCGGCCCCCGACCTCTACCGCGTGACCGCTGGTGCCCCGACGCTCGCTCGAGGAGCGCTGATCTGAGGACGGGGCATCACCGGTCGCAGTTGCCGATGGGTGGAGCGCCGGCGAATCGGTCCGCGAGCCACGACCGCACATCCGGCCAACTGACGATGTAGACGCCTTGAGCGGGATCGCGACCGGCGTCCCGAGCGCCGATCATCGCCTCGGGGTATCCGCGGAGCAGGACCGCCTCATTGCCGCGACAGAACCGTGCTGCAACCCGACGCATGTCCGAATCCGGTCCCACCTCGCCGGTCACGATCAGGAATGTCGGCACGGGCACGCGGGGGACGGTCATCGCCTTGATGCGCCTGGCCCAGCGGGGCACGTCGAGCGGGTTGACGGCCAGGACGTCATCCGCCGTCTGGCCCGAGACCAGCTGGTCGAATTGCGTCCAACAGGTCGACTCGAGCCGGCCGATGTCCTCGAGGCCGAGCGGTGTCAGGATGTCCTCGGGTCGTAGCTCCGGGTAGGCCACGCTGAATCCGGCGGCGGCCTGCAGGATGGCTGTGGGAGGCCCGCTCGACGCGCCGGCGGCAGCAAAGACCCGAACGGCAGCTTCGTAGTCGGCGCCGCCCCCATCGTCGGCGATCACGCCGCGAACGTCGAGATCGGGAGCGTACGAGGCCGCTCGCTCGGCCGCGGTCGTCGTGGCGTCCGCGCCGAGCCCGTAGCCCATCAGGACGACGCGGTCGCTGGCGGCCGCGCCGAGAAGATCCCGAGATGCCCGAGCCGCGTCGAGCACGGAATGGGCCGAGCTATCGAGCACCGCCAAAGGGTATGGATCGGACGTGCCCCAGCCCTCGTAGTCCGAAAACGCGACGACGTGGCCCTCGCCCAGAAGCAATGTCATGAGGCCGCCCCACGACGCGTCGGTTGAAGCAGGATCGGCTCTCGACATGGCGCACATGTCGCCCGAACCGTCGTTGTCCATTCCGAACGACACGATCGGGTAGCCGCCGGGAGGGGGCGACGACGACGGGATCCAGATCGTCCCGGAGACGGCGACGTCCCGACCGCTGACGGAGCGCGAGTGATACAGGACGCGGTACGCCCGCCCGGACGACACATCGCCGATCGGCTGCAGGTACTCGATCGCGCCGGCATCACGCCTCGCCAACGGACTCGGGATATCGTAGAAGTCGCTGCCCGTGAAACGGAGTTGCGCAGCCCTCAACGCCTCGAGCGGAGGGGGCGACGGCGAGGCGGACGGCACGGGCCCGAGTGGTGGGAGAGCGATGAGCGGGCCGGGCGGAGGCTGACGGCTGCCGACGATGGCCGTCCCGATGATCCCGAGGAGCAGGAGCCCAAGCAGCACGAGAAGGAGCGCCGGGGCGATCTGAAGTCCCCGCAGCGTCCGTTCCACCGGACGCCAACCGGGAATGGCCGCCCACGACGGCCGTTGCCTCGTGCGGGCGACTCGGCCCAGGACGGCATCCAGGTAGGCCGGTGCCTCGTCTCCGGCGTCGTCGGCGAGCCAACCGGCGATCTCGCGACCGAAGTCGTCACGCTCGATCATGCGGGATGACCCTCCAAGGTCGGTCGATCGACACGGTCGTCGGCATCCAGGGCCGCGCGAAGGGTCGCCCGCGCTCGATGGAGCCGCGACTTCGCGGTTCCGATCGGCATCTCGAGCGCGCCGGCGACCTCGGCCAGCGGCAGATCGAGGTAGTAGTGGAGGACGATCAGCGAGCGCTGCTCCGGGTCCAGCCAGCGGAACGCGCGACGAAGTGAATCGCGATCCACAACGACCGCCTCCGAGTCGGCTACCGATGGATGAAACATGTCGATCAGCTCGATCTCGACAACGTGGCGCCGCATCCGGCGGAGCTCGTCGACGCACGCCCGGACGAGGAGTTGCCTGACCCAACCATCGAATCGCTCCGGATCGCGGAGGGTCGGCAGGCTCCGCCAGACGCGAACGAGGGTCTCCTGGACGACGTCTCGTGCTCGCTCCCGATCTCGGATGATCAGGCGGGCAACCGCATCGAGGCGGCCGATCGAGAGAGCGGCAAGCTGCCCGAAGGCCTCGCGATCGCCGCTCTTCGCCCGGACCACCAGATCTGCGTCCATCAACGCGCCCCGCTCGCCGGCCGACACCTGCCGTTCACACCCTACGTCGTTCCGGGCCTCCGGCCGGTTCCCGATTCGGCGACGGGCTTCGCGCGGGCCTTTGCGTTTGGCTCACGAATCGCCGCGTCGCCTACCATTCGGGACACCACAGGTGATGCCATGCCTCACGGTGACGCAGAACAGGACCATCACGACGACGACGTCGCGGAGCATCGCGACCACGACGCGCCGCTGAGCGAGGTCGAGCTCCGCGTCCGGACGCTCGAGTCCCTCCTCGTCGACAAGGGCCTCGTCGAGCCAGCGGCGCTCGACGCCATCATCGATCGGTACGAGACGAGAGTCGGGCCGCGCAATGGCGCGCGGATCGTGGCGCGGGCTTGGGTCGATCCGGATTTCCGGCGTCGCCTGCTCGCCGACGGCACGGCCGCTGCGGCCGAGCACGGCTACGAAGGTCGCCAGACCGAGAAGCTGGTCGTCCTCGAGAACACGCCGCGGGTCCACAACCTCGTCGTGTGCACCTTGTGCTCGTGCTACCCGTGGGCGGTGCTCGGGCTGCCGCCCGTCTGGTACAAGTCGGCGCCGTATCGCTCCCGGGCGGTGATCGATCCGCGAGGCGTCCTCGACGAGCTCGGCACGCGGATCCCGGAGGATCGCGAGGTGCGGGTCTGGGACAGCACCGCCGAGATCCGGTACATGGTGCTGCCCGAGCGCCCCGCCGGCACCGAGGGGCTGTCGGAGGCGGACCTTGCCGATCTCGTGACGCGGGATTCGATGATCGGCGTCGCCGTGGTGCAAGCGCCGGCCCGCCCGCAGTGAACGGCCTCCACGACCTCGGTGGCATGCAGGGTCTCGGGCCGGTTGTGATCGAGCCGAACGAGCCGCCGTTCCACCACCCGTGGGAGCGTCGCGCGTTCGCCATCACCCTTGCCGCGGGTTACCTCGGTGCGTGGAACATCGACCAGTCGCGCGCGATGCGTGAGCGTCTGCCTGCCGCGCAGTTCTTCGACACGAGCTACTACGAGTTGTGGCTGTACGGCCTCGAA
>DASXTH010000112.1:0-1804 GCA_036505555.1 Candidatus Limnocylindrales bacterium | reverse complement strand
CGACACGAGGGCGGGGCGGCGTTCATGGCGGAAGCCCACGGGAATCTGACCGGCCGACCCGCGGCATGCCTCGGGACACGCGCTGTCGGGGCCTCGAACCTCGCCATCGGGATCCACACGGCCCGCCAGGACTCGACGCCGATGTTCGCGATCGTCGGGCAGGTCGAACGCGCGCATCGTGGCCACGAGGCGCTGCAGGAGATCGACCAGGTCGGGACGATCGGGGGCATCGCGAAATGGGCGGCCGAACCCGCCGACGCCGAATCGGTCGGCGAGGTCCTCGGCGAGGCGGTCCGCCAGGCACTCGGCGGCCGGCCGGGACCGGTCCTGCTGTCGTTCGCCGAGGACCTGCTCGACGAGCTCGTCGCGGAGGACGCAAGAGTCGAGAGCGGTCGAATCTCGCAGGGCCGACCGTCGGACGAGGACATCCGCTGGGTCATCGAGATGCTCGCCTCGTCGGAGCGGCCCGTGATCCTCGCCGGCGGCGGCGTCCTGCGCGCACGCAGCTCGACGGAGCTCCTCCGGTTCGCCGATCTCCTCCAGGTACCCGTCATCGCCGGCTGGCGGCGCGCCGACGTCATCTCCAACGACCACTCGCTGTATCTCGGCATGGCCGGGCTCGGGGCGGCGCCCACCGTCGGGCAACGACTCGCGGAGGCCGATGCGCTGCTGGTCGTGGGGTGCCGGCTCAACGAGCCGACGTCGTCGCAGGATGCGATCCCGTCAGCGGGTCAACGCTGGGCATATGTCGATATCGAGCCACGCGAGGCCCCGGGATTGAGGACCGCCGACCGAACGGTGGTGGCGGATGCGCGCGCATTCCTGCGTGCCGCCAATGAGCGACTTGCAGGCAAGGCCGTGCTCGACGCCGAGCTCGTCCGCCGTCGCCAGGCGAACAACGAGGCGGATCGTGCGGCATGGGAGGCCGCCTCCACGGTCGACGGCGACGCGGATGCGTGGACGGGGCCGGGCGTCCACCCCGGGCGGGTCATCACCACGTTGCGCCGGGTCCTCCCCGACGACGCGATCCTCACCACCGACGCCGGGAACTTCGCCAGCTGGGCCGGGCGGGGGTTTCGGTTCCGACGACCGGGTACGTTCATCGGTCCGACGTCGGGTGCGATGGGGTATGCGGTCCCGGCGGCCATCGCGGCCGCGCTGGTCCATCGGGATCGACCGGTCGTCGCGCTCGCCGGCGACGGTGGCATGGCCATGACGATGGCGGAGCTCGAGACCGCGACACGCGAGGGCGCGCGGATCGTGGTGCTCGTCTTCGACAACGAGCGGTACGGAACGATCCGCATGTGGCAGGAACGGCGGGGCACCGGTGTGGGGGTCGCGACCGACCTCGGACCGATCGACTTCGCCACGGTCGCGCGCGGGCTCGGGGCGCGGGGCGTCCGCGTCGAGCGCGACCCCGACGTCGAGCCGGCGATCCGCCAGGCGCTCGCCGAAGAACGATCGACGGTCATCCAGCTGGCGCTCGACCGCGCCTGGGTCTCGGTCGACCGGCCTGCCGGCACAGCCTGATAGTCAGGGCGGGAGCGTCGGCAGCGCCGCTTCGGCCGCCCGGATCGCGGCGCCGACCGACCGAAGTACCGCTTCGTGCGCCGCGACGAACGCCGCCTCGTAGCGGGCGGCGATCCGCTTCCGGGCGTCGGTGTAGGTCTCCTCGCAGCGCGCGAGCACGCCGGCGACCCGCCGCTCATCTTCCTGGATGTCACGCAGCCGAGAAGAACCCGGCTCCACGCCGGCGGCCCGGGGCGCGAAGCGCGGGAGGAGCGCGCGCGGCAACGACCGTCGG
>DASXTH010000111.1:0-2569 GCA_036505555.1 Candidatus Limnocylindrales bacterium | reverse complement strand
GTCCATCTCGTCGCCGCCGATCCGGATCGAGCGGCTCACCACGATCCCACCGAGGCTGATGACCGCGACCTCCGTCGTCCCACCGCCGATGTCGACGATGAGGCTTCCGGATGGCTCGCTGACCGGCAGCCCTGCGCCGATCGCCGCAGCCATCGGCTCTTCGACGAGTCGGGCCCACCGGGCACCGGCGTTCAACGCAGCGTCTCGGACGGCGCGCTTCTCGACCTCCGTCACGCCCGATGGGATCCCGAGCAGCATCCGCGGCCGGGGGATCAGCCCGACTCGATCGTGGACCTTGTTCACGAAGTACTTGATCATCTGCTCAGTGACGTCGAAGTCGCTGATGACGCCGTCCCGGAGCGGCCGGATCGCGATGATGCTGGCCGGCGTACGGCCGACCATCCGCTTCGCCTCGGCGCCGACCGCGAGCACCTGCTTGGTCTTCGCGTCGATCGCGACGACGGACGGCTCGCTCATGACGATCCCGCGGTCGCGGACGTGTACGAGCGTGTTCGCGGTCCCGAGGTCGATCCCGATGTCACGGGAGAAGAGGCCGAAGAAGCGGTCGAGCATGATGTCGGGCAGGTCCTTCGTGCGGGGATGGACGTCCGGTGTTCGCAGCGGCTCCGAGTGGCCCGCTCGGGCACCGACGGATCGCGCGCTCGGGGATCAGGCGAGGGAAAGCCCGAGCAGTATACCCGGCTCGCCTCGCCCGTCCGAACAGGCCGCCGCGCCCTAGGCTCTAACCATGACCTACGACGAGTTGCTTGACCTGGCGCGCCGGTTCGAGGGGCGAACGCTCAGGACCGTCACCGGGCGCGAGTTCCGGGTCGGGATCTATCGCGATTGCCCGGTCTTCACCCCGGAATCGAGCGGCTACGGCCAAAGCGACGGGCGAAAGGCCGCGGAGGCGTTCGTCGCGCGCTACAACGAGATCCGGAGTCTCCGCCCGGGCGACTACGCCGACGTCACTCGGAACGCGTCCTACTTCGTCGGCCTGCTCATCGCGGCCGGCGAGCGTTGACCTAGGCGCCCGGCGCGCGGGCCCGATCGAACGACACGCCCCGATCGCGCAGCGAGATCCATGCGTCGTGGCCGACGACGAGATGGTCGAGGAGGTCGATGTCGAGGAGTCGGCCGGCCGCCAGCGCCTCGGCGGTGAGGTGGAGGTCGTCCGGCGAGGGCGTCGGGTCGCCGCTCGGGTGGTTGTGGACGAGGATGATCCCGGCCGCGTTGAGTCGGACGGCGTCTTGGAACAGCTCGCCGACGCGGACCAACGACGACGACACGTTGCCCTGGTAGACGGTCGTGAGCCGGAGCACGACGTTCTTCGTGTTGAGGAGCACGACCCGGAGCTCCTCCCGCTCGAGGCGGCCCATCTGGAGCACGAGCCGGTCCGCGACGTCGCGCGGCGAGCGGATCGTCCAGCGGCCCGCAGGCCAATCGGCCAGCAGGCGCCGCCCGAGCTCGAACGCGGCCGCCAGCTGGGCCGCCTTCGCCGTCCCGATCCCGGGCACAGCCTCCAACTCGAGGTCCGATGCCCGCGCGAGTCCGGTCAGCCCGTCGTGGCGGGCGATGGCGTCCTCGGCGAGAGCGATGGCCGAGCGGCCGCGGGAGCCGGAGCCCCAGAGCAGCGCGATCAACTCCGCGGCGCTCAGGCCCGCCGGGCCCCGCATCGCGAGCCGCTCCCGCGGCCGCTCGATCGCCGGGATCTCGCGAATCGCCCGTCCGCGCAGCATGTCCGCCATCGCTCGTCTCCCGTGCGACGGCGGTCGAGGAGTCCCCGGGCCCGAACGACGGAAGCCCGCCGATTCCTCCCGCCATCCGGACCCGAGAACGCAGTGAAGCCTACCGATCGGCCCTCACCGCCGGCTCACCAGCGACTGCACGGCGGCTCGACGACGCGGACGGCTCGACGACCGTCAGGTCGCGCCCGAGGTGATCGCGAGGTGGGCGAGAACGAGGAGGATGCCGTTGAACGTCGCGTGCAACCCGATCGACGCCCAGATCGACCGCCGACGGACGAAGACGACGCCCAACACCCAAGCCACGGGCAACCGCGACAGTGCCCCGACGGCGATGAGCCCGATTGCCTCGGCGAAGCTCGTCGCCTGGATGCTGACGACGTGGGCCAGGACGAAGAGCAGCGAGGATCGGAGGATGGCCCGCTCGACGCCGAGCGATCGCTCCCAGGCGGTCAGCGCGAAGCCGCGGAAGACGATCTCCTCCGCAATCGGAGCGATGATCGCCCCCGTCAAGAGCTGGAGGATCAGGCCGGTTGTGGTGCCGGTGGGCGGAAGCGGGCTCGCCGGCTGGACCTTGAACAACGTGACGAGGAGCGCGCTGACGATCGTCGTGACGACGATCACTGGTGCCGCAAGCCCGGCACCGATCGCGAAATCGTCGAGCGCGCGCCGGTCGAACCGCCGAATTCGCATGTCCGCCCATGACAACGCGTTCGTGCCGACGACCGTCAAGCGCACGACGCCGATGAAGATCGCGGCGGTCAGCAGGCCGCCGATGAGTTGGACGATGGGGGCCGCCAACCGCCGATCGGGCCCGAGCGCGA
>DASXTH010000110.1:0-8158 GCA_036505555.1 Candidatus Limnocylindrales bacterium | reverse complement strand
CGTCGTCTCACGGTCCAGGCGGCGACGTCGAGATCCGCGGCCCGGACCCGGGCGAGGGCGCCTCGGTCGAGGGCGTGCCATTCGATCGAGATCCCGCGACAGTCGAGCTCGAGCGCCGTCGCGATCGTCGCGGGCTCGGCGTTGGTCGTGTTGAGCCAGCGCGTCCACATCGGTGCGAGGCCGCCGATCCGCTCCAGCGCGGCAGGATCGAACGACGAGACGACCGCCCGCTCGAGACCCGGCCCGCGGCCGGCGACGAGCGCCTCGAACGCGCCGCGCCCCGGGTCGCCCTTCAGCTCGACGTCGAGGAACGCGCGGCGCGGGACGGTCGTCAGCACGGCCTCCAGGGTCGGGACGCCGATCGCCTCGAGCTCGTCCGGCGTCAGCTCGTCGACCCGCCGGTCGATCCCGAAGACCCGCCGCAGGTCGGCGTCGTGCGAGCAGACCGCCACGCCGCCCTTCGCCGCGCGGACGTCGAGCTCGAGACCGTCGCAGCGCGGCAAGCTCAGCGCAGCGAGGAACGCCGGCAGCGTGTTCTCCGGCGCTCGCCGCCAGTCGCCACGATGGGCGAGCCGAAGCGCGCGGCGGGGCGCGGCCGGGAGACCCGGCGGAGCGACGGCCATCGTCAGCCGACGGTGAGTCGCGCGGACAGCCCGAGATGATCGGACGGATAGAGCCCCGGGTCGCCGACCGCAGGCCGATCGAAGACGAGCCGACAGGAGTCGACCGCGATCGAGCCGCGCACCCAGATGTAGTCGAGGCAGCCCGGCGGCCCTTCGGTGTCCATCGCCGGCGCCACCAGACCGGACGGCCAGGTGACGGCCGGCTCGGCCTGATTGGCCTCGAGATGAGCCGATCGGAAGCCGGCGGCCTGCATCCGAGCGTAGGTCGGCTCGTCCGGCTCCGCGTTGAAGTCGCCGACGACGATCGTGCCGTCGGCTGCCGGCGCGTCCGCGAGCCAATCGATGAGGAGGCGCGCCTGCTCATCGCGCTGAGCCTCGTCCACGGTTACGTGGTGGAGATGAGTCACCACGACCACGGCGCTCGCGTCGCCCGGCAGCACGACACGGGCACGGATCGCCGCTCGGGTCAGGCCGAGATCGAGGCGCTCGGTGTCCTTGGCGGCGAGAGGCTCCTTCACGAGCAGGGCGTTGCCGTACTCGGGCCGGCCGGCCCAGCCGCGGGTCGACTCGTACCGTCCTTCGCCCGCGGCGCCGATCAGGCGGTCCTGCTGGAGGACGTAGACGACCTCCTGGAGGCCGAGCACGTCGGGCTGGAGGGTGGCCATGTCCGCGAGGATCAGCGGGAGGCGCTCGTCCCAGCGATCGGCGAGGTTGCGGATGTTCAGCGTCGCGACGTGGAGGCTGTCCATCGCCGCAGTGTGACGCGGTTGCGTTGAGCTCGTCGCGCTCGTCGCGCTCGGGGCGTCAGCCGGGTTCGTGCTCGCGCGCGCCGGCGGGCGCGACCGGCAGCGTGACGGTGAAGGTCGATCCCCTGCCCTCCTCCGACTCGACGCGGATCGTCCCGCCGTGCTGCTCGATGACGTGCCGGGCGATCGCGAGCCCAAGACCCGTGCCCCCACCTCGGACCCGGACGCGATCGACCTTGTAGAACCGCTCGAAGATCCGGCCCTGGTCGGCGAGCGGGATCCCGACCCCATGGTCCTCGACCGAGAGGCGAACCTCGTCGTCGGTCGCCCGGACCACGATCCGGACCTCGGTCGGGTCCTGCTCCGCGCCGTCGCCGCTCGGCGGCTGGGCGGAATTGGCGCCCTGGCCAACACGATCCTCGGCCCGTCCGAACTTGAGGGCGTTGTGGACGAGGTTCACGACGACCTGCCCAAGCCTGGCTTCGTCCCCGCGTACGGGCGGCACCTCGCTTGGAACATCCACGATCAGGCGCAGGCCCTGACGCTCCGCGAAGAGACGGAGACGCTCCGCGGCATCGGTTGCGATCCGCCCGAGTTCCACCTCGTCCACCAGAACGAGCGGGCCGCCGCCCTCGATCCGGGCCAGGTCGAGCAGCTCGTTGACCATCTGGACGAGGTGGCCGGTCTCGACCTCGATCTTCCTGATCCGATCGCGCATCCGGGTCGGAACACCCTCGCCCGCGGCCTCCGCGTCCCGGGCGAGGGTTTCGGCCAGGAGACTCACCGTCGACAACGGCGTCCGCAGCTCGTGGGACAGGTTGTCCACGAACTCCGTCCGGACCTGCTGGAGGCGACGGAGTTCCGAGACGTCCTCCAGGACGACCCACACGCCGCTGATCGGGGAGCGGCGCGCCCGGACGACGATCGTCGAACCGTCGAGACCGCCAAAGCGGAACTCCCCCGACGCGCCGCCGGTGTCGCGGGCCACGGCGATCAGCTCCTCGACCCGACCGTCCAGGAACGCCTCGAGTGCGGTCCGACCGCGAAGTGACCCCGGGGGTCGGCGGAGAAGGACGTGGGCCGCCGCATTTGCCAACTCGACGACCCGCTCGTCGTCGAACCGGACGATCCCGACTCCCATGAGATCGGCCAGGTACGAGGCGTTACGGACCTGCTGGTCGAGCTCGAACTCTGACGCATCGAGCCGGTCGCGGAGCCGCCTGACCGCGGACGCGAGGTCGGCCGCCGGGTCGTCGTTCTCTGCCGCAAGTCGAGCCCGGACATCGCTGCTCGGCCGGCCGTGGGCGCGTCGAGGCCCGCCGGGCCGGAGACCGACGGTGCTACCGGCGACGGCCGCGCGGGCCGCTTCCAGCTCGCGGTCCCGGTCGATCGCAACCCCGATTGCGACGGCGAGGGCGACTGCGAGCACGCCGACGAAGCCCACGAAGATCCAATCCATCGGGGGCGAGCATCGCACAGCCGCCTGCCGTGCGGGGTACCCTGAGGACCGTCACCAGGCTGGCCGCGACTTCCTCCTGTCGACCGGAGTGATGGCGGGCTCGCCGAGCGGACCGCTCACCGACCCCCGGAGGTCCACCTTGCGTCTCCGCCTGATCCCGCGCGATGAGCGCTTCTTCGACCTCTTCGTCGAGGACGCGGCGAACGTCCTGGTCGGCGCCCGACTTCTCGAGGCGATGCTCCGGACCTACGATCAGCCCGAGGCTCGGGCGGCGGAGATCCGGGAGACCGAGCATCGCGGCGACGAGATCAGTCACGAGATCGGCCACCGGCTGGAGGCCACGTTCGTGACTCCGTTCGATCGCGAGGACATCTACGCGCTGATCAGCGCACTCGACGACGTGCTGGATGACATCGAGGAGGCCGCCGATACGTTCGTCCTCTATCGAGTCGAGGCACCAACCGCAACCGCTGTTGAGCAGGCGGCGATCGTCGTCAAGCAGGTCGAGCTACTCCACGACGCCCTCGTCCACCTCCAGGGCTTCAAGGGGCTCGATCGCTACTGGATCGAGGTCCATCGCCTCGAGAACGAAGGCGACCGGATTGCCCGGGCAGCGATCGCCAGCCTCTTCGTGGACGAGAAGGACCCGATCGCACTGGTCAAATGGAAGGACATCTACGGGCTTCTCGAGGCGACGATCGACAAGGCCGAGGACGTGGCCAACATCATCGAGCGGATCACGATCAAACACGCGTAACGGCGGCGGTGCGGCGCTCTGGCGCCCCGCGAGGCGAAAAGATGAACGCCCCGGGCGGGGCCCGGGGCGTTCGAAGCTGCGCTGGCGCCGCGGATCAGCTCTTGGGCGTCAGCCAGACCCGGTAGTCGCGGATCGACTCGGGCGAGCCATCTTTCTCCGAGGGATCGTAGACCCGCAGGATCCCGTACTGCGCCTTCGAGACTGCGTACGGGATCGTCACGTCGAACGTCCCGCGGCAACCCGTGCCGCAGCTCGCCATCGCCTGCTGGTCGACGAGGACCTTGCCCGCGCCGTCCAGGATCGCGATCCGGAACGTCGCCTCGAAGACGTTGGCGTTGCCGGTGACGTGCGCCGGGTTGCCGATCGCCGCATTGAACGCGGGCCGGTCGACCCAGATCGCCGGCAGGAGGTCGACGTAGTCGGCCCGGGTCACGGGCTTGTCGAGAATGACGCCTTCGCTGCTGAACACGCCCTTGGTCACGCCTTCGATCTGGAACGTGACCGACTTGATCGTCGGGAACTGGGTCAGGGTGTAGACCATCTGGCCGAGCCGGGTGAGGACCGAGGCGCTGCCGCCGCCGGACTCGAACTCGGCCGACAGGTTGACCGTCGCGACGCTGTTGTCGATCGTCAGGCTGAGCAGTTGCGAGCCGTCGGGGACGGCGCTCGTGATCGAGCGGCTCGCCTCGCCGGTCGTCGGGCCCGCGAGGAGCGCGTTGACCGCGGCGGTTGCGACGCCCTTCGTCGCGGGGATCTCGCGGAGGACCGCGACGAGGCCGGCACTGTCGGGTGCGCCGCCGAGCCAGAAATAGGCGCGGACGAGGGTCGTGCCCGACGGTGTCGCGCTCGGACCGGCGCTGGAGCCGGGATCGCCGGAGCCCGACGGTGCATCTGACGGCTCGCTCGACGGCTCGGACGGGGCCGGCGTCGCGTCGGGGCTGCCGAGGGCGACGGACGGATCGGGGGCGTGCGACGCGGGCGGGACGCTCCCGAGAGGACCGGTGCTGCCGCCACAGGCGGCGACGATCGTGACGGCGGCGAGGAGCGCGGCTCCGAGGCCGGTGGAACGAGAGCGGATCATCGGGCATCCCTCCAGGTGGTGGGTTTCATCGATCTTCAGCCTCGTCCTCGTGCGTCGCCGTCGGATCGCCGTCAGGTAACGGTTCGGTCACAGGCAGGCGGAGCTCGATCTCGAGTCCGCCGTCATCGCGGTTGCGGGCACGGAGGGCGCCACCAAGCAGCGCCGCGTGCTCGGCCGCGATCGAGAGCCCCAACCCGCTTCCGCCGCGGCGGCTCGGGTCGGCCATGAAGAAGCGATCGAAGATGCGATCGAGCCGATCCGCCGGGACGCCCGGACCACGGTCGAGGACGGCGATCCGGACGTCGTCGACGGTGGCGCGCAGGCGGACGACGACGAGCGCGCCCGGGGCGTGCTCACGGGCGTTGTCGAGGAGGTTGCCGACGATCCGCTCGAGCCGGCGGGGGTCGGTGTCGATCGCGATCGGGCCGTCCGGGAGCTCGAGGATCGCATCCCGGAGCCGCGCGGCCGCGACGTCGCGGACGAGCCGGACCACGTCGATCGGGCGGAGGCGGACCTCCTCGCTCGCCGCGTCGAACCGCGACAGCTCCATCAGGTCCTCGACGAGCGAGCGCAGGCGGCCGATGTCATGGACGACGAGCTCGCTGGTCCGGCGGGCGTCCGGCGGCATGGCGTCGAGGTGATCGCCAAGCACCGACGCTTCAGCCACGAGGGCCGATACGGGCGTACGCAGCTCGTGGGCAACATCGGCGACGAACCGCCGGTTCTGCGTCTGGGCGGCCTCGAGGCGGACGATCGTGTCCTGGAGGGAGTCCGCCATCCGGTTGAAGCTGTCGGCCCAGACCCCGAATTCGTCGTCCGATGCGACCGGGACGCGGGCATCGAGATCGCCGCGCTCGATCCGCTGGGCCGCGCGGCTCGCCTCGTCGACAGGGGCGAGGACGCCACGGGCGACGACGCGCGCGGCAACCACGGCCACGACCGCCAACACGAGGGCGCCGACGATCAATGCCAGACGGAGCTGGTCGAGAGCCTCCACGATCGGCGTGACGTCGTGGATGAAGTAGACGGCCGGGCCGGTGCCGCCGGATCTGCCGCCGATCACGAGGCTCGGCTTTCCGACGATGTTCTGCCAGGAGAACGCGATCTGGCCGTTGTCGACCAGCTCACGGACTGCGGCCGGGATCGTCCCGAGGGCGCCGGTCAACGGAGCCGAGGAGACATGTGGGTCGCCGAGGCTCGGCACGACGATCGTTTCGACCCCGCGTCCCTGGAACGCCGGCCCGAACGCGTTCAGCTCCTCCTCTGTCGGCGGATCGCCCAGGCGAGTCGGCGTGAGGACCGAGAGGTCGAAGCGCGCCTGGTCGCGCGCGTCGTCGAGCGTCTGCTGGTGGAGCCGCGCGTCGACGAACACATACGCGGCGACCCCGAGGACGGCCGCGGTCAGGATGACGAGGAAGACGACCGTCGCCGTGAGGCGGGCGCGGACGCCGCTCAGCATCGGGGGCGCGAGGCGGGCTTCATCGGACGGCCTTGTAGCCTGCGCCGCGGACGGTCTGGATCAGCTCGGGGGCGGCGGGGTCCTGCTCGATCTTCGCCCGGAGGCGCTGGATCGCGACATCGACGAGTCGGGAGTCGCCGAGGTAGTCATAGCCCCAGACACGGTCGAGAAGGACGTCGCGCGAGAGGACCTGGCCGGCATGTCGAACCAGCTCATGGAGGAGGTCGAACTCGGTCCGCGTGAGCGGGACGTCCGAGCCGTCGCGGGTCACGGTCCGTCCCATGACGTCGATCGCAAGCGGACCGAGGTGGAGATCGCCGGTTTCGTCAGCGCCTGCGCCGGCCCTGCGGAGGGACGCACGAATGCGGGCGATCAGCTCCGGGAGATCGAAGGGCTTGCGGACGTAGTCGTCGGCCCCCGCCTCGAGCCCGACCACGACATCCATCGTGTCGCCGCGGGCCGTCAGCATCATCACGGGCACGGTCGAGGTCTTCCGGATCTGGCGACAGACCTCGTATCCGTCGAGACGCGGGAGCATGACGTCGAGGAGGACAAGATCGAACGGCTCCGCGCGGAAGCGCTCGAGGCCTTCGATTCCGTCGGCCGCAGTTTCGATGGCGAAGCCCGCTGCGCCGAGGCCGATCGAGGTTACCTCGCGGATCGACGGGTCATCCTCGACGAGCAGGATCCGGGACTCCACGGGCGGTGACGGCGCCTCCGTGACGGGCCGGCCAGACGGCCGGGCTCGCCCGAGGATAGCGACCGCACCTTGCCGGCGACAGGGCCACCGGTAACGGTTTGGTCACAGCGGGCGGCAACCAGTCCGACCAACCGTCGGTCTCGCTGGAGCGACGATCAGTCGCGGCGCTCCCCGCGGGCGAGGCGTTCGCCGGGCATCGCCACGAAGCCGCGCGGGCCGGGACCCTGTGGGCGAGGACCGCCGGAGCCGCCGGGGCTGCCTCGGTGGCCGCGATCGTTACGCGGTCCGTTCGGGCGGCCGTGAGCACGCTCCGTCCGCTCGGGGCCGCTCGACCACCCGTGGCGCGGTCCCGGGCCGTTGCCGATGCCGGTGCCGGCAGGAGCCGGGCGGCGCGGGCCGCTCTGGCCCGGGCGCGGGCCGCCGTTGTTCGGACGGCCGCGGCGCGCGCCGGGCATGCCACCGGCGCGCGGGCCGGCCGAACTTCCGGCTCGGGCGCCGTCGAAACGGGCGCCGTCGAACCGGGGCGTCTGATCGTGACGCGGCGCCTGGCTGCGATCGGGGCCTGATGGCGCGGCGCGGCGGATCGGGCCGGCGTTCGTGACCATCGGGCTGCGATCGCGATGCGCCGACGGGCCGCCGCGCTGGGCGACGGGGATCGGCCGCGGGCCAACGCCGCGCGCCGGGTTGGCGAATCGCGGGCCGGCTGACCGCTGGCGGATCGGCTCCGGGCGGATCGAGCGGTCGGGCTCGAAGCCCTCGATGACCTCAGTCGCGATTCGATGGCCGAGGAGCTTCTCGATCTCCCGAAGAAGGGGCGCCTCGTCGACGCAGACGAGCGAGATCGCGTCGCCGGTCTTTTCGGCTCGGCCGGTCCGGCCGATGCGGTGGACGTAGTCCTCGGGGACCATCGGCAGCTCGTAATTCACGACGTGCGGCAGGTCCTCGATGTCGAGCCCGCGCGAGGCGACCTCGGTTGCGACGAGGATGGCGGCGCGGCCGGCCTTGAAGTCGTCAAGGGCCCGGACCCGCTGGCCCTGGCTCTTGTTGCCATGGATCGCGGCGGCATTGATGCCATCCCGGCCAAGCTGCTCGGCGAGGCGGTTCGCCCCGTGCTTCGTCCGGGTGAAGACGAGCGCCTGTTCGATCCGTCCAGTCCGGATCAGCCACGACAGCAGCTCGCGTTTCCGCTCCCGGTCGACCGGGTGAACGACCTGGGTGACCAGCTCCACCGCCGAGTTGCTCGGCGTGACCTGGACGAAGGCGGGGTCGCGCAGGAAGCTGCCGGCGAGCTGGCGGACCTCGTCGGAGAACGTCGCGCTGAACAGGAGGTTCT
>DASXTH010000109.1:0-1983 GCA_036505555.1 Candidatus Limnocylindrales bacterium | reverse complement strand
CGGTCAGGACGAGCCCGGCCAGGAAGCCTCGCTCGATCAGCCGTCGATGGACCGTCCGGGCGTCAGGGACCCGCACCGCGAACTCGTTCAGGTACGGGCCGGGATGCAGCCGCGGTACGTCGATCGCCCGCAGTGCCATCTCGAGCTCGGCCGCGCGGGCAGCTCCCATAGCGGCGACGTCGCGCAACCCGTGCGGACCGACGGTCGCGAGATAGATCGACGCGGCCAGTGCGAGCAGCGCCTGGTTCGTGCAGATGTTGCTGGCGGCCTTGTCCCGCCGGATGTCCTGCTCGCGCGCGCGCAGGGTCATCACGAACGCGCGCTTGCCGTCGAGGTCGGTCGTCATCCCGACGAGGCGCCCCGGGATCTGGCGGACCAGCGCGTCGGTCGAGGCGAGGATGCCGAGATACGGCCCGCCGTACTGGGGCGCGATCCCGAGTGGCTGCCCTTCCCCGGCTGCGATATCCGCACCGTAGGCGCCGGGCGGCGCCAGCACGGCCAGCGAGACGGGCTCGATCACGGCCACGAACAGGGCGCCGGCGGCGTGTGCCAGCTCCGCGATCCGCGGCATCGGTTCGATGAGCCCGAGAAAGTCCGGGTTCGCGGCGATGACGCCGGCGACCGGTCGATCGCCGTCGCCGAGCATCGCCTCGAGGGCCGCCAGGTCGGTGGTGCCGGCCGCGTCGCCGTCCGTCAGCAGCGGGATCTCCTCGAGGACGAGCCCACCCCCGAAATAGGCCCGCACTGTCGCGCGGTAATGGGGATGGACGCCGCGACTCACGAGGACCCGCTCGCGGCGCGTCGCCCGGCAGGTCATGAGCGCCGCCTCGGCCGTGGCAGCGGCCCCGTCGTAGTGCGACGCCGAGACCACGTCCAGGTCGACGAGCTCCGCGACCAGCGATTCGTATTCGTAGATCGACTGGAGCGTCCCCTGGCTCACCTCGGGCTGGTACGGCGTATACGCCGTGTACCACTCGCCGCGGAGGAGGAGCTGATCGACCGCGGGCGGGCTCCAGTGGCGGTAGACGCCGGCCCCGAGGAACGACACGAGATCGGTCCGGTTGCGGGCGGCCAGCTCACGCAGGCGCGCCGCGAGCTCGAGCTCCGGTTCGGGATCGGGCAGGTCGAGCGCCGTGGCGCGTAGCTCGACTGGGATGTCGGCGAAGAGCTCATCGACGCTGTCGAGGCCGAGGGCCGACAGCATCTGCCCCCGGTCGTCCGGGGTATGTGGGCCGTACGGCATCGTCCGGTCAGCCGGCCGCGACGAGCTCGTCGTACCCCTCGCCGTCGAGGAGGTCGTCGAGCTGGGCCGGATCGGCGACGGTCATGCGGACCATCCAGCCGGCTCCGTAGGGGTCGCGATTGACGAGCTCGGGCTCGCGCGCGAGCGCGTCGTTCGTCGACGTGACGGCGCCGCTGATCGGCGCGAACAGGTCGCTGACGGCCTTGACCGATTCGACCACGCCGAACGGTTTCGCCTCCTCGAGGTCACGGCCAGCGTCGGGCAGCTCCACGAATACGATGTCGCCCAGCTGGTCGGCCGCGTACTGGGTGATCCCGACGGTGGCCTCGTCGCCATCGACCCGGATCCATTCGTGGTCGCGGGTGTACCGCAGGTCGCTGGGTGCGCTCACGTCAACTGCTCCTCCGATAGAACGGCAACGGGACGACCCTGGCTGGGACTCGGCCGTCCCGGATCTCGACGTCGACCATGGTGCCCGGCTCGCCGTCCGGGGGTGCGACATAGGCCATCCCGATCGGGACGCCGAGCGTCGGCGACTGGGTGCCGCTGGTCACGACGCCGGTCCGCCGATCGCCGACCAGGACCGGGTAGCCGTGACGGGCGATCCCGCGTCCTTCGATGATCAGGCCGACGAGTCGCCGTCGTGGCCCTTCGGCCGCCACCTTCTCGAGCGCTGCCTTGCCGACGAAATCCATCGGTTTGTCGAGCTTGACGACGCGGCCGAAGCCGGCATCGAACGG
>DASXTH010000108.1:0-15961 GCA_036505555.1 Candidatus Limnocylindrales bacterium | reverse complement strand
CCGTCCCTTCGCGAAGAGGAGCTTCGAGAAGGCGAGCGTCAACGACGCGACGAGCGGAAAGATCGATAGGAACAGGATGACGACGACGCTCGGCCAGATGAACACCCACCGAGCGGCGCCGTCGGAGCGCCAGCTGCCGAGCGAGCTGATCGCCCGGCGGGGGAGTGTTGCTCCACGGGGGACGCCGGTGGCGTCCCCCGTGGGATGACGATCGAGTGGCTTATCGCTGGACGCCAAGACTCGCGTTGTAGGCCGCGAGCTGAGCGTCCCGGCCCACCTGGTCGGTGATCTGGTTCCAGCCGTCAACGATCTGCTTCATGGCTTCCTCGACGGTGAGCTCGCCGGCAATGTACTGCGACACGGCGGTGTCGAGCACGTCCTGCTCGTACTCCTTCGTCTTGGGGATCCGGAGGTCCAGGATCATGTTCGGGTTCTGGAGGCTCGCCTTGATGGCGCCGAGGTAGTTCGCTGCCGCGGCGTCGCTCATCCCGACCGCCTTCCACGGTGCGGTGTTCTCGAAGTGCGATGTCCGATAGGGGTTGAAGCCGGTCTTGCCGAGCGTCACGTCCTGGCCGGACTGGGCCGGGGCGCTCATGTACGCGAGGAAGGCGAACGCGGCGTCCTTCTTCTTCGCGTCGGCGGCCGCATTGATGGCGCCCGACCACCCGCCGAAGGAGGCGAATGGGGCGTAGTTCACGCCGTCGACGGCGTTCGGGCACGTCGTGGCGTCGCAGGGCACGAGCTTGCCGCTCGAGCGATCGAGGACTTCCTTCCAGCCGGGCGTGATCACCGCGCCGACCTTGTCCTGGACGGTCGAGGTCTTCGGGTCGAGGGCCAGGGTTCCGATGTCGCCCCAGTCCATCGACAGGGCGCAGCGACCCGTCGTGAACAGGCCGCGCGTGTCGCCGACGCCGAGGTTGATCTCATCGGGCGGCCCGAAGTCCTTGGTCTTCTTGTAGGTCTCGAGCGCCTTCTTCAGCGCGTCGTTGTTCCACAGCGGGTTCATGTTCGTCGTGTCGAAGAACGCGCCTTCGCCGGTGCCCTTGGCCTGAAGCAGGCCGCCGGCGACCGAGATGATCCACCAGAAGCTCTGCTGGCCTTTCTTCTTGGCGATGCACGAGCCGTAGTCGGGCTTGCTGTCGCCGTTGAGATCCTTGCCCTGGAAGCTCTGGGCGACCGTGAGGTACTCATCCCACGTCTTCGGCGGGCTCTGGATCAGGTCGGACCGGTAGTAGACCATGTGGAAGTCGCCGTCGAGCGGGACGGTGTAGACCTTGCCCGCGTACGTCGCGTTGAAGTCGCGGAAGAACGGGCCGATGTCGGTCCATTGGAGCGTCGCGTCGCCCGTCACCCGGGCCGAGATGTCCTCGAGATAGCCGGGTCCGACGAAGTCGCCGAGCCACTGCGGGTTGAAGACGAACGCATCGAAGCTGTTCGTGTTCGTGGAGAGGTCGAGAAACGCCTTGTCGTAGAGCTCCTGGAAGCCGACGGCGACGACGTTGACCTTCGCGCCAGTCAGCTTCTCGAAGTCCGGCGCCCGGCGCTGGAGGGGTTCGGCGACCTGCGGGCCATTGAAGGTCAGCAGGTTGACGGTGACGCCCGTGAAGTCGGCCGCCGCGGCGGAGGCCGGCGGACCGGACACGGCTGGGGCGGAGGCCGCCGGGGCCGACGCCACGGCCGGTGTGGACGGCGATGGACTGGCGGCGTTGTTGCAGGCCGTCAGGGCGAGAATCGTGCTGATCGCTGCCGCGACCATTCGGTACCGCGACACTGCGGGAAGCCCTCCTCTTGACATCCAGCGCCGTTCGTTCAGCATACTGAACACATGGCGGTATGCTGGCCAGTATGCGGACGATCCGACCCATAGTCAAGATATGGCACGCGGTTCAGCCGGCTGGCCATCCCGGGCCGGCCAGCCGCCCGAGGGAGCATCGAACATGACCGATCCGGCGTTGGCCAATGGGGAAACCGCGGAGAGCGAATCACTCGCGCCGGCCGTGACCAGGGCCGGTGCGATCCTCGACGTCCTCGCCGAGAGCGGCGGCGAGGCGCCCGGCCCCAGCGAGCTGGCCCGCAGGCTCGGCCTCCCGAAGTCGTCCATCGCCAACATCTGCAATGCCCTCGCCGACATCGGGCTCGTCCGGCGGATCGGGACCGGGTTCGCGCTCGGTCGCCGGCTCGCCGAGCTTGGCGGCGCCTACCTCGCGTCCGTCGACGCCGTCCAGGAGTTCTATGAGGCATGCCGGCTGCTCCCGACCGGCTCCGAGGAGACGGTCCAGCTCGCGATCCTCGACGACCTGGAGATGACCTACCTCGCCCGGCACGACGGCCGTCAGCCGGTCCGGCTGACCTCGCAGATCGGGCGGCGTCTGCCAGCCACGGTGACGGCGACGGGGAAGGCGGCCCTCGCCTCACTCGACGAGGCGGATTTGGATCGACGGCTGGCCGGCACCACCGAGCTGCCAAGACTGACGGCGAATTCACTCACCTCGGTCGACGCGCTCCGGGCGAACCTCGCGGTCGTGCGCGAGCGCGGCTACGCGCTGGACGACGAAGAGACGGTCGAGGGCGTCGTCTGCTATGGCGTGATGATCCCGGGTCGTCGACCCGGCGAAGGGCCGTACGCGGCGAGCATCACATTGCTCAAGGCCCGCGCCACCGACGAACGTGTCCCGCTGCTCATCGCGGATCTCCGGCGCCTGGCGGAGCGGCTGTCCGATCCGCTTCGAGCCGATCAGTCGGCGCTGGCCAGGCGATAGACGCGAGCCGCCGTCCGGCCGAGGATCGCGGCCTGCTCGGCGCCGCTGAGTGAGTCGATCAACCGCGTCGCCGTCGCGAGGACGTCGGCGTAGCTCGCGGCCAGCAGGCACACCGGCCAGTCCGAGCCAAAGAGGAGTCGATCCGGCCCCGCCACCTCGAGGACCACATCGACGAACGGCTGAATCTGTTCCGTCCGCCAGTCGTGCCAATCTGCCTCCGTGACAAGGCCGGACACCTTCCACCAGACATTCTCGAGGCCACCGAATTCGTCGACGGCGGCCTTCCATGTCCGATCGGTCCCAGCCCGGATCGCCGGCTTGGCGAGGTGATCGACGACGAACCGGACATCCGGCAGGGCCGCGACCATGTCCCGGGCCCCCGGCAGCTCCCGTGCGCGGACGAGGAGGTCGTAGACGAGCCCGGCGTCGCCGACGGCACGGATCCCGCGACGGACGTCGGGCCGGGCCAGCCACGCCGGATCGGGCTCGTCGTGGACCTGGTGACGGATCCCGACGAGCCGCTCACCGCCCGGACCGGCTCGGAGCCGGTCGATCGTGTCGCCGACGGCCGGGTCCGTCAGGTCGACCCAGCCGACGACGCCCTGCACGAACGGCGTCTCGGCGGCGATGGCAAGGAACGTCTCGGTCTCGGCGAGGCTCGACCGTGTCTGGACCAAGATCGTGGCGTCGATCCCGGCAGCGGCTACGAGCGGGGCGAGATCGGCCGGCCCGAACGCGCGCCGGATCGCGGCGAGCTCGTCGGTCAGCCACGGGTAGTCGGCCGTCGCTGGGTCCCAGAAGTGATGGTGGGCGTCGACGATCACGACGCGGGGCCCGCCGCGGACGGCACCGGCGCAGCCGGATCGATCAGCCCTTCCGAGCGGAGCTCGGCCCAGAGGTCGTCCGGGATCGGCAGGCGCAGGAACGACGGGTACTCGTCGAGATGCTCGATCCGCCGGACGCCGGCGACGATGCTCGCGACGGCCGGATGGGCAAGGGGGAATTGCATCGCCGCCGCGCGGAGCGGCACGGCGTGCCGGGTGCAGATCGCGGCGAGGCGCCGAGCGCGCTCGACGATCGCCGGATCTGCCTCGACGTAGTTGAAGCGGCTGCCGGGCCGCGGATCGGCGAGCACCCCGCTGTTCATCACGCCGCCGGCGAGGATCGCGACGCCGCGCTCCACGCAGATCGGGAGCAGGTCCGCGAGCGCCTCCTGGTCGAGAAGCGTGTAGCGGCCGGCGAGCAGGAAGACGTCGAAATCGCCCTCGCGGGCGAACCGCGCGAGCATCGCCGACTGGTTCATCCCGGCACCAATCGCTCGGAGCACGCCCTCCTCGCGCAGCCGCGCGAGCGCCGGGTAGGCCTCGCCGATCGCCGCCCGCCAATGGCTGTCGGGATCGTGGATCAGGGCGATGTCGATCCGATCCAGGCCGAGGCGTTCGAGGCTTTCCTCGATCGAGCGGCGGACGCCATCGGCGCTGAAGTCGAACACCATCCGGACGGGCTCGGACCGGACGTAGAAGGCATCCTCGCGGCCGTCGATCGCCTGCGGGTCGATCTCGTGGCCCGGCCCGATCTCGTCGGCCTTCCGGACGAGCCGCCCCACTTTCGTCGAGAGGACGTAGTCGTCGCGCCGTCGCCCGGCGAGTGCCCGCCCCAGGCGCCGTTCCGCGGCGCCGTAGCCGTACAGGGGCGCGACGTCGAACAGGCGGATCCCGAGGTCCCAGGCGTGATCGATCGCCGCGATCGCGTCCTCATCGCTGACCCCGGCGAACAGGCCGCCAATGGGCGCCGATCCGAACCCAAGGCGGGTGACCTCCAGCCCACGATCGGCGATCGCGATCCGCTCGGTCGGATCGAACGGCACCGTTGCCTCCCTGTGCTCGGCCCCGGACGTGTTGACGACCCGGGTCAGGCTAGCGTATCGTTCAGTCCTCGGTCCATCGGACAGTATACTGAACACCGGAGCGCCCGTGCGACTCGTCTCCTGCCAGGTCCCCAGCGGCGAAACTCTCGCCGTCGTCGACGGAGACCGGTGGCTGCCGGCGGCGGACATCGTGCCAGGCAGCCCGACCACGATGGCAGAGTTGATCGCCGCCGGGAGCCCTGCCCTGGGCGTCTTGCGTGCTGCTGCGACATCCGCCTCGATCGCCACGGTGGGCCGGAGCCTCGGCGACGCCGAGCTCCTCGCCCCGCTGCCCCGGCCGGGCAAGATCGTCGCGATCGGGCGGAACTACCGCGAGCACACGACCGAGGAAGGCGTCAAGCCGCCGCCGGCGCCGCTGGTCTTCGCCAAATTTCCGAGCGCCGTCGTGGGCCCCGGCGCCGAGATCCTCTGGGATCCCGCCCTGACGACCCAGGTCGACTACGAGGCCGAGCTTGCCGTCGTCATCGGCCGTCGCGCGCGGAACGTCTCGCCCGAGGTCGCCCTCGACCACGTCTTCGGGTACACCTGCCTGAACGACGTCTCGGCCCGCGATCTCCAGTTCGGCGACGGGCAATGGGTCCGGGGGAAGTCGCTCGACACGTTCTGCCCGATGGGTCCCGCGCTCGTGACCGCCGACGAGATCGGCGACCCGCAGGATCTCGCGATCCGCTGCCTCGTCGGCGACGAGGAGGTCCAGGCCGCTCGGACGTCGGCGATGTTCTTCGGGGTCGCCGAGATCATCAGCTACTGCTCCCGCTCGTTCACGCTCGAACCGGGCGACGTGATCGCGACCGGGACGCCCGGTGGCGTCGGCGTCTTCCGCGATCCGCCACGGTTCCTCCAAGACGGCGATCGCGTCGCCGTCGAGATCGAGAGGATCGGGCGGCTCGAGAACGTCTGCCGCCATGTCGCGGCGCCGATCGCCGCATGAGCGACCGTGGCGGTGGCGAGCGGTTCCTCGTCACGGGCGCGCTCGGCTGCATCGGGGCCTGGACGGTCCGCGAGCTCGTCCGCGAAGGCGCGCCCGTCGTCGGGTTCGATGTCGGGCAGGATCCGCGGCGGTTGGAGCTGATCCTCGAGCCGGACGAGCTCGCCCGGGTCACCCTGGTCCAGGGCGATATCACGGATCTGGACCTGCTCGAACGCACGCTCGCCGAGCACGGGATCACGAACGTCATCCACCTCGCCGCCCTCCAGATCCCCTTCTCGCGGGCGGATCCGCCGCTCGGCGCCAGGGTCAACGTCGTCGGGACGGTGAACGTCTTCGAGGCCGTCCGACGCCAGGGTGGAGTGATGGCACCGGTCGTCTACACGGGCTCGATCGGGATGTTCTCGCCGTCCGACTTCGACGCGGCATCCGATCGACTGATGGAAGGTGCCGACGCCCATCCCGGCAACCACTACGGGGTCTACAAGCTCGCGAACGAGGGGACCGCCCGGGTGTATCTCATCGACGCGGGGGTGCCGAGCGTCGGGCTCCGCCCGATGACCGTCTTCGGGGCTGGCCGTGACCAGGGAATGACGAGCAGCCCGACCGTGGCGATCGCCGCCGCGGTCCTCGGGACTCCCTTCCGGATCACCTTCGGGGGGAGCACGCTGTTCCAATATGCCGAGGACGTGGCGAAGACGCTGATCATCGCCAGCCGCTCACAGCCGGCAGGCGCCCGGGTGTTCAACCTGGGCGGGAACGGTGTCGCGATCACGGACTGGATCGCCGCGATCGAGGAGGCGGTGCCGGGCTCACGCGGACTTCTCACCGCGGAGACGACACCGCTGCCGTTCCCGTCCGACATCGAGCATGCCGGATTGACCGCCCTGGGGCCGGTCCCGGTGACGCCCTACCGGGAGGCGATTGCGTCGACCGTCGACATCTATCGCCGGCTCGCGGAGCGCGGGCGGCTCCTGGGAACCGACCACGGGATCCCAGCGCCCGCTACCCCTGCGGCGCCGTCCGCGGCCGGCACCGCGGCACCCTGACGGCGGGGCGATGCCCGTCTACGCCGATCCCGCCGACGGCCTCGCCGTTCCGGCCCACCTCCTCCGGGCCTGGACGGCGAGGCTCGTCGAAGCCGTCGGGACACCGCCCGACATCGCCGCCGATGTCGCCGAGGTCCTCGTCGCCTCCGATCGGCGCGGGATCGCGTCACACGGCACCGCCCGGCTGCCGAACTACGTCGCGCTGATCGAGGCAGGGGTCATGGACCCTGCGGCCCGGCCGGTCGTCGATGCGGGCAAGCCGGCCCTCCGCCGCTTCGACGCCGGGAACGGGTGGGGCCACCACGCCGGCCGTGTCGCGGTCGACGCCGCGATCGAGGCGGCCGAGCAGCTCGGCGCCGCCACCTCGATCGTGCACAACTCCAACCACTACGGGATCGCGGGCTGGTATGCGTTGCGGGTCGCCAGCCGCGGGATGATCGGGATCTCGCTCTCGAACACGTCGCCGCTCGTGGCTCCGACGCGTGCGCGAACTCCGCTGATCGGTACGAACCCGATCGCGATCGCCGCGCCGGCCGGCCGGTTCGGCGCGTTCTGCCTCGACATGGCCACCTCGACGATCCCGCGGGGCCGGATCGAGGTCGCGGCCCGGCGCGGCGAGCTGCTCCCGGTGGGCTGGGCGATCGACGCCGAAGGGCGGCCCGCGACGACGCCCGAAGCCGCGCTCGGCGGGGCACTCCATCCGCTCGGTGGCGAGGAGGCGACCGGGGGTCACAAGGGCTACGGCCTGTCGCTCGCGGTCGACCTCCTGACCGGCGTGCTCGGGGGTGCGTCCTTCGGGCCCAACATCGTCGGGCTGTTCAGCACGGTGGCACCGTCCGACCTCGGCCAGGCGTTCGTCGTGATCGATCCGGGCGCGATCGACGGCCGGCCGCACTTCGAACGCCGGCTGGAGGGCTACCTGGAGCAGCTGATCGCGGCACCGACCGTGCCCGATGCGCCCGGTCGCGTGCTCGTTCCCGGTGAGCCCGAGGCGGCGGCGGAGCGCCGAGCGGACGAGCACGGGATCGTGATCGACGCCGTCCATGCCGCGAACCTCCGCGAGCTCGGGGCGCGACTCGGCGTCCCGTTCGAGATCGGCGGCGCGTGACCGATCGGTTCGACGTCGTCGTCGTTGGCGGCGGGATCCTCGGTCTCGCCACGTCGCTCCGGCTGCTCGAAGCGCGGCCGGAGCTGCGGGTGGCGATCCTCGAGAAGGAGCCGGAGCTCGGGACGCACCAGACCGGCCACAACAGCGGCGTGCTCCACGCGGGGCTGTACTACGCGCCGGGCTCGTTGAAGGCGCGCCTGTGCCGGGAGGGCCGGACCGCGCTCGAGGCATTCGCCGCCGAGCACGACATCCCCTTCGAGCGTTGCGGCAAGCTCGTCGTCGCCCTCGACGAGTCGGAGCTGGACCGGTTCGCCGGTCTCCGGGAACGGGCGATCGCGAACGCGGTTCCGGGTCTGGAGGAGGTGGGGCCCGAGCGGATCCGGGAGCTGGAACCGCACGCAGCGGGCATCCGCGGTCTCTGGAGCCCGGAGACCGGCATCATCGACTTCCGCCGGATCGCCCTCGCGATGGGCGAGGATCTCCGGGCGCGTGGCGTCGAGATCTCGACGGGACGCGCCGTGCGGGCGCTGACGCAGCGCGAGGATGAGGTCGTCGTCGGGACCTCGTCCGGGGACGTCCGCGGCCGGTTCGTCGTCGCGTGCGCAGGTCTCCAGGCGGATCGCGTCGCCGCGCTCGACGCGGAGCCAGGGTCGCCCAGAGGTGACGCCGACGGGCCCCGGATCGTCCCGTTCCGTGGCGATTACTACACGCTGACCGCGGACGCGCGGCACCTCGTCCGCGGCCTGATCTATCCGGTGCCGGATCCCCGGTTCCCGTTTCTCGGCGTCCACTTCACGCGACGGATCGACGGGGCGGTGTGGGCAGGGCCGAACGCCGTCCTCGCGTTCGCTCGGGAGGGCTACCGCCGCCGCGACGTCTCGCCACGCGACCTCCTCGATGCCGTCGCGAACCGCGGATTCCTTCGGCTCGCCCGACACCATCTGCGAACGGGCATGGCCGAGATGTGGCGCGACTGGTGGAAGCCGGCGTTCCTCCGTGGGCTCCAGCGGTACGTACCGGAGATCCGGGCCGACCAGCTGGTCTTCGGGCCGTCCGGAGTCCGGGCCCAGGCGCTCGCCGGCGATGGGACGCTGGTCGACGACTTCGCGCTGGGCGGCCACGGCCGCGTGCTCCACGTCCGGAACGCGCCGTCGCCGGCGGCCACGAGCTCGCTCGCGATCGGCCGCGTGCTGGCGACGACGGCGCTCGAGCGCCTCGACGCCGCTTGACCTGGCAGCGATCGCCGGGGGCCGAATCCGTTCACGATACAAACAGAACTGACGACCTACTCGGGAGCGCGCAGGCGCTTTGCGCGCCTGTCGCTTGCGGGGCGGCCCAATAGGTGGTCTGATTCAGTCAGAGCCGAGAGGGGTGGACAGGGGCCCGCTCGCAGGCGCACCGTCCGGTGCGGCTTGCCCTGAGAGGAGCCGCATGTCTCCCGTCGACGCCGGGCCCGATCCGGATCGACGCCGGACCGGACGGTCCCCGTGTCGAGGCGGGCTGATGAACGATTCATGCTGATCGAAGGTCGGAGGCCTACCTCGGACCCGGCCACGATGGCCGCGGTCGCCTCGTCCGATGCGGCGCTTGCGGCCGGCAATGCCGAGGATGCCGAGACCTACGCCCAGATCGCGATCGGCCGCGACCCGGCCTTCGTCCCGGCCCGTCTCGCGCTCGGCCGGGCGCTCGAGGCACAGGCCCGCCACCCCGAGGCCGCTGCCACGTACGCCGAAGCTGCGCGCATGGCGCCGCTCGGCTCGGGTGTCCGGACGTCGATCCGGCGCGTGTGGCTCGCGCCGATCGCCGGATTCGGTGTCGTCTATGCCGTGGCGATCGTCGCGTTCCGCGAGCTCGGCCGGCGCTTTGACCAGCGGACGGTCCTGCTCTCGCTGCTCGTGCTGACGCTGGCGATCATCGTCTGGACGCTGGTCTTCCTCGGACGCCGTCGGCGCCGCTTCGCCTCGCTCTCCGCCGACGACCGCCGGATCCTCGAGGTCCAGGGATCCGGCGGGTTGTTCGCGGGGCTGGCGGCCGGTCGCTTCCTCGCTGTCGGCGCCGTGATGATCCTGTTGTCCGGGGCCGCGGTCGTGTTCGCCGTTGGCCAGAAGGCGTCACTCCAGATGCGGGTCGGCGACTGCTTCACCCTCGACCGACGATCCTCGATCGAACAGATCGCGGCGATCCCGTGCGAGCTGCCCCACGGCACCGAAGTGATCGGCATCTTCACGTACCCGGAGCCAGCCGGCGCGGGGTATCCCGGTGTCGAAGCCGCGCGTGGCGAGGCGATGCCGTTCTGCACGACTGCCTATCAGGCCTACGTCGGGATCGCCTATCCCGGCTCCAACGTGTATTGGCTGAGCGCGATGGTGCCCGAGCAGTCGTACTGGGACGTCAACGTCCGGAGCGCGTGGTGCACGGTCGTCGACATGCAGCTCCGGCAGACATCGGGCTCGGCGCGCGGAACCGCGAAGTAAGCCCAGCCTCATTCGGGCGTCAGGCCGTCCCGGCAGATCGCCCGCTCGGCGAGCGCGATCAGCCTGTCGGCAACCCGGTCGACCGGAAGGCCGCGGACGCCGAAGAGCTGATCGAACGCCTGGAAGCTGGTGACGACGGTCAGCAGGTCGGCGGCCTCCTCGACCGTGATGTCCGGTTTCAGGTAGCCCTGCGCGGCGAGACGCCCGGCGAGATCGAACATCCCGGGCACGCGGCCGTCATCGAGCGCCTTCACCGCGCCGACGGCGTCGGGGTCGATCGCGGCGAGGCTGTACAGCGCCCGGGCGAGCTCCGGCATGGCGGCGTAGACACGACCCGACTCGCGCTGGGCGTCGCGGAAGGCGCGCAGGGCATCGGCCTGCCGGTACGCGGTGATCAGGCGCTCGAAGCCCGCCTGTTCGCGGAGGTGATAGGCGAGCGCCGCGAAGAGACCGGCGCGGGAGCCATACAGGACGTAGACCGTGGAGCGGGCCACGCCGGCGGCACGCGCGACCTCGTCGACCTTCAGGGCGCCAAGCGGCGACCGCTCGAGCGTCAGGCGTGCCGCCGCGAGGATCCGGCGCCGCGTGTCCTCGGCGGCGGCCGCTCGGGCCTGCTGGTGATACGGACGTTTGTCCATGTTGACATCGTACTTCATCGGACGTAGTGTCCGCCGAACAGTGATCAGACACACTGTCCGATGAAGCAAGGAGCGCCCCGAATGGCCGCCACGATCCCATCCTCCTCCACGCCCGTCCTGATCGTCGGTGCCGGTCCGGCCGGTCTCGTGACGGCGCTCGACCTCGCCCGTCGGGGAATCCGATCGACGATCGTCGAGCGGCATCCCGGGACGTCGGTCTTCCCGCGGGCTTCAGGCGTCTCGGTCCGGACGATGGAGATCCTCCGAGAGGCCGGCCTCGAAGCCGAGATCCGTGCGTTCGCGGCGGATGCCGAGCCCCGGATGGCGATGCTGCCGGCCCTGGCGGCGCCGGTGATGATGACCGTCCCGCTCGGGTTCCCGTCGACGGAGGAGGCAGCAGGGGTGAGCCCGACCCGTGCGGCCGTCTCGCCCCAGGATCACATCGAGCCCGTGATCGTCCGGCGTCTCGAGGCCCTCGGGATGACCGAGCTCCGGTTCGACACCGAGCTCGTCTCGATCGACCAGACCGACGGTGCGGTCGTCGCGACGGTCGTCGATCGGGCGACCGGCGGCCGTTCCGAGATCCGCTCGGCCTATCTCGTCGGTGCGGACGGGGGTCGGAGCACGGTCCGCGACCTCCTGGGCATCGACGTCGCGGGCCCGGTCGATCTCGAGCAGCACGCCGCGATCCTGTTCCGCGCCGACATCTGGTCGGTCGTGGGCGAGCGCCGGTTCGGCCTGTACCTCGTTGGCGCGCCGGGACGCGGCTCGATCGTCGTGCCCACCGGCCCCGACGACCGGTGGCTCCTCGCCGCGACGTCCGATCCCGAAGAGACGAGCCGGCTGGCCGCCGATCCGGACGCCGCGATCGCGAAGGTTCGCGAAGCCGCCGGCGTGCCGGATCTGGCGGTCGAGATCCTCGCCGTGATGCCGCTGTCGTTCTCGGCCCAGGCGGCGACGCGCTGGCGCTCGGGACGGGCGTTCCTCGTCGGCGACGCCGCGCATCGGATGCCGCCGTACGGCGGTCGCGGGATGAATACCGCGATCGCGGACGCCCACAACCTCGCCTGGAAGCTGGCATGGGTCATCGGGGGTCGGGCGGAGCCCGCCCTGCTCGACAGCTACGAGGCCGAGCGCGGCCCGGTCGGGCGAGGCAACCTCGCCCTCGCCCTCGAGCGGTTCCCCGACCGACTGGCCGAACACCGGATCGGGCTCGGTCTGCCGGCCGGGCCGCTTCCCGGCTCGACGCCCGATGGCCTGCGGGAGGATCTCGGATACGTCTACCAGTCCGCGGCGGTCGTCGCCGAGCCGGCGACCGAGTCGACCGAGGCGGCCGCACCGTCCGGCGAGCAATCGGTAGGTCCCGCGTTCCGCCCGGCCGCCGATCCCGGCGCTCGCCTCCCGCACGCCTGGCTGACGGATGCGGTCGGGTGCCGGGTCTCGACCCTCGACCTCGTCGGCGACGGCCTCGTCGTGATCGCGAACGGCGATGGGTCTGCGTGGCGGCGCGCGGCGCGGTCGCTCCACCCCGCCTTCTCGCTGCTGCGACTGATCGGATCGGCGGGCCCCGCGATGCCGCTGCCGGCGCATGTCGGGATCGACGTCCACACGGTGGGGGAGGACCTTGCCGATCCGGACGGGTCGTTCGCGACGGTCAGCGGTGTCGCCCCCGGCGGCGCGATCGCGATCCGGCCGGACGGACACGTGGTGGCCCGCTGGGTCGTCGCTCCGCGAGACCGGAAGGCCGCCCTCCGCGAGGCGCTCTCGGCGGTCACCGGCCGGGCCAGTTCGAGCCGCACGCAGGTCATGGAGCCGGCCCCGGCTCCTGGCGTGCGCGAGCTCCAGCCGGCGGGCTGACCGGTCGGTCCTCGCCCCGCGGCGACCAGCAGTCGCCGCGGGCCGCCCACACCGGCGGAACGGCGGGGGAGGCCGACCGCCGCCCGCCTAGTGGACGGCGGCTGGTTCGGCGCGGACGACGACGACGTCGAGCGGCTCGGAACGTCCCTTGACCGTCATCTCGCGGCGCTCCTCGTCTCCCTCCCGCCCGGCTGCCCGCCATGCAGTCGCGCTCACCAGGAGCTCGCCCGCCTCCGCATCCGACCCGAGCCGGGCCGCGACGTTCACCGTGTCACCGAGTGCGGTGAAGTCGAGCTTGTCGCCGGAGCCGACCGTGCCGACAAACGCCGCGCCCGTGTGGACCCCGGCCCCAACCCGGACCCCGCCCGCGACGAGCTCCGGGTCGGTGACGGCGCGGAGCAGGGCCTCGCCCGCCTCGATCGCCCGTCGGGAGAGCATCGGCCCGCTCATGACCGGGATGAACAGGGCCATGATCCCGTCGCCCAGGAACTTGTCGATGATCCCGTCGCTGTCATCGATCGCCTTCGCTGCGCGAAGGTAGAACCGCTGGACGAGGCGTCGGAAGTCCACGGCGCTGGTTCTCTCGGCGATCCCGGTCGAGCCGCGGATGTCGGCGAACAGGACGCTGATCTCGACCTCGGCGCCGCCGGGGAACTTCCGGAGCTGGCCGAAACAGGCGTTGCAAAGGAGCGGGTTCGACTGTGACGGCCCGTGCAGCACCGCCTTCGTGATCAGCCCTCCCGGACCATGGAACGGAGCCGCGCACAGCTTGCAGCGCGGCGACGACGGGATGTGGCCCCAGATCCGGCGCAGCCGGGGCAGGCTGCGGTCGCCGCCGGTCAAGATCGTGCGCCACTCCTCTTCGTTGGCGGGAGTGCCGTCCGTGCCAAGGGGCAACAGGGATGGGGATGGCTCGCTCATGACGGGTTGACGTTACGCGAAGCCCCGCGAGCCCGCCACCCTGCGAGCCCGCCACCCCGCCCGGCGTTCAGCCCGCGGCGACCGGCTCCGACGGGTCGGTGACGGTCGTCGGCAGGTCCGCGAGGAGCGGATCCGTCCACGTCCACGCCGCGCCGTACCGCGCGCCGACGGCGCCGTGGCGCGCGGCCTCCACGCGCAACGGCAGCCCGAAGATCGAGATGAACCCGACGGCAGCGGCGTGATCGAACGCGTCGCCCTGGTCGTACGTGGCGAGGTTCTTGTCGTAGAGCGACAGCGGCGAGCGTCGCCCGGTGACGACGGCCGAGCCGTGGTCGAGGCGAACGCGGACGTCCCCGGAGACGACTCGCTGCGACGACGCCACGTACCCGCGGAGGTCGCGGTGGAGCGCCGAGAACCACAGTCCGTCGTACGTCAGCTGAGCCAGCTCGTTCGCGACGAGCTGGTTGAATCGGAGCGTGTCCTTCGTGAGCGTCAGCCCCTCGAGCGCGCCGTGTGCCGCGTGGAGGATCGACGCGGCCGGCGCTTCGTAGATCTCGCGGCTCTTGATCCCCACCAGGCGATCCTCGACGTGGTCGATCCGGCCCACGCCGTGGGCGCCGCCCAGGTCGTGCAGCCGCTGCACCAGCTCGACCGGTGCGAGCCGCTCGCCGTCGATCGCGACCGGAATCCCGCCCTCGAACTCGATCACGAGCTCCATGGGCGCCGGCGCATCCGACGGCGCGACCGTCCATTCGTAGGCGTCCGGCGGCGGCGTGACCCACGGGTCCTCGAGCACTCCCGTCTCGCACGAGCGGCCCCAGAGATTCACGTCGACCGAGTAGGGCGAGGCCTTCGTGACCGGGATCTCGATGCCGCGCTCCTCCGCGTACTCGATCTCCTGGTCGCGGGTGAGGCCCATCCCGACGCGCATCGGCGCGACGACCTCGAGCCCCGGATCGAGCGCGTGGACCGCCACGTCGAACCGGACCTGGTCGTTGCCCTTGCCGGTGCAGCCGTGGGCGACCGCGTCAGCGCCCTCCTTCCGGGCGACCTCGACAAGGAGCTGGGCGATCAGCGGCCGGGCCAGCGCCGTGGCGAGCGGATACGCATCCTGGTACATCGCATTCGCCTGGAGATGCGGCCAGACGAAGTCACGGACGAAGCGCTCGCGGGCATCCACGACGTATGCCCGAGAAGCGCCCGCCTTCATCGCCCGCCGCTCGACGCCTTCGCGGAGCGATCCGCCGCCGACGTCCACGGTGAGCGTCACGACCTCGGTGTCGAACTTGTTCCGGAGCCAGGCGACGGCGACGGATGTATCGAGCCCGCCGGAGTAGGCGAGGACGACCTTCTTCATGGGTTGCGGCCCTCCTGGGCAGATCGACGGATGGTGTCGAAGCGGTCGCGCCAAGCGAGGAGGCGGGACTCGTCGGCGAAGAGGACGAGGAGCGTGTTGTCGCCCGCGAGCGTGCCTTCCTGCTCGGTCAGCGACGACTCGTCGATCGCCTGGGCGATGACGCTGGCGGTACCCGGCGACCCGGTGACGAGCAGGATCAGCCCACTCCGGCCGATCGCCACCGGGATGTCGGCGAGGATCCGCCGGAGGCGCTCGTCGGTGGGGCGGGGCAGCGTGTCGGGCGCGGAGCCGAGACGCGCGGCGAGGGACTCCGGGAGCACATAGACATGACCGTCGGCGCGCGGCACCTTGACGAGGCCGAGTTCGGCGATATCGCGACTGACCGTCGCCTGGGTCACCGCGAACCCGCGGCCGATCAGCCGATCCGCCAGCTCCTGCTGGCTGGCGATCCCGCCGGCACCCACGAGCTCGCGGATCGACCGCTGGCGGTCACGCTTCGCCCCGCCGACTGCGGCCAGCGATGTCGGCACGCCCGCGCCCTCACGAGGGTCGGCGAGCGTTACGGCCGAGGCGCCGGAGTGTGGTCGGCCGCGCATCACGCGGCTCCCACGGCCGACCGGCTCGCGGTGATCCGCGTGCCGAATGTCGGGTCGGTCAGGGCCCGCTCGAGGGCGTTCGCGGCCGCGGAGTCGGCAATGATCGCTTCCGAGCCTTCCCAGGCGAGCGCCGCGAGCGCGGCCCGGATCTTCGGGACCATCCCGCCGGCGATGACGCCGCTGTCGATGAGGCTCTCCGCCTCGCCGCTCGTCAGCGTGTCGAGCCGCCGGCCGTCGGCGTCGCGGACACCGTCGACGTCGGTCATCAGGACGAGCTGGCGGGCACCGAGGCCTGCGGCGATCCCGGCCGCGGCGTCGTCGGCGTTGACGTTGCAGACGATCCCTTC
>DASXTH010000107.1:0-2582 GCA_036505555.1 Candidatus Limnocylindrales bacterium | reverse complement strand
ACTGGACCCAGAGGCGACTGAGCAGGATCCCCCACTGCGGGTGGACCTGGACGTTGCCGACACGGGCCGAGACGGCGTTCGTAGAGATTGGGTTCGTCAGCGGTGCCTGCGCGGCTTCCTCGACCAGCTGATGCTCGATCTCGGTCCACGCGCGATTGGCCGCCCCCGGGTACGTCGCCTGAAGTCCCAAAGCCTCGTCCATCTTGGCGTCGAGGCTGCGGCTGCACCAACCCGAGGGGTTGGAGAACGACCCACACCGGAATTGCTGTAAGAAGTTGCCGGCACCTGGGTAGTCGGAGATCCATCCGCTCAGGTACACCTGCGGATGGCCCTTGGATCCTGCCGCAGCTGTCGACTGGTAAACGGTGTCGAAGTACTTATCGCGCTGAACGATCTTCAGGTCCGCGCGCAGGCCCAGGTCGTTCAAGACCTCGACGACGTGCCCCATGAGTTCGGAAGGGTCCGGGAAGGCTGGGTCGGCGTCCATGACCCAGGCGGTGACCTTATCACCGACGGCATCGGCGTCCTCGATCAACTGGCGGGCTCGATCCGGATCCGGGGCCGACCACACACCGCTTTGCGGCTCCAGGGTGTAGGGGCAGAACGGCGAGTAGCCCTGGAAGTTCGGTGGCAGGATCTGACACGTCGCCCGCTGGATCGTCGGTCCGCCGAGCAGCTCCAATGCGCTCGCGGTCGATCGCGTAGTTCAGCGCCTGCCGCACTCGCACGTCGTCGAAGGGCGGCTTGAGGACGTCGAACCCGACGAAGACCGTGAAGGGTTGGGACGAAAGCACGACCCGATCCGGGTGGGCCGCCTGGAGGCTTGCCAGGTCCTGCGGCGTGGGCGGGTCAGTCATCAGGTCGAGGTCGCCGGCGTTGAGCCGATCGAAGGCGCTCGCGCGGCCTTCCAAGAACCGCCACGATATCGCGTCCACGAAACCGTCGGGCTGGGCGGCTCCCGACCACTTCCGGAACTCCGGGTTGCGCACCAGCTCGATGCCGTCGGAACCGGCCTCGGCGATCATGTACGGTCCAGTCGCCGGGACGGGGTGGAGGCCCTGGTCCTCGACCGGGATCGTGGTCGGGACGGCGGCGGCGAACGGCAGGGCGAGCTTGAACGGGAGGTCGCCGTCCGGGCGGGCGAGGTGGATCGTTACCGACTCGTCGTCGACGACGATCGAGTCCGACAGATCGCACGTGGACGGCTCTTGGTGACATACCTTCGCGCCGTCGATCGCGTCGAACAGTCCCTCCGCGTCGCCGCTCAGGGCGATGGCCCGCTCCAAGCCGTGCCGGACGTCCTCCGGGCGGACCGGGTCCCCGGTCGAGTAGCGGATCCCGTCGCGGAGCGGGAACCGGTAGCTGAGACCGTCCTCGGATACCTGGGGAAGCGAGGAGGCCAGGTCCGGGACGAGCGTGGCGCCGTCGGGGCCGCCAACCTTCGTGTACGTCACCAGCGTGTCGTTCGTGATCGAGAGAATCTCCCAGCCGAGCCCGGCATAAAGGACGGCCGGATCCAGCGAGACCGGCGCCTCGCTCTGGGAGGAGAGGGTCAGAGTCCCGCCGAGGTGCTCGGTTGCCGACGCTCCCACGGCCAGCCAGAGGCCGCCGCCGTCGGCCGCCAGGGATTCCGCGGCACCGACGACCTGAACGGGCGTGTCGGAGGTGTTCGTGGCCGGGTCAATCGCTGAGATCGAGTCGTCGAAGGCGTTCGCGACCCACAACGAGCCGCCCGCCGCCACCAACGCGTTCGGGCCTTCGCCGACGGGGATCGTCGCCTCCTCACGCCCCGTTGAGGGATCGAGCCTCGTCACGGTGCCGTCGAGGTGGTTCGCTACCCAGATCGAACCGAACGCGGCGACGATTGCGGTCGGCCCGCTGCCCACGGTCTTCGTGAGGGTCACGCTCAGCTCCGCTGGATCGAGGCGCGCCACCCCGGCCGGGGCCACCGAGACCCACACCTCGTCATTCGTGAAGACGACGCCCGAGGGCTGGCCCGCCAGCGGTACGGCCTTGGTTTCGCCCGAGGTCAGATCGAGCCGGAGAAGCTGTGCGCCGACCGAATCCGCGATCCACAACGCCCCGTCGCCGATCGCGATCCCCGAGGGAACAGAGCCGGCGGGGAGCTCTTGGCTGACTTCGTTGATCTCGACGTTGATCCGGCTCACGGTGCCGTCGGCTGCGTTGGCCACCCACACCGATCCCTCGCCGACGGCCACGCCCGCCGGCGACGCGCCGACCCCGATCGTGTCGACGACCGAGCCGTCCTCGAGGCTGAAGCGCACGACCCTGCTGCGGTCAGGCTCTGCGACCCAGAGGCTGCCGTACCCGATCGCGCTCGCCCCGGGGCGCTGGCCGAGCTCGCTCGAGAACTCGAGGCTCCCGTCCTCCGCGTTCATGAGGGCGATCGAGTTCGTCGCGACGTTAACGGAGCCATCGTCGTCGGATCGCAGGAGGGGAATCGAGATGGCGACGAGCGCCAGGACGACGGCGATGCCGACGGGCAGCACCCAGCGCCGCGACGGCTTCCGCACCTCGGGGGGAGGAGGCGTGAACGGTCGCAGCTGCTCGACGGGATCGCC
>DASXTH010000106.1:0-5015 GCA_036505555.1 Candidatus Limnocylindrales bacterium | reverse complement strand
CCTCGACCTCTCGACCGAGGCCTTCCCGTTCATGACGTTCCGCCGGGTCGACCTCGGGATGCACCCGGCGCTCGTCGGGCGGATCAACTACTCGGGCGATCTTGGCTACGAGCTGTGGCTCGCGCCCGAGCACCAGCGGGCGGTCTTCGACGCGATCGTCGCGGCCGGCGAGCCGCATGGTCTTCGCCTGTTCGGGATGCGGGCCCTGATGTCGCTCCGGCTCGAGAAGAGCTACGGGACCTGGTTCCGCGAGTACCGCCCGATCTACACGCCGGCCGAGGGCGGAATCACCCGCTACATCCGGCTCGACCACGAGTTCGTCGGGCGGGCGGCGCACGAAGCCGAGCTCGCGGCGGGCGGCCCGAAGCGACGGCTCGTCACGTTCGTCGTGGAGCCCGAGACCGAGGCGCCCGCCGACGTCATCGGCGACGAGCCGGTCTGGCACGACGGCACGGTCGTCGGCTGGATCACGTCCGGCGGGTACGGGCATCACGTCAGGGCCTCGATCGCGCTCGGCTACATCCCGACGGAGCTGGTGGACGCCTCGGACGACCGGTTCGAGATCGAGATCATCGGCCGGCGCCGCCCGGCGCGGATCCAGCCCGAGCCGCTGTTCGACCCGCAAGGGCTCCGGATGCGTCAGTGATGGTATGATGGCGCCATCATGACGCAACGCACGCAGATCACCCTGCCCCCGGACGAGCATCGGGCTGCGCGGCGCCGTGCCGCAGAGCAGGGCATCTCCCTTGCGGAGTACGTGCGCCGTCTCGTCCACGAGGACCTGTCCCTCGGCGGATCAAGGCCAAAGCCGGACATCTCCGACATCTTCGGTCTTGGCAACTCGGGCGGATCGAACGTCGCTAGGCACAAGCAGGAGTATCTCGATGAGGCGGTCGAGGCCGACTACCTGAAGACGAAGCGCGCTCGGTAGCCTCGTGACGGTCTTCGTGGACACCTCGATGTTCTTCGCGGCCGTGGACGCCGGCGACGTCGATCACGAACGCGCCAAGCAGGCCCTGTCCCGCGAATCGGGCAGTCTTCTGACATCGGATCACGTGCTGTTCGAGACGTCGCGGCTGTTGCGCAGGCGCCTCGGACGGCCTGTCGCCGAACGGTTCTTCGAGAGCATTCGGGCCGGTCGCGCCGAGCTCGCGTACATCGAGCCGCGCGACGTCGAGGCCGCGTGGGCGATCGGGCTGGGCTTTCCGGATCAGGATTTTTCGATCGTCGACCGGACGAGCTTCGCGGTGATGGAGCGATTGGGCGTGAACCGGGTTGCGACCTTCGACAGCGATTTCGCGATCTACCGATTCGGGCCGAGACGGGACCGGGCGTTCGAGATCGTCGCGTGACGGAGACCACCGCCGCGCGGATCGTCGTCGACGGGCGGCCGATCGAGTTCTCGGACGGCGACTCGCTGGCTGTCGCGATCGTCCGAACGGGGGAGTGGCCCACCGCCGGCGGGACGCTCTGTCTTGCGGGCGACTGCGGCAACTGCCTGGCCGAGGTCGACGGGATCGCGTACGTCCGAACGTGCCAGGTCGCATCCCGACCCGGCGTGGTTGTGGCGCGGCATCCGGCCGAGGGCAATCCGACGCTGCCGACCGTCGATCTGCGCGACCTGGGCCGTGTCCCGCTCGGGGCCGACATCGACGTCGTTCGCGCGCGCGCCCCTCGTGTCGTGATTGGGTCTGCGCAGACCGCTCCGAGCGAATTCAACCTCGACGCAGCGGATGGCCTTGAGGTCGTCGGGATCTACCCGGGCCCGTCCGTCGTGGCGCGCCGGCCCGGCGGAATGCTTCATCTCGGGGCCGACGAGGTCATCGTCGCGACGGGCGCGGCCGAGATCCATCCGGTGTGCCCAGGCTCGGACCTTGCCGGGATCCTCACGCCCCGAGCGGCCGTGCGGCTCGAGGCTGCCGGCGTCGATCTCGGGCGGGTGGTCCGCGTCGGGCCCGAGCTGATCCGGTTCGAGGGCGACACCCTCGGGCGAGTCCGGGCCGTCGTGACCCGCGCCGCCGACGGGTCGGAGGTCTCGACCGCATGCGACACCGTGGTCGTCGAGCTCGGCCGGGCAGCTCGTGACGTCCTCGCCCGGATGTCGCCCGACGGCGCCGTCCGGGCCGTCGGCTCGGTCGCCGAGGACTACCCGCTGCCGCCGGCGCCGACTTCGGGCGTCGTCTGCCCGTGCATGGGCACGACCGTCGACGACCTCGAGATCGCCTTCGACAAGGGCTACAGCGATCTCGAGCTGCTGAAGCGGGCGAGCTGGGCCGGGCTCGGGCCGTGTCAGGGTGGCGTCTGCCTGCCGCACGTCCGCGCCTGGATCGCGGCGAAGACCGGCGGCCCGTCGCCCGAGCCCTTCACCGCGCGCCCGGCCGCCCGCCAGATCACCCTGGCAGAGGCCTCGGCGGACACCCACATCGACGCCTTCCGGCGGACCCCGCTGCACGACGAGCACCTCGCGGCCGGTGCCCGGATGGATCGGTTTGGCGGCTGGTTCCGGCCGTGGCATTACGGCGATGTCGTCGGGGAGTACTGGGCGGTCCGCGAGGGCGTCTCGATCGGCGACGTGTCGACGCTCGGCAAGCTGATCGTCAGCGGGCCCGACGTCGTGGAGGCGCTCGAGCGGATCTACCCGTGCCATGTCACCGACATCAAAGTCGGCCGGTCGCGCTACGCGCTGCTCCTCAACGAACGCGGCCACGTGATGGACGACGGGATGATCCTCCGCGACGCGGAGACGCGGTTCACGCTGACGTTCACGTCCGGCGGCGCGGCGAACGCCGAGATGTGGATCCGCGACTGGGTCGACACGTGGGGCCTTCGCGTCCACGTCATGGACCGAACGATGTCCCTTGCCGCGATCAACGTGACCGGCCCGCTGGCCACGCTCCTGCTGCAACGACTCGGCCTCGCGCACCCGCCGCGGTTCCTCGGCCACGTCCGGACCGAGATCGCCGGCGTGCCGTGCCACGTGATGCGGCTTTCGTTCACCGGCGAGACGGCGTTCGAGCTGCACCATCCGATCGATCGGTCGGTCGAGCTCTGGCGGGCGCTGATGGACGCCGGACGCGACGCCGGCATCCGGCCGCACGGGCTCCAGGCGCTGTTCGGGCTGCGGCTCGAGAAGGGCCATGTGATCGTCGGCATGGACACGGAGCTCGACACGACACCGCGCCGGCTCGGGATGGACTGGGCGGTCCGGATGGAGAAGCCGGCGTTCATCGGGCGGGCGGCGCTGCAACGGACCGCAAAGCTCGAGGACGAGCGGCGCTGGTTCGGATTCGCGATGGACGGGGAGGCGCCGCCGGAAGGAACGCCAATTCGGTCGACCACGGACGGCGAGATCATCGGCAACGTCACCGGGTCGTGGACGTCGCCGCTGCTCGGGAAGGCGCTGATGCTCGGCTGGCAGAAGCGGCTCCCGTTCGTCGACGAGGTTGAGATCGACGGACGACGCGCCACCGTGACCCCCACGCCCTTCTATGACCCGGAGGGCGCTCGTGCCCGCGCTTGAGCCCGTCGAGGGTTTGCGCGTCGTGGCGAGCCCGGGCGCGCTTGACGCCGCCCGATGGGCCGGTGACGACGTCGACGTGATCCGGATCGCGCCCGACGAGGCGCTCGGGATCGGCGCGACCGGCGTCGAGGTCGACGACCCGGACGCGATCGTCGAGTCCGAGACGGGCTTTGCCGTCGGGCTCCTCGGGTCGGACGACATCGGGCGGCTCGCGGCCCACACCGATTGGCAGATCTCGGCCGAGCGCGGCCCTCTCGCCCAGGGCAAGATCGCCGGCGTCCCGGTCAAGCTCCAGGTCGGCGACCCGTCGGTCCTCGTCGTCCAGGCCGCATACGCCGATGAGCTCGAGCGGCGGCTCGGATGGTGACCGCCGCGGCGGAGGCGGTCACCTCCCTCCAGCCAATCACCTGGCACGATCCGCGCGACACCTACGACGTCGTGATCATCGGCGGCGGCGGCCACGGCCTCGCGACTGCCTACTACCTCGCGACTCGCCACGGGATCACGAACGTCGCGGTCCTCGAGGCCGACTACATCGCCTCGGGCAACACCGGCCGGAACACGACGATCATCCGCGCGAACTACGGAATCCCCGAGTCGATCCGGTTCTACAGCCACTCGATGGAGCTCTACCAGGGCCTCGAGGCCGAGACTGGCGCCGCGATCTTCTACCGCCCGAAGGGCCACGTCTGGCTCGCCCACTCCGAGATGGGCCTCCGAACCGAGCGGGCGCGCGTCCTGATGAACCAGGCGATGGGCGTCCAGACGGAGCTGCTGACGCCGGCCGAGGTGCTCGAGATCGTGCCCCAGATCGACCTCACCGGCGGCGGCCGCTACCCGGTCTTCGGAGCATCGCATCACGTGCCGGCCGCGACGGCGCGACACGATCGCGTCGCCTGGACCTTCGCGTCTGGCGCGACGGCCAAGGGCGTCCACGTCGTCCAGCATCGGCCGGTGACCGGAGTCCTCCGCGACAGTGACCGCGGTCGAGTCGTCGGCGTCAGGACCGAGGCCGGCGACATCAAGGCCGGGATCGTCCTGTCGGCCGTCGGTGGCCGCGTCGCCGAGGTCGCCGCGATGGCCGGCGTCCGCGTCCCGGTCCGGACCCATCCGCTCCACGCGTTCGTCACGAACGACTTCGAGCAGGGCCTCGACAAGATCGTCGCCTCGACCGAGCTCGCCTGCTACGTCAGCCAGACCGAGCGCGGCCAGATGCTGATCGGCGCGGAGTTCGACAGCCAGCCCTCGTACTCGCGGCTCTCGTCGTTCGACGCGCTCCGGAGCTACGCCTACAAGATCACCGCGCTCCTGCCGTTCCTGCGGTCGATGCGGATCCTCCGGACGTGGGCCGGGATCTGCGACATCTCGGTCGACTACAGCCCGATCATGGGCGTCACGCCGACCGACGGGTTCCTGATCACGACCGGCTGGGGGACGTGGGGCTTCAAGGCGATCCCCGCCGGCGGTGAGGCGATGGCCCAGCTGATCGCCACCG
>DASXTH010000105.1:0-8799 GCA_036505555.1 Candidatus Limnocylindrales bacterium | reverse complement strand
GGCGACATCCTCCGGACCGCCGATCTGCGCTGGATCGCGCTCGCGCTGCTCTTCGTGTCCGGCGACCTCGCCTTCCGCGCCCTGCGCTGGCAGCGTCTCCTCCGCCCGATCCGCGCCGTCCGCTATCCGCCGATGCTCGGCTACCTCCTCGTCGGCTACCTCGCGAACAACATCCTGCCGGCGCGGCTCGGGGAGCTCGTCCGAAGCCACTACCTCGGCGACCGCGAGGGGATCAGCCGGGCCGCGGCCCTCGGGACCGTGGTCGTCGAGCGGGTCGTCGACCTGGTTGCCTGCGTCGCCATCGCGTCCGTCGCGCTCCTCGTGCTGAGCGTCCGGGGGATCGTCGCAAACGCGGTCATCCTGGGTGCCGCGGTGAGCGCGCTCTTCCTGATCGTGCTCGCGCTCGGGATCGTGGCCCACCGGTTGCCGGGTCTCGACCGGATCCGGACCCTCGTCGAGCGCTGGCCGCGGGTCCGCGACCTGGCCCGAAGCCTCCAGGAAGGGTTGTCGGTGGCGGCCCGCCCGCGGACCGTCGTGGAGGCGATCCTCGTCAGCGGCGTGTCGTGGACGATGGCGATCCTGGCGCTCGCCGCGGCCGGCCAGGCGATCGGCGTTCAGCTGTCGCTCGGTCAGGCGGCGCTCATCGGATCGGGCGTCGCACTCGCCGGCGCGGTCCCGGCCGGGCCGTCGAACCTGGGGACCTTCGAGCTCGCCGCGCAGGAGCTCGGCAAGGCGGTCGGCGTCCCGGCCGCGTCCGCCCTCGCGCTCGGCATCCTCAGCCACGTCCTGATCCTGCTCGTCACCTCGATCGGCGGCGCGATCGCGTTCGCCCGCCTCGGCTGGCGCCGCGACGCGACCGACTGACGGTCAGCCGCCGACGGTCAGACCTTGGCGAGCCCGAGCGTCGTGATCGCGACGATCGTGGCCACACCGATGACCAGCGCTGCGCCCAGCCCGACGAGGAGCGGCCGTGGTCCGACGGCGCGAAGCTCCTCGAGGCGCACGTTCAATCCGACGGCGGCCAGCGCGACGAGGATCAGGCTCCGTGCGACCGTCTCGAGCGTCGCGGCGGTCGGCGGGTCGATCAGCCCCGCGCTTCGCAATGCCGAGAGCGCGAGAAAGCCGACGACGAAGAGCGGCACCGCCCGGCGGAGTCCCGCCCGCGTGTCCCCGGCGGTGCCTGTGCGTCGGTTCCAGACCCACGCGATCGCGAGGAGAAGCGGCGCCATCAGCGCGTTCCGAATCAGCTTCACGACGGTCGCCACCTCGAGGGCGCCCGGCGAGTAGGCCGCGCTCGCGGCCACGACCTGGCTCGTGTCGTTGATCGCGATGCCCGCCCAGAGGCCGAACACCGCGTCCCCGAGCCGGACGGCGTGGCCGATCAGCGGATAGGCGAACACCGCGATTGTCCCGAACAGCGTGACCGTAGCGACCGCGTACGCCGTGTCGCGCGTCCGGGCGCCGATGACCGGCGACGTCGCGACGACCGCAGTGTTGCCGCAGACCGCGGCTCCAACCGCGAGGAGGACCGCGAGCCGGCCGTCGACGGCGGCCAGGCGCGCGAGGCCGAGGACGATCGTCAGAGCCGCGGCCATCGTCGCGACGATGATCAACGCCGCCGGCAGCCCGATCGCGGCGATCTGGCCGATGCTCAGCTTCGCGCCGAGGAGGATGATCCCGAGCCGCAGGACCCGCTCCGCGGCGAGCTTCAGACCGGGCTGGAACGCGGCGGTTCGAACCGCCGGCGCCCGGCCGACGACGAGCCCGATGAGGATCGCGACGGTGACCTCGGAGATGACCGGGGGCAGGTAGCCGGTGACGAACCGGGCGGCTGCGGCAACGACGATCGCGAGGAGCAGGCCGGGCAGGAACCGGCGGGCGAGGTCGCCGTTGTCGGCGGGGCGGAGAGGAGCGGCGCGGCCGATCGCGGGATCGCCGGCAGGCGCGCTCAGATCGCGAGCGGTCGCTGGGCCGGGCGGAGGGGTCGGGGCGTGCTGGGGGCCGCGTGCGGGTCGATGGCCGGCGATACGCCGTAGGCCGGCGACCCATGGACGGGCGCCCGGTCGTACGGCTCGATCGTCAGCGGGCCCCCGGCCTCCCGGGAGACCCGGTGGAACTCGAGGGTGTACGACTCGTACATCTCGTCGATCAGGCTCACCGCGCGGACGTGGTCGGGCCGGCCGGCGGCGGCCCGGGCGTCGGCCCGAGTCTGCCACAGGCAGAACGACAGACAGGATCCGTCGCTCGCGGCGGGACCCTTGAAGTAGTGGACGAATCCGGCGGAGGTCGCGGCCTCTTCGTGGGCGAGATCGTCGAAGAGGGTCAGGCGGGCCTCATCGGCGCCGAGCCGGCGGACCGATCGGAACGCCACGAGGTACCACTCGCCGTCCCCGAGCTCCGCCGTGGCGGACTGCCAGTTGAAGGCATCCGCGACGGGCAGGTTGGCATACCGCTCGGACACTGGAACGAGGCCCTGCAGCACGTCCATTGACTGCGGAGCATAGGCGCGGACCCACGTTTGTCAAATGCTGAGATCGGACTATTCCGGATATCGGGAGTCCTGAGACGAAAGTCCTCCCCCGAGCGCCCCGACGACCGAGCTCGCCGCCCCCGGAAGGAGCCGCGAGACGCGGGTCCGCCACGCCAGACCACAGCGACCTTCCGGGCCCGTGACCCCGATCGCCGCGACGATCCCGTCCTCCCGGAATATGGGAGCCGCGATGGCCACGGAGCCAGAAACCACCTCCCCGACTGACTTCGCGACACCGCTCGTCACGACGTCGGCGAGGTCGGCCCGGAGCCGGTCGGGGTCCAGAATCGTCGCGCCGCCCAGGCCGTCGAGGGCGATCACCTCGTCCAGGATCTCGGGCGGCGCGAACGCGAGCAACGCCTTGCCGAAGGCGCCGCTGTTCAGCGGCAAGCTCGTCGTCGGGGCGAACGTGACCCGCAGTGCCTGGCTCGAGGGGACCTCGTGGAGGCACACGGCCGCCAGCCCGATCCTGCGGACGATGATCGCGGTCTCGCCCGTTTCGTCGGCGAGGAGCCGGAGGATCGGATCGGCGGTCCGGATCAGCTCCTCCGCGGTGACGTTCGCGCCGCTGCCGATGATCAGGCGGGGCCCAAGCCGGTAGCCGGAGCCCTGGCGGTCGATGAACCCGAAGTCGGACAGTGTCCGCAGGTAGCGGTAGATCGTCGAGACCGGCGTCTCGAGGAGCGTGCTGAGCTCGTCCGCCCGGATCTCGCCGCGATCGGCGATCGTGAGCAGGACCCGCAAGCCCCGGGCGAACGACGTGTCCTCCTGCGCCTCCTCCGGCGGGCGGTCACGGGCGGTCGACATCGCCAGTCTCCCCCGGTTCCGCGGCCGCCAGGAACGAGCCGTCGCGGATCGCGGCCACGAGCGCGGCGACGTCCGGGACGTGCTGGTCCATCCCGAGGAACGGAACGTGGCGGCGGACGGCGGCGACGGCCCGACCCGATCCCGCACCCCGGCGCAGACCGCGGACCTCGATCGCCTGCGCGCCGACGGCGAGCTCGATCGCCGCGATCGTCGTGCCGATCCCGACCATCTCGGCCAGCCGGCGGGCAGCCAGCGGCGCGGTCGTCGTCCGGTCCTCGATCCCCTCGGCGTGCGCGGTCGACACGAGCTCGAACGACACCGGCGCGGCGAGGAGGCGGGCTTCCACCGCCAGACTCTGGGCGGCGAGGCTGAGATACGTCAAGCCCGCGTGTGTTGTGTCGCCCTCGGGGACGAGACCCGTCGGCAACCCGGACCACACCGGGTAGAGCGACTTCACGACTCGCTCGGTCGCGCTCGTCAACGCGGTGGCGAGGACCAGCCGCAGGTAGTCGAGCGCGGCGGCCAGCGGCAGAATCTCGAAGTTCGCGACCGAGACGATCCGGTCCGCCTCGGGCACGACGATCGGGTTGCCCTGGTTCGCGTTCAGCTCGATCGCGAGCACGCCGTCCACGTGGTCCAGGACGTCGCGTACAGCGCCATGGATCTGGGGCAGGTTCCGGAAGCTCAGGGGGTCCTGGAGGTTCCGCGGGACGTCGGGGTCGTGGATGGCGGAGCCGTCGAGCAACCTGCCCAGCCGGGCGAGCGTTCGCTGGAGGCCGGGATACGGACGGACGCGGCCGACCGCGGGGTCGAGCATCGACGGATTGGCGGCGAACCCTTCGAGGCTGACGGCGCCGGCGACGTCCATCGCGTCGAGGAGCGCCGCGGTGTCGGCGACCGCTAGGGTCGCCCAGCCCGTCGAGAACGCGTTGTTGTCGAGCAGCGCGGTGCCCTCACCGGGCTCCAGGGCAAAGCCCCGCTCGACGACGAGCGCTTGGGCGATCTCGGCAAGCGGCGCGAGATCGGCCGAGCCGACCGACCCGGTCGCGTGGACGGTCGCCGCCTCGCCGTCGTTGAGCGCGACGATCAGCCGATCCGCCAGCTCGGGACGGACGCCGGGCGAGCCCTCGGCGAGGTGGTTGGCGAGCCGAAGGATCGTCGCCTTCACGACGTCCGGCGGGGCGAGTGGCCCCTGGCCGACGAGGTGATGGGCCAGCATCCACGAGGAATAGGCGTCGGCGTCGTCCGCATTCAGGCCGATCCGCTTCAGCACGCCGACCCCGGTCGTCGTGCCGTAGACCGCAGAACCGGCGGCCACTGCCCGGCGGACCACGTCGCGGGTCGTGGCCATTTGCGCGCGGGCACGGTCGTGGAGGGCCACCGGTTCGTGGCCACGCGCGACCCGGACGACCTCGTCGCGCGTCAGGTCGCCGCCGGTCAGGAGGACGGTCATCGACGAGCCCCGGGCACGAAGAAGCCCGTCCGGGGACCGGACGGGCTTCGATCGCTCAATCGTTGCCGAGGCTCAGGGGATCAGACCCTGGGCCTTGAGGAACGCGGACGCGACGTCCTTGACGTCCTTCTGGTCGATCGCGACATCCTTGCCCATCTGGGTGAGGGCCTCGGTCGTGACCTTCGCCGATGCCGCATCGAGCAAAGCCTTGAAGGCGGCCGCGTCGACCTTGGCGAGATAGTCGTTCCGCACGAGCGGGGCGATGTTCTCGGCTGGCTGGGTCTTCTTGTCGTCCTCGAGGACGACGAACCCGAACTGAACGATGGCCGGCTGGGTCGAGCAGAGCTCGGCCAGGTCGATCGCCTTGCCCTGGAGCGCCTGGGCCATCGGGACGTCACACGCGCCGAGCGCCGTGCGCTTCTTCGGCGGGTAGTTGATCCCGTAGTCCTTGAGGGCCCCCGAGCAGAGCGGGTTCGTATCGCAGTCGGACGGCAGGCCCCACGTGATCTGGTCCTGGACCGCTGCGAGGTCGCTCATCTTGTGGAGGTTCTTGCCCGTCGCGTCCTCCGCGCGGACGACGAAGGCGTTGGTGTCCTGGCCGGGGGAGATGCCGAGAACGGTGATGTTCTTCGGCGTCAGGACGGCCTGGAGGGCCGCTGCGTTCGCCGCGCCATCGCTGCTGATCTTCGACTTGTCATAGAAGCCGAGGCCGGAGCCGACGTACTCGGCGACCAGGTCGATCTGGCCGGCGTCCATCGTGGGGATGCGCTCCTGGCGCGAGCCGAGAGCGAACTTGCGCTCGACCTTGTAGCCGGCGTTTTCCAGGACCTGGGCGTAGATCTCGCCCATCAGCTTGGACTCGTAGAAGTTGTCCGAGCCGATCCGGATATCTGCCTTCGCGGCCGCCGACGCCGGGACGACGCTGGCGGGGGCAACGCTGGCCGGGGCACTCGCTGGAGCCGTTGACGGCGCCGTGCTCGCGCCCGTCGAACAGGCGCCGAACAGCACCAGCGTCGTCAGTCCAAGCGCCAGCACGCGGGGTGTCCGCATGTGGGTGTCCTCCTCATACTGCCGCAGGGGGCGGCATCGCCCGCGTACCTTACCAGCGCGGCGCGCACACGTCTGTCAGGTATCCCCGCCGGTCGTGACCTCTGAAGTCAGACGTTCACGCCGGTGGGGCCGCCGCCCGGCGCGACCTCGGCGACGTTCCTGACCCCGCGCGCCTTTGCCAGGCCGAGCTTCCGGAGCGCCCGCGGAGTCAACCGGGTCTGGAGGAGCGCCAGCAATCCATCGACACCGATCGCGAGAACGGAGACGAGGATCGCCCCGGCGAAGATCGAGGGCCGTCCCGCCGGTCCCTGGTTCAGTCCGTCGAAGATGAACCGACCGAGTCCGCCGCCGCCCAGGATCGCGCCGATCGTTGCCGTCGCGATGACCTGGAGGGTCGCGGTCCGGAAGCCGCCAACGATGATCGACGAGGCGATCGGGATCTCGATTCGGGCGAGGATCTGACGGTCGCGCAGGCCCATTCCGCGACCGGCCTCGATGAGGTCGCGATCGACCGAGCGCAGCCCCGCGTATGTCGAGACGAGCAGCGGTGGGATCGCGAGGAACGTCATCGCGAGAAAGATCGGCAGGAAGGTCAGGCCGAAGTTCGCGTCGTACGGCAGCGTTCCGGCGAGGGTGAGCGTGAGGGGCAGCAGGATGACCATCATCGCGAACGATGGGATTGCCCGGCCGATGTTCGCGAGGTTGATCGCGAGACTGCTCCCGCGGTTCGTGTGGCCGATGTAGAGCCCGACCGGGACGGCGATCAGGGCGGCGATGAGGACCGAGAACCCCGAGATCACGAGATGCTCGAAGAGCCGGTTTGGGATGCCGCTCGTGCCATCCCAGTGGGCCGGATCGGTGAAGAAGCCGATGATGTCGTTCATCCGCGGACGGCTTTCGCGTGGGCCCACGGCGTCACCAGCCGCTCGATCCGGACGAACAGGAAGTCCGCGAGGAAGGCCAGCAGCACGGAGAGCGCCGCACCGAGGATGTACTTCGTCGGGAAGAACGTCTGGATCCCCTCGGTGATCAGCTGGCCCAGGCCGCCGAACGTGTCACCGAGGACGGCCGCGATCGTCGCGAGGCCGATCGTGGTGACGCTCGCCAACCGGATGCCGGCGATGATCAGAGGAACGGACAGGGGCAGCTCCACGCGCAACAGGCGCTGGCGGCGGGTGTAGCCCATCCCCTCGGCGGCCTCGAGAATCTCGGCGGGCACGGAGCTGAAGCCGGCCGCGAAGTTCCGGACGAGGATGAGCAGGGTGTAGGTGGTGAGCGGCACGATCGCGGTGATGAGGGTCAGCCCGAAGATCGGGCGGAGGACGGCGAAGGCCGCCAGGCTCGGGATCGTATACAGCAGGCCCGTGACGAGGGTGATCGGGCCGTAGACGCGCGGCTGGCGGACCGCCCAGACCGCGAGGACGAGCGAGATGACGATCCCGATGAGGAGGGGGAGGACGGTCAGCTGGAGGTGCTGGCCGATCCGCTCGCCGATCTGCCCCAAGTGCTTGAACGTCCAGTCGAAGTCGAAGATCTTCGTGCCGGGAGGCATGTCAGACCGCCGGTTCGAGGGCGTCCGGATCGGCCGCCGGGTCGTCGACGACGTCCGGGTCCCCGACTTCGGGCTCGGGTGGCGGCGCCTGGTCGAACACGGCCGCGTGCTCGCCCTCGCGCATCTTCTCGGCGATCGTGTCGACGCCAAGGAGGCCCTGGACCGCGCCGGTCCGGTCGACGACGATCCCGGTCTGGACGTCGGCGTCGAGCATCAGCGAGAGTGCGTCCTTGAGCGTCGTCCGCTTGTTCAGGATCGGCGAGCTCGGGTTGGCCATCGCCTCGGTGAGGACACCCTCGTTCGGGATGTCGTTGTGGGCGATCCAGCCGATCGGCCGGTTCGCGGAATCGATGACGAGGAGGTACCGGAGCGGGTCGTCGAGGGCCCGCCGGCGGGCGTCGTCGGCGGCGTCGCCAGGCCGGGCGGTGACGGCCGGGCGGAGAACGACGTCGGACACCCGAAGGAGCGACAGTCGCTTCAGGCCTCGGTCCTGGCCGACGAATCGGGCGACGAACTCCGACGCCGGCGCCGCCAGGATCTCGAGCGGCGTTCCGAACTGGGCGAGGATCCCGCCGGTCTGGAACACCGCGACGAGATCGCCCATCTTGATCGCCTCGTCGATGTCGTGGGTCACGAACAGGATCGTCTTGGCGATCGTTTCTTGAAGGCGCAGGAACTCGTTCTGGAGGCGGTCGCGGACGATCGGGTCGACCGCGCCGAACGGTTCGTCCATCAGCATGATCGGCGGGTCCGCGGCCAGGGCCCTCGCGACGCCGACGCGCTGCCGCTCCCCGCCGGACAGCTGGCTCGGGAAGCGATCGCGGTACTTCGCCGGGTCGAGGCCGACGAGGCCCAGGAGCTCTTCGGATCGCTCTCGGAGTCGCGCCTTCGGCCAGCCGAGCAGGCGAGGAACGGTCGCCACGTTCTCGGCGATCGTCTGGTGGGGGAACAACCCGACCTGCTGGATGACGTAGCCGATGCTCCGCCGGAGCTCGGTGAGCTCACGAGTGGCCGCGTCGACGTTGTCGATGAGGATCCGGCCCGACGTCGGCTCGATCAGCCGATTGACCATCTTGAGCGACGTCGTCTTGCCGCAGCCGGACGGACCCACGAGGACGCAGATCTTGCCGGCCGGCACAGTCATCGACAGGTCGTTGACGGCGCCGGGGGTCGGCTGGTCCTTCGTCTTCTTCGTCGGCGCGTCGTAGCGCTTCGTGACGTGGTCGAAGTGAACGACGGCGGCTTGGTGCGTCTGGTCGGCCATCGGCGCTGGGACCCTCCAGATGGGCGGGTTCGACCACGAAACGACGGGTGAGTCCGGACAGTACCGCATCTGCGTTGGTCGGCGATACTGCGACTCGCATGCGCATCACTGCCATTCGCACGCAGCACCTTCGGGTGCCGCTC
>DASXTH010000104.1:0-29997 GCA_036505555.1 Candidatus Limnocylindrales bacterium | reverse complement strand
GGCAGCGACCCGCCGATGACGAAGCCGAAGTAGCGCGGGCCGGCGCTCGCGATCAGGCCGGGCTCGCTGATCGCCGCGAGGTGGTCGATGACCTCGCCGGCAGCCTCGCCGCGAGCGGGCAGGGGGCTGCCGAACGCGGCCACGAGCTCGTCGTGGGTCCCCCGCGCGCCGACGCGCCGGGTCTCCAGGGTCTCGAGGTAGTCGGCCGCCAGGTCGGCGGTCTGATGGAGGAGACGTCGATGGTCGGGCATACCGGTCCTCAGCGTGTTCGGGTCTCGCACCATCGTATGGCGCCCGGCCATGGACGGATGTCGAGTGGGCGGCTCGGCGGGCGCGTGCCCACGTGCGTCTGACCGCCAATGGCGGGAACGGCCCGCGCCGGCCGAGACCCCTCCGGTACCCTGTCGCACGCACTTGCCGGTCTGAGGTTTGGAGGAGTTCGTTGGCCGAGCGCTACGACGCGGTGATCATCGGCGGCGGCCACAACGGGCTCGTCAGCGCCGCCTATCTGGCGCGGGCCGGGATGAAGACGCTCGTCCTCGAGCAACGTCACGTCCTCGGTGGCGCCGCGGTCACCGAGGAGCTGTACCCGGGCTTCCGCTTCTCCGTCTTCTCGTACGTCGTCTCGCTCCTCCGCCCGGAGATCATCCGCGAGCTGCAGCTGCCTCGACACGGGCTCGACATCCTGCCCCTCGATGGCACGTTCACCCCACTCCGACCCGGGGAGGGGCCGGCCAAGGGCGGTGGCGACTACCTCTGGCGGGTCAACGACCACGGCCGGACGATCCGCGAGCTCCGCCGATGGTCGCCGATCGATGCCGAGGCGTACGAGGAATACGGCCAGCTCATGGTCGAGATGGCCCGCTTCATCAAGCCGATCCTGGGGATCACGCCACCCGACCTGACGTCGCTGGACCCGCGGCCGCTCCTGCCCCTCGGCGGCCTCCTCCGGTCGTTCCAGCAACTGCCCGAGCGCCAGCAGGCGGTGTTCGTCCAGCTGATGACGATGTCGGCGGCCGACTTCCTCGACCAGTGGTTCGAGACGGATCCGCTGAAGGCGACGATGAGCGCGTCCGGGATCATCGGGACGTATCTCGGCGTGCGCTCGCCGGGCACGGCGTACGTCCTGCTGCACCACTACATGGGCGAGATCGACGGCGCATTCCGCGCATGGGGCATCCCGAAGGGCGGCACCGGCGGGATCTCGAACGCGATCGGTTCCGCGGCGCGAGCGCTCGGCGCGGAGATCCGTACCGAAGCACCGGTCGAGCGCGTGATCGTCCGCGACGGCCGCGCCGTCGGGGTCGCCCTCGCCGGCTCGGGCGAAGAGATCCACGCCGATGTCGTCCTCTCGTCGGTCGACGCCCGGCGGACGTTCCTCGGCCTGCTCGAGCCGGGCACGCTGGACGGCGACTTCGAGGAAGAGATCCGCCGCTTCAAGTTCCGTGGCAGCTCCGGCAAGGTGAACATGGCGGTCGATCGGCTGCCGGAGTTCCCGAGCCTCCCCGGCGTCGGTGAGCATCTCCGCGGCGCGATCTCGTTCAGCCCGTCGGTCGACGAGATGGAGCAGGCGTACGACGACGCGAAGTACGGCCACTTCTCGACGAAGCCGTACATCGACATGATCATCCCGACCCTCGTCGACCCGACGATGGCGCCACCCGGCAAGCACGTGATCAGCTGCTTCGTCCAGTACGCGCCCTACCACCTCGCGCCCGAGCTCGGGTCGTGGGACGACCAGCGCGAGGCGTTCGGCGACGCGGTCGTCAATCGAATCAGCGAGTTCGCGCCGGGGTTCAAGGACTCGATCCTCTTCCGGAACGTCCAGACGCCGCTCGACATCGAGCGGACGACGGGCCTGACCGAGGGCAACATCTTCCAGGGCGAGCTGACCCTCGAGCAGCTCTTCTTCAACCGGCCGGCGCCCGGCTACGCCCGGTTCCGGACGCCGGTCAAGGACCTCTGGCTGTGCGGTTCCTCGACCCACCCGGGCGGCGGGATCATGGGCGCGAACGGGCGGATCGCGGCGCTCGAGGTCCTCCGCTCGCGCGGCCGGCGGGCAGCCTGACGATGGCCGATCACGACGTCGTCATCATCGGCGGCGGGCACAACGCGCTCGTCACGGCGGGGTATCTCGCGCGGGCCGGGCGGCGGGTGCTCCTGCTCGAGCGTCGGGCCCGGGTCGGCGGCGCGGCCGAGACGGCCGAGCTCGACGGGGTGCGGGTGCCGCGGATCGCGGACACGGTCGGCCGGATCCGGCCATCCGTCGTCAAGGACCTGGACCTCCGGACACACGGGCTGCGCCTCGTTTCTCCGGACGTGCGGGTCTTTGCCCCACAGCCGGACGGTCGGGCGGTCACGCTCTGGGCCGACCAGGCGCGGACGGTCGAGGGCCTGCGGGCGTGGTCCAGCGGCGACGCCGACGCATATCCCGACTTCGACCGCCTCGTTCGCTCGCTCGGCCGGTTCCTCGCCGACCTGGCCGCCGAGACGCCGCCGGACGTCAAGTCGCCCGGGATCGGCGATGCGCTGATGGGGCTGAAGCTCGGACGGACGTTCCGCGGGCTCGGCAAGCACGACTCGCACACGATCCTGCGGGTCCTTCCGATGGCTGTCGCGGACTTCGTCGCCGAGGCGTTCGAGACCGATGCGGTGCGGGCGGCCGTCGCCTGGCGTGGCGTGCGCCACTCGTTCCTTGGGCCGTGGTCGGCTGGGTCGACGGCGATCCTCCTCGCCGACGGTGCCGGCAACGACGGCGGTGCCGCGGGACAGACCGTGTTCGCGATCGGCGGGCCGGGTGCCCTGTCGGAGGCTCTCGCCGCCTCGGCGCGGGCCACCGGCGCCGAGATCCGCTGCGGCAGCGAGGTCGTCGCGATCACGTCGCACGACGGCCGGGTCAGCGGCGTCGCCCTCGCGTCAGGCGAGGAGATCGCCGCTTCGGCCGTGGTCTCCGGGCTCGACCCGAAGCGGACGCTCGTCGAGCTCGCCGATCCGGTCACGATCGGCCCGACGATGCGCTGGCGGGCTGCCAACTACCGGACGCCGGGCGTCGTGATGAAGATCAACCTCGTCGTCGATCGGCTACCGCGGTTCAGCGCGGCCGATGGCGAGGACGAGCAGCTCCTCCGCGGCCGGATCCTGCTCGCGCCCGGGATCGACGCGATCGAGCGGGCGTTCGACGCCGCAAAGTACGGTCGGGTCTCCGAGACGCCCGTCCTCGAGGCGACGATCCCGTCCCTCGTCGATCCGTCGCTCGTGGACGGCGCGCGGCCCGGCACCCATGTGATCTCGATCGCCGCCCAGTACGCGCCCTACCGGCTCCGCGATGGCTCCTGGGACGATGCCGGTCGCGCCGACGCGTTCGCCGATCGCGTCGTCACCGTCCTCGAGGGGGCCGCGCCGGGTCTGGCGTCGAGCGTCCGCGCCCGGGAGGTCATCACGCCGCTGGACCTCGAGCGCGACTACGGGCTGACCGGTGGGCATCCGCTCCACGGCGAGCAGGCGCTCGACCAATTCTTCCTGTGGCGGCCGTTCCTCGGGAGCGGCCGCTACCGGCTCCCGATCGAGGGGCTGTACCTCTGCGGCTCGGGCGCGCATCCGGGCGGCGGGATCACCGGCCAGCCGGGCCAGAACGCAGCTCGCGAGATCCTGGGCGACCTGAAGCGCCGTCGCTGACACCCCCAGCCGTCACAACGCCGGGCGAGCGCGACGTCCGAACGCGCGTGACCGCCTGGCGCCGTTTCGCAAACGCCATTGCCGTCGCCGGGCTCGCCGGGTGTGCAGCGACGGTCGCACCGACGTCGCCCCCGCCACAGGCATCGCACGGCCCATCGGCCAGCCTGTCCGATGTCGTGCCCGCACCAGAGACCGGCCCGTGGGTGCGGATCGCGATCGACGATCCAAGCCAGTCCCTCCAGCTCAGCGCCGCGTCGATCGTTGGATCCGGGTTTGTCGTGGTGGGCGCATCCGGCGGAGCCGGTGAGGTCCCTCGCGCCTTCAGCACGGTCGACGGTGCAACCTGGACCGAAGAAACGATCAGCGGCCGCTTCAGCGCCCCGACCCGTCTCCTCCCGTGGGGCGACCGGCTGGTCGGGATCGGGTCAGGCGAAACCTCGCTCTGCGCCCATCCGTACGCGATGAGCACGTGGGTTCGGTCGGCAGACGCCATCTGGGCCGAGGCGCCGTTCGACAAGGTGTTCTGCGACAACGGCGGGGACATCGTCGTCCTCGACGGCCGCCTCTGGCTCGCCGGATCGGTCCGCGACCTGCCGCAGCTGATGACCTCCGATGATGGGTTGCATTGGACGTCGCATGCCGGCGAGCTGCACGGCCGGTTCCCGTGGGCCGCGGCCGTCGATGACTCGGGTCTCTGGGTGTTTGCGAGGGACGATGGCGGCAGGACGACCGCCTTGCATCGCCGGGACGGGACGACGTTCGACGAGATTCCCCTGGCGGCTCCGGGTGGTCAGGCGATCGACGTGATTGCTGCGACGACGATCCGTGGCGAGGTGAACGTGCTGGTCGCCGCGGGCGACGCGATCGGCTGGCTGCGACCCGACCAAGCCGGCGGCTGGATCCAGACGCGGGTCGGAGGAATGCCGCCGCAGGCCCTCGGGCGGCTGGCGCCATTCGGCCCAGGCGTGTTGTTCATCGGCCAGGACCATGACGGGCACTCCGTCGCCCTGACGTCGGCCGATGGCGTGACCTGGTCGCCGATCCCGCTGCCCGCGGAGCTCACTGGCGAATTCGCCGTGCGCGACATCGTTGTGGGCAACGGACGGGCTGTGCTCGTGGCCCAGATCCTCGCTCCGGATGGGTCGGGCCTGGTCGGGGCCCTGTGGACCGCCCCGGCGGGCGTTGCGGCGCCTTGACCCTCGGATGACCAGGTCAGCGCCGGTCGATGGCCTCTTCGTCCTCCATCTCTTCCTCGACCTGCTCGTCCGCCGCGCCGGCGGCCGTGGCGCCCGCTCCCACCGACGGCAGGTCCCGCGCCGCGTCGGCCGGCGAGGGCCATGACCAGGTCTGGAGCCGGCGGAGCAGCCGTCGTCCCGTCAGGTCGAGATGGATCGGAGTGATCGCGATGCGGCGATTGACGACCGCGTGGAAATCGGTGCCCTCGATCGCGAGCCCCGACGGCGGCGGCCCGCCGATCCAGAAATAGGGGATCCCGCGCGGATCGAGCCGCTCGACGAGCTGGTCCTGGTAAACGCGCCGGCCGAGGCGGGTGACCTCGATCCCCTCGCACTCCTCGATCGAAACAGCTGGGACGTTGACGTTGACGAGCTCGCCCCGCGACAGCCCGTGTTCGAGGATGTTCCGGGCGACGATCGAGGCCGCAACCGACGCCAGGGCGAAGTCCGGGTGCTCGTAATACTCCTGGCTGATCGCAAACCCGGGACAGCCGTTGATCACCGCCTCCATCGCCGCGCTGACCGTACCCGAGTACGTGATGTCGTCGCCGAGGTTTGCTCCGTAGTTGATCCCCGACGCCACGAGGTCGAACCCGTGGCCGAAGTAGCCGAGGAACGCGATGCTCACGGCGTCGGTCGGGCTGCCGTCGACCGAATAGCCGATCGAGCCGTCGCCGAGCGTCCGTTCCCGGACCCGAAGCGGGCGCATCAGGGTCTTCTGGTGGCCGACCGCGCTCTGGTTCGTGTCGGGTGCGACGACGGTCGTGTCGCCGAGCACGTCCATCGCCTCCTTCAGGGCAAGAAGGCCGCGCGACTCCACCCCGTCGTCGTTCGTGATCAGGATCTTCGGCCGCGTCGACCAGTCGTGGAGCGGCCGCGCCATCGGGTGGAGCGCTCGCGGACCACCGCGCGCCGCTCCGCCCGCGACCGGTTCGCCGCGCTCCTTGTCGAGGTCGCGCCGCTCGGTCCGGGCCCGCTCTCGGGTCATGTCGGGCTTCGAGCCCTCGTCCGCCCGCGCGGGTCCGCTGTCCTTGCGCCGCTCGTCGTCGCTCACGGCGTCAGCCGGTCGTCTCTGGCGTGCCGCTGACCCCGCCGACGTCGGCGATGTCGGTGCCCTCGGTCACGTCCGGATCGACGCCGGGGACCGGCTCATGGGGGACCCGGATCGGCCGGCCTTCGCGCTGCTCCAGCCGGCGGGCCGCGCGGGCCGCGACCGGTGCCGGCTCCCGGGTGAGGATCAGGAAGTGGAAGAAGAACGCGGACAGGACCGCGGCGATCGGGATCCCGAAGATCGCCCCGGTGACTCCCGCGATCTTGCTCCCGATCAGCACCGAGCCGAGGACGACGATCGGGTGGATCCCGACGGCCTCCTGCATCAGCCGCGGCTGGAGCACGTTCATCACGATCAGCCAGCCGACGGCCATGAGGACGAAGGCCGGCAGGACCGGGGCGTCGGGGGTGAGGAGGGCGACGATCACGGGCGGTGCCCAGGCGACGAACGGCCCGAAGAACGGGATCGCCATGAGCCCGCCGGCGACCGCGGACGTGACAGCCAGGTACTGCAGCCCCAGCACCTGGCTCGTGACCGCGGCGACGGCCGCGTAGACGATCCCGAGAATCGCCTGGCCGCGGAGGAAGCCACCGAACGAGCGCGCGACGCTCGTCTCGAGGAGGCGCGCCTCCTCCTTCATCGACGGCGGCACGATCCGGAAGAAGAACGACAGGATCGCGTCGCGGTCGATGACCATGTACAGCGACAGGATCAGGACGATCAGCAGGTTGCCGACCGCACCCAGCGAGGCGACCGCGAGCTGCTGGAGCGGCCCTGCGAGCTGTGCGGCGTAGCCCGCGAGGTTGTCGAGGAAGCTGTTCGCCTGCGCCAGCAGGTCGACCTGGGTCAGGCCGAGTCCGCGCAACCGCTCCTGCCAGCCCGCGACGATGTCGGGCAGCTGCTCGCGGAGGGTCGGGACGCCCGCGACGAACGCGGTGATCGACTGGGCGAGGGCCCCCGCGACGAGGACGACGACGAGCACGATCACGCCGACGAGCACCGCGTACACGAGCACCACGGCACCGACCCGCGGCAGGAACGGGACGATGCGGGTCAGGCCCGCGACGACCGGGCTGAGGATGAACGCGAGGAGCCAGGCCAGGAAGAAGACGAGGATGATGTCGCCGAAGGCGAAGAAGATCGAGGCGATCAGGCTGATCGCCACGAGGCCCAGCACGATCGTCCCGAGGACGAGCAGGGCGGTCAGCCAGCGCTGTTGGCGTTCGAGCACGCGTGATCCCTCGAGCGAACCCCTGGTCCAGCGCGGCCCATGGTAGACGTCCGCGCCGCCGCCGGGCGACGAGTCATCGATCAGCGAAGGCCCATCTTCTCCTTGACCTCGGCCATCGTCGCGGCCGCGACGGGGGCGACGCGGTCGGCGCCGGCCTCGAGGATGCCGTCGACCTCGGCCGGGTGGGCCATGAGCTCGGCGTAGCGTTCGCGGGCGGGCGTGTAGTGGCGGACGATCCGCTCGGCGAGGAGCTTCTTCATGTCGACGCAGCCGGTCCGTGCGGTCCGCTCGCCCTCCCAGAGGTCCTCGTAGTCGTCGCCGAAGAACGGCTGGAGCTGGCAGACGTTGCAGACCTCCGGCCGTCCGGGGTCGGTCCGCCTGATCCGCTGGGTGTCGGTCACCATCGACATCACCTGCTTCCGGATGACGTCCGGCTCGCCGAGGATGTCGATCGTGTTCCCGACGGACTTGCTCATCTTCTTCACCCCGTCGGTGCCGAGGACGACGGGAGCCTCGGTGAAGACCGCCTTCGGCTCGGGGAAGGTCTCGCCGTAGCGGCGGTTGAAGGCACGGACGATTTCGCGGCTCAGCTCCAGGTGCGCGGCCTGGTCGCGCCCCACCGGCACGAGCGACGCCTTGTAGATGATGATGTCGGCGGCCTGGAGCACGGGGTAGGTGAGGAGGCCGTCGTTCACGTCGTCGGGCTGGAGCTGGACCTTCTCCTTGTACGTCGGCGTCCGCTCGAGCCAGCTGACCGGCGTCACCGTGGCGAGGAGCCACATCAGCTCGGTGTGCTCGGGGCGGTGGCTCTGGACGAACAGCGTGCAGCGGTCCGGGTCGAGGCCGAGGGACAACAGTCCCGCGGCCATCTCACGCGTGCGCTGGCGGAGGACGTCCGCCTCATGGGTCGTCGTCAGGGCGTGGTAGTCGACGATGCAGTAGATCGCCTCGTACTGCTCCGCGAGCGCGACGTAGTTCCGGATCGCGCCGAGGTCGTTCCCGAGGTGGATGAGCCCGGACGGCTGGATCCCGGAGAAGATCCGCGGCCGTGTCGGGTTCGAGGCGAGGGGAGCCTGCGCGGGTTCGGCCGCGGCGTCGGTCGTCATGGGCGGCGAGTGTACCGGACCACGATCGGTGGCCCGCCCGACGATCGGTGCTCGGGCCGACCCGTTCGATTCCCGTCCGGGTGCGTGATCGGCCTCCGCTACCATTCGGCCCGATGACTCCGCCGTCACGAGCCGATCGCCGGTGAGCCGCGCCCCGATCCGCGTCGCGGTCCTTGGCGCCGGCACCGTTGGTCGGGAGGTCGTCCGTGCGCTGCTCGAGCGCGGATGGGACCTCACCCCGGCAGACGGCGCTCCGCTCGAGCTCGCCGGCGTCGCGGTTCGGGACATCGACCGAGCCCGGCGAGCCGGGATCCCGGTCGAGCTCATCAGCGACGCCCCGGCCCACCTCGTCGCGGCCGATGACACCGACGTCATCGTCGAGCTCATGGGTGGCGATGAGCCGGCCCACACGCTCATCGCGGCGGCGCTCGGAGCCGGGAAGGCGGTCGTCACCGCGAACAAGCACGTGATCGCCCATCACGGCCCGGAGCTTGAAGCGATCGCCCGGCGGACGGGAGCCGGGCTGCGGTTCGAGGCCGCCGTCGGCGGCGGGATCCCGGTGCTGGGGCCGCTCGCGACCGACCTCGCGGCGAACCACGTGATCGCGGTGCGGGGGATCGTGAACGGGACGACGAACTACATCCTCAGCGCGATGACCCACGAAGGCCGCGACTACGCCGAGGTCCTCGCCGCCGCCCAGGCGGCCGGCTACGCCGAGGCCGACCCGAGCGGAGACGTCGAAGGGCTCGACGCCGCGAACAAGCTCGTGATCCTCGCGCGGCTCGCCTTCGGCGTCTGGCTCGCGCCATCCGACGTCTGCCGGGTCGTCGACGACGAGCCCGGCCACGGCCGTCCCGGGATCACCGGAGTCACCGGGGCGGACGTCGCGGCGGCCGCGGCCAACGACGAGGTCATCAAGCTGATCGCCCTGGCGTCACGTCAGCCCGGCGGTGGTGTCATCGCGTCCGTCCTCCCAACGTACGTCGCGGCCGAATCCGCGCTCGGGGCGACCGACGGCGTCCTGAACCGGATCGAGATCGATGCCGAACCGGTCGGCACGGTCGCCTTCAGCGGCCCCGGCGCCGGTGGCCCGGCGACCTCGAGCGCGGTCCTCGGTGACCTCGTCGCGATCTCCCGGGGCCGTGGCTCGACCTGGGCCGGCCTGCCGCCGGCGCCCGCCGCCGCGGCCGTCCCGTGACCGGGATGGCCCCGGGGTCGGCGCCGAGCGCCCGTCCCTCGCTCGTCGAGCGCTATCGGCGCTTCCTGCCGGTCACGGACGCGACGCCGGTCGTGAGCCTGGGCGAGGGCCTGACGCCGCTCGTCCACCTCCGCCGCCTCGGCGGACGGCTCGGGCTCGCCAACCTCTACGCCAAGATCGAGGGCCAGAACCCGACCGGCTCGTTCAAGGACCGCGGGATGGTTCTCGCCGTCGCGAAGGCGGTCGAAGACGGCGCCCGGGCGATCATCTGCGCCTCGACGGGCAACACGTCGGCGTCCGCCGCGGCGTACGGTGCCGCCCATGGGCTCGAGGTCGTCGTCGTCCTGCCGGCGGGCAAGATCGCGATGGGCAAGCTCCTCCAGGCGATCGTGGCCGGGGCACGAATCGTCGCGGTCGATGGCAACTTCGATGCCGCGCTGCGGGTCGTCCGGGCTCTCGCGGAGCAGGACGACCATCCCATCACGCTCGTCAACTCGGTCAACCCGTTCCGGCTCGAGGGCCAGAAGACCGGCGCCTTCGAGGTCTGTGACGACCTCGGGCGGGCGCCCGACATCCTCGCGATCCCGGTCGGCAACGCCGGCAACATCAGCGCCTACTGGGCCGGGTTCCGGGAGTACGCCGCGGCCGGGCACGTGACGACCACGCCGGCGATGTACGGCTTTCAGGCTGCCGGCGCGGCCCCGTTGGTCCTCGGCCGGCCCGTCGAGGATCCCGACACGATCGCGACCGCGATCCGGATCGGCAATCCGGCTTCGTGGAGCAAGGCGATCGCCGCCCGCGACGAAAGCCGGGGCCGCATCGACGCCGTCACCGACCACGAGATCCTCGCCGCCTATCGCGCCCTGGCGGTCGAGGAGGGAATCTTCTGCGAGCCGTCGTCGGCCGCCAGCGTGGCAGGAATCACCCGTCTCGCGCCGGCTGGCAACCGATTCGCCGAGCCCGGTGTCCCTGACCCGATCAACCCCGACGCCCTGGTCGTCTGCGTCCTGACCGGAACGGGACTCAAGGACCCGGCGGCCGCCGAAACGATGGCCGACGCAGGCCAGGTCATCCAGGCTCCGCCGACGGTCGGTGGCGTGTCGGTGGCGCTCGGATGGTGACGAACTGGCTGGCGGAGCTCGACGGACGCCGGGTCATCGTCGAGGTTCCGGCATCGAGCGCGAACCTCGGCGCCGGGTACGACTGTCTGGGCGTGGCGCTCGGGCTCATCAACCGGGTCGAGGTCGAGGTCCGCGGCTGGAGCCGCGGCGAGATCGAGCTGACCGTGGATGGCGAGGGCGTCGGCGAGCTGCCGGCCGATCGAACGAACCGCTGCGTTCAGGGGATCGAGGCGGCGCTACGTGAGGTTCGTGGCGAGATCCCCGAGGGCGTCGGCTGGCGGATCGAGACGCGAAACGAGATCCCGCTCGCGCGGGGCCTCGGGTCGTCCGCGGCAGCGACCGTCGCCGGGCTCGTCGCGGGGAACTCCCTCCTGGGTGAGCCGCTGACCTCAGCCGATCTCCTGCGGCTCGCGACAGCGATCGAAGGCCACCCGGACAATGCCGCGGCGGCGCTCCTTGGCGGCTTTACGGTTTCGGCCGTGACCGACGCCGGGATCGAGTCGCTCCGGTTCGATGCCCCTCGCGACCTCCGCGCGATCCTGTTCATCCCGGAGCTGCGCCTGGCGACCCGCGACATGCGGGAGGCGCTGCCCGAGAAGGTTCCATTGACCGACGCGGTCTCGAATCTGAGCCGGGTCGCGGTCGGCGTCGCCGGAATGGCGATGGGCCGGTTCGACCTCCTTCGGGTGCTGATGGTGGATCGGCTCCACGAGCCGTACCGCGCGGAGGTCTATCCGCAGCTGCCCAAGCTCGTCGAGGGGGCGCGCCGGGCCGGCGCAATCGGCGCCTGTCTGTCCGGGGCCGGCTCCACGGTCCTCGCGTTCTCCGACTCGATGCGGACGCTCACGCGGATCGAGGCCGCGTTCGGCGCGGCTGCGGCCGATGGCGACCTGCCGGGCCGGATCGCGGTCGTGTCACCACGCAATCAAGGGGCCCACGTGGTGAAGAAGGCCTGAGGCTCGTCGGGCCGACGGTTGTGCTGGTCAGTCGGGTGGGGTCCGGGGCGATTGACGGGCAAGCGCAGACTCGTCGCGTGGACACCTTCCTGAACGCGATCGGCGGAGGGATCAGCGGCCTCGTCCAAGGCTCGTTCTCGACGATCGGGAGCGTCCTCCGGGGCATGGTCGACACCCTGAACCGGGCGCTCCCTGGCGGGATGCTCGCCGCCGTGGTCTTCGTCGTGCTCGTCGTGGCCGCCTGGCAGCTCGCCAGGCGCTGATCGCGCCGCCGGCCGATCCCTCTCAGGCTCCGGGGTCGCCGTCGTCCCCTTCGCCCGCTCGGATCTCGCCGCCCTGCGCCGGCGGCGTCCATGAGCGATTGGCGTACCGCTGCTGCCGCCTCACGAGATCGCCGATCCGATCCTGATCGAACCGGGCGAGCTCGAGCTCGCGGGCCCGCTCCTCTGCATCGAGCGCTGCCGGGTCGAACGGCTCGGCCGGACCCTTCGACGATTCGGTGTCCGAGCCGCCGCCGAGCAGCCGTCGGAGGAAGCCCATCGTCAGCTCGCGGCCGTCGGGCTCGGCGTGTGGCCGCGGATGAACGTCACGGTCTCCTCCCAGGCCTCCCGGCTGGCGTCGGCGAAGTCCGCGGCCTTGCGGTCGAAGAAGCTGTGTGGCGCGTCGGGGTAGACGACGAAGCGATGCTCGACCCCGGCCTTCGTGAGGGCTTCGTCGAACGCCGCCCTCGCCTCGGGCGAGGTCGCTCCGTCCGCCCCGCCGAAGATCCCGAGGATCGGGTTCCGCATCTCGCCGGCGACGTCGGCCGGGGCCGGCGTTCCGGCGCGGCCCGCCCCGATCGGGACGCCATAGAAGCCGATGGAGCCGGCGAGCTCCAGACGGAGCGTGGCCGACAGGTACGCCAGCCTGCCGCCGAAGCAGAAGCCGATCGTGAACAGGTTCGTGACCCGGCCCTCGTCGTGCATCCGGAGGTGCTCGGCGCCGGCGCGGATGTCGGCGGTCACGCCCGGCCAGGTCACCTGCTCGACATGTGGAATGTGCTCGAAGGCATCGCCGCGCTCGGTCGTGCCGGCCGTCCGCCCGAAGTAGTCGATCGCGACCGCGTCGACGCCGTTCTCGGCGAACCGCAGCGCGAGCTCCTCGTAGAACGGATGCAGGCCGCGGACGTCGGGCAGGATCACGACGCCCGCCCCGATCGGGTCCGAGGCTCGCGCTCGGAAGGCGCTCAGGCGCGTGCCGTCGTCCGCCTCGAGGACAAGCCGCGTCCAATCGAGCGCACCTCCCGCGATCGGGGCGATCGGCGGCCGGGAGTCGAGATCGAAGCACATCCGCGCAGCACCTCCACCCGAAGGCTACTGCGACCGGCGCCGGGCGGCTGTCGCGCGCAACCCAGCCGCAACCTCGGGGTGCCCGAATCCGGGCGGTAGAATGCCTCGATGCCTGTCGCGCCGCTCGTCGTCCAGAAGTTCGGGGGCTCCAGCCTCGCCGACGCGGACCGGATCCGCCGCGTCGCGCGGCGGATCGCCCGGGAGCGGGCCGCGGGCAGCGACCTCGTCGTCATCGTGTCGGCGATGGGCGACACCACGGACGAGCTCCTGGGCCTCGCCGCGGCGATCACCGACGCCCCCGACGAACGCGAGCTCGACATGCTCCTCGCGACCGGCGAGCACCAGAGCGCGACGCTCGTCTCGATGGCTCTCCACGCGCTCGGTGTCAGCGCGATCAGCCTCAGCGGACCGCAGGCCGGGATCACGACCGATGGCCGATACGGCAAGGCCCGGATCGCGAGCATCGAGCCCGCCCGCGTCCGCCGTGAGCTCGACGAAGGCAAGGTCGTCATCGTCGCGGGGTTCCAGGGACGGGCCGCGGGCGACGACGCGGCGGGCGCCGACATCACGACCCTCGGCCGCGGTGGCAGTGACACCACCGCCGTCGCGCTCGCCGCGCGTCTCCACGCGACGCGCTGCCAGATCTTCACCGACGTCCGCGGGATCTACACCGCCGATCCGCGCCTCGTCCCCGATGCCCGCCAGCTGCCGATCATCGGCTACGAGGAGATGCTGGAGCTCGCCCACCAGGGCGCCCAGGTCATGCAGACGCGCGCCGTCGAACTCGGCTGGGTCAACGACGTCGTGATCGAGGTCCTCAGCTCGTTCGAGGACGCCCCCGGAACGCTGATCAAGGAGGACCCGCTCGTGGAGCAGCGGAACAAGGTCCGTGGCATCGCCCACGATCGGAACGTCGCGAAGGTCACGATCGTCGCCGTCCCGGACCGGCCCGGGATCGCGCGAAGCCTCTTCGATCCGCTCGCCGAGGCCGGCGTGAACGTCGACATGATCGTCCAGAACGTGGGCCACGGCGGCGAGACAGACCTCTCGTTCACGGTGCCGCGCGCGGAGCTCGGCAAGACGAAGAAGACCCTCGAGGGGATCGTCCGCGAGCTCGGCGCCCGCGAGATGACGACCGATGCGTCGGTCGCGAAGGTCAGCATCGTCGGTGCGGGACTGCACAACGCCCCGGGCTACGCCGCCCGGATGTTCGGCACGCTCGCCGACGCGGCGGTGAACATCGAGATGATCTCGACGTCGGAGGTCCGGATCACGTGCATGATCGCGGAGGACGCGCTCGAGACCGCCTTGCGTGCGCTCCACGCAGCGTTCGAGCTGGAGCGGCCCGAATCCGCCGCCCTCGAGGCGGCATCCAGCGGCGCGGCCGGGGCGACGGCGGCACGGTGACGGTGACGACGGCGTTCCTCTCGCGCCGGGAGCACTTCGATCGGGTCGGCTCGACGAACGACGTCGTCCGCGACTGGCTGGCGGCCGGCACGCCCGAGGTCTGTCTGGCGGTCGCCGGCGAGCAGACCGCCGGCCGAGGCCGCGACGGACGGACGTGGCAGGCGCCCCCCGGATCGGGGCTCCTCTTCTCGATCGGTTTCCGGCCGACCTGGCTTGCGCCGAATCACGTGTGGCGACTGCCGGCGGTCGTGAGCTTGGCCATGGCCGAGGCAGCCGAGACATCAACGAGTCTCCCGAGCGGGTCGATCGGCCTGAAATGGCCGAACGATCTCGTGCTCGATGACGAGGCGCGGTTCCTGCGGCACGGGATCCATCGGCGGGGGACGAACAAGCTCGCGGGCGTGCTCGGCGAGACATCCGGATTGGGGACCGCCGATCCTCGCGTCGTGGTCGGGATCGGCGTCAATACGAACTGGCCGCGCGTCGACTTCCCGCCGGACCTGGCGCCGTCGATGACGTCCCTGTTCGAAGCGACGGACGGATCCATCGACAACGCGGCCCTCCTCGATCGATTCCTCGGCGCGCTCGAGGCGGGCGTCGACGAGCTTCGCGTCGGGCGGTTCGACGCGAACAGGTGGCGTGATCGTCAGATCACCACCGGGCAGCTCGTGGAGCTTCAGGCGCCCGACGGGGGTGTCGAGCTGGTCAACGCCGTCGGCGTCGATGCCGACAGTGGTGCGCTCCTGGTTGGCGACGATCGCGATCCTCGTCCCGTCTTCGTCGGCGAGATCACGCACGTCCGGTTCCCGACCGCCGGACGTGGGGTGTAACGGAATGGCTCGAGCGGGTTTCGGAAGGGTGAGCGTCCCGGGACGCAGGGCGTCGGCACCGGCCGGCGACCCGGCCCGGATCGCGCATCTCGATCGCGATCGGCCGCTGGTGGAGGCGGCGCAGCGCGATCCGGTGGCCTTCGACGCCTTGTACCGCAGGTACCTCGCCCAGGTGTACAGCTACGCCTTCTACGAGCTCGGCGACCATCACGAGGCCGAGGACGCGACGGAGCGGACGTTCCTCGCCGCGCTCGCGAACCTCGGCCGGTTCGAGGAGCGCGCGCGTCCCGCCGATGGCGAGGGCGCGTCGACGTTCCGCGTTTGGCTGTTCCAGATCGCCCGGAACGCGGTCGCGAACCAGCGTCGCGGCCGGCGGCGGCATCCGCAGGCGCCCCTCGAAGCGGCCGCGCTCGTCGCCGATCCGCTGGACCTGGAAGGCGGAGCCGCGACCCGCGACGACGCGGCCGCGGCGTGGCAGGCTGTCGGTCGCCTGCCGGCTGATCGCCGGCGGGCCGTCGTCCTGCGGTTCGTCGAGGAGATGTCGACCGCGGAGATCGCCGGGGTGCTCGGACGGTCGGAGGGCGCCGTGCGGGTCCTGATCCATCGGGCGCTCCGGACCGTGGCCCGCGACCTCGACGGTCGCCGCCCAGGCGCCCACCGCCGCTCCTCGGGCGACAAGCCCGCATGACGCTCGACCGGGACGCTGCCGAGACCGACGCCCTCCTCACGGATCTCTACCTCGACGCATTGCTCGCCGGTGCGGTGCTCGGCGCGACGATCCCCCGGATCACCGAAACGGCGTCCGGGACGCTGGACCCGGCGGCTCGCCGAGCGGCGGATCGCCTGCGCCACGATCTGGTCCGGGTTCACCCGTCGTTCCGCTTCGAGGAGCGGCTCGCGACGCGTCTCGCCGAGGCCGCCGTGGCGATGCGGATGAACGTCGCCGCCGGCGCGGAGGGGCGGGTCGTGACGCTCCGGCCCGTCGCGCCGTCGGATGTCGATCCGCTCCTCTTCCCGCCCGACGATGAGGCGGCCGCCGACCCGGGCATCGGAGGATCGTCCGGCTTCGGACGGGCGGCGGTCGAGGGCGATCCGGTGCGTCGGGCCCGACCGTTCCTGATCGGCGGCGCGCTGACGTCCGCCGCGTTGTCGCTTGCCGGCGCCGCCTACGTCGCGTGGCGGTTCGGCCGGCCCGGCCGCGGCGCCACCCCGATGGCCCGCGCCGCCCGCGCCGTGCGCGAAGCGCGTCTCGCCGAGGCGGCCTCCTCGGTCCTCACCCGCGACCGGTCCAACCGAAGGCGGCCTGACTGATGCCGATCAAGCTGCCGTCGTTCCGGCCCCGTCGCGATGCCTACCCGCCGGACCTCTGGACGAAGTGCCCGTCGTGCGGCGAGATGCTGTTCAACAAGCAGCTCGACAAGGTGCTCCGGGTCTGCCCGTCGTGCGGGCACCACTTCCGGCTCTCCGCCGAGGCCCGGATCGGGATGCTCCTCGACAACGGGACGTTCGCCGAGCGCGACGCCGGCCTCGAATCGGAGGATCCCCTCGGGTTCGTCGACCAGAAGGCCTACCCCGACCGGATCGCCGCCGCCCAGCTCGCGACGGGGATGCGCGACGCCGCGATCTGGGGGATCGGCACGATCGACGGTCACCCCGTCGCGATCTGCGTGATGGACTTCGGGTTCATGGGCGGCTCGATGGGCGCCGTCGTCGGCGAGAAGGTGACGCGCGCCGCCGAGCACGCCCTCGCCACGCGCATCCCGCTCCTGATCGCGTCGGCATCCGGCGGCGCCCGGATGCAGGAGGGGACGTTCTCGCTGATGCAGCTCGCGAAGACCGTTGGTGCGCTCGAGCGGTTGCGGGCCGCCGGTGTCCCGTTCCTCAGCCTCCTCAGCGACCCGACGACCGGCGGCGTCTTCGCGTCGTTCGCCGTCCTCGGCGACGTCAACCTCGCCGAGCCGAACGCCCTCATCGGGTTCGCCGGGGCGCGCGTGTCGGCGGGGACGATCGCCCAGGAGCTGCCACCGGGCTTCCAGCGCTCCGAGTTCCTCGCCGAGCACGGCTTCCTCGACCGCGTCGTCCACCGATCCGAGCTCCGGGTCGAGATCGCGACCCTCCTCCACTTCCTCGTTGCCCGGCCGGTCCCCGTCGTGTCCGACAGCCAGGACGGCGGCGATCCGCTCGGGCTGCCATCGTTCCGGCCGCTGTCCTTCCTCACGAACCTCGCCGAACGCGTCCTGCCCGCCGAGCCCGAGCCCGACGAGCCAACGAATGGCAACGGAACGGGCCCGGCAGGAGCGACCCGGCGGCCGACACACGAGGAGGCGCCCCGTGGTTGACCGGATCCTCGGCCGGGGTCGCGACGGAACCAGCACCGCGACGGAGCCGGGAGGCCGCACGTCATCGGCGGCGCCCGCGGCCACCGACCCGAAGGCGGAGACCTGGGCCCGTGTCCAGCTCGCCCGCAACCTCCGGCGTCCCCGGATCCTCGATCTCCTTCCGGAGCTCGCCGAAGAGTTCGTCGAGCTTCACGGCGACCGTCTCTTCGGTGACGACGCGGCCGTCGTCACCGGGTTCGCCCGGATCGGCGACCGCCGGGTCGTTGTCGTCGGCCAGCAGAAGGGCGCCGACACCGAGGAGAACATCCGGCGCAACTTCGGGATGCCCCACCCGGAGGGCTACCGGAAGTCGATGCGCGTGATGGAGCTGGCCGAGCGGCTCGGGCTGCCGATCGTGACGTTCGTCGACGTCCCGGGCGCGCATCCCGGTCCCGAATCCGAGGAACGCGGGATCGCCGAGGCGATCGCCCGCTCGATCGGGCTGATGAGCCGTCTCCGCGTGCCGATCGTCGTCGTGATCACCGGCGAAGGCGGCTCGGGCGGCGCGCTCGCGATCGCCGTCGGTGACGTCGTGATCGCATTGGAGAACGCGGTCTACTCGGTCATCAGCCCCGAGGGCTGCGCGTCGATCCTGTGGCGGACCGCGGACGAGGCGGCCACGGCCGCGGTCGCGATGAAGATGACCGCCCCGGATCAGGAAGCGCTCGGGATCGTGGACATCGTCATCGCCGAGCCGGGCGAGGGTGCCCACACCGACCACGCCGAGACCGCCAAGCGGATCCGCTCGGTCGTCCTCGAGCAGCTCGAGGCCCTGGCCGCGATCCCGCCCGACGAGCTCGTCGAGGCCCGCTATGCCCGCTTCCGGTCATTGGGCGCGTACCGCGAGGTCGACGCGCCGCCGACTCCGCCCGTGGTTCGGCCAGGGATCGGCGACCGCCTCCGCAATCTGCTCGATCCGGGCCGCTGGTCGGGGATCTCGTCGATCCCGGCCGGCCGGCGCGATGAGCTGCCCGCCCGGGATGAGGTCTGACCGCCGTGGCCGATGAGCGGCGACGGCGCGGCCGTTCCGACGGCGCCGGCGCGCCCGCCGGTGCCGACGGTCGCGGTCCGAGCGAGCGTGCGGCCGACCACGCCGCGATCGAGCGCCTGGCGGAGGACCTCGTGCCGGCGCTGATCGCCAAGCTCGCCGCGAGCGGCCTCGGCGAGATCGAGGTCGCCGAGGACACCTGGACGGTCCGCGTCCGCCAGCCCGGCGACGGGACGCCGGCGCATAACCGTCGGGCCACGGATCGAGCGTCCCGATCGCAGCCGGGCCACGCCGGCCACGGTCATGCCCCCGGCGGCTTCGAGGGTCATCGCAGCGCCCGCGATCCGAAGGCCGCCGGAGCCATCCCCGTGTCCTCGAATGGCGCCGGTCCGGTCGCCGCGCGTGAAGGTCCCGCCGGGCCGAGCATGGCCCGCCCGCAGGAACCGCCCTCCGACGCCCACCGCGTCGTGGCGACCTCGCCGGCCGTCGGGGTCTTCCAGCCGCGCGCCGAGATGAAGCCCGGGACGAAGGTCCGCCATGGGGAGCGGCTCGGCGCCGTGGACATGCTCGGGATTCCGCAGGAGGTCGTCGCGCCGGCTGATGGGATCCTCGGTGCGAGCCTGGCCGAGGCCGGCCAGGCGGTCGAGTACGGCCAGGACCTGATTGTCATTGAGCTTGCGGGCCGAACCGCCGAGCGGAGCGAGGCCTGATGTTCAAGAAGATCCTGATTGCGAACCGCGGCGAGATCGCCCTCCGGATCCTGCGGGCCTGCCGGACGCTCGGGGTCGACGCCGTGGTCGCGTACAGCGAGGCGGACCGCGAGTCGCTCCCGGTCCAGCTCGCGGACGAGGCGATCTGCATCGGGCCGGCCGACTCCCGCCGCTCGTATCTGAGTGCGCCAGCCGTGATCAGTGCGGCGATCGTCACCGGCTGCGACGCGATCCACCCGGGCTACGGCTTCCTCTCGGAGGACGACGGGTTCGCCGAGGTGGTCCGCGCCCACGACCTGACGTTCATCGGGCCGCCCGCCAATGTCCTCGAGCGGTTCGCGAGCAAGGAGGCGACCCGCCGTCTGCTCGGCTCGCTCGGGCTGCCGACGATCCCGGGCTCGAACGGGATCCTTCGTGACGACGCCCACGCCCTCGAGGAGGGGGAGCGGGTCGGGTATCCGCTCCTGATCAAGCCGGCGGCCGGCGGTGGCGGCAAGGGGATGCGGATGGTCCGCACCCCGCGTGAGCTCGAGGCGTCCCTGAACGTCTGCCGCTCGGAGGCGCGCTCCGCGTTCGGCGACGATTCGCTCTACCTCGAGCGCTGGCTCGACGAAACCCGCCATGTCGAGGTCCAGGTCGCGGTCGACCGCTACGGACGCGGGATCCACCTCGGGGAGCGTGACTGCTCGGTCCAGCGCCGCCACCAGAAGATCCTCGAGGAGGGCCCGACGCCGGCCCTGTCGCTCGAGGCCCGCAACGAGCTCTGCACCCGCGCGGTTCGGGCGGTCGTCTCGGCCGGCTACGAGAATGTCGGCACGCTCGAGTTCCTCGTCGATCGCGATGGGGGCTTCTACTTCATCGAGATCAACTGCCGGATCCAGGTCGAGCATCCGGTCACCGAGATGCTGACGGGCATCGACCTCGTGGCGACCCAGATCCGGATCGCCGCCGGCGAGCCGCTCGGGATCAGCCAGGGCGACGTCGTCATCCGCGGCCACGCGATCGAGTTCCGGATCAACGCCGAGGATCCGGAGCGCGAGTTCCGCCCGGCCGCCGGTGTCGTCGAGCGCTACCTCTGCCCGGGTGGCCCCGGCGTCCGGATGGACTCGCACCTCTATGCCGGGTACGAGGTCCCACCGTTCTACGACTCGCTGCTCGGCAAGCTGATCGTCTGGGGCCCGACCCGCCAGGCTGCGATCGAGCGTGGGCAGGTCGCGCTGGGCGAGCTCCTCGTCGAAGGCCTGGTGACGAACATCCCCATCCACGAGGCGATCCTGTCGAGCGAGGCCTTCCTCGAGGGGCGGATGACGACGAACCTGCTCGACCGGGTGGGGTCCGCGGCGTTCCTCGCGGCCGCTGCCCGGACATGATCGCCGGTCCGCGCACCGGTCCCGTGTGCGTACCTGCACCCAGTCGCCCGCACGACGGGCCCGAATCGGGGGAGACTGGGCACCCCACCAGGAGCAGCCTGTGACCGATGCCGCGAACTCGACCGAAGCTCAGACAGCGGCGCCGTCTGCGGATCCACCCGCCCACCCGCCCACCCCGTCGGGGAGCCCTTCGGCGCCGGTCCGCACCGTCCATTCGACCCGTGAGATCGAGGCGCTGATCCCCCATCGCTGGCCGATCCTGCTCGTCGATCGGATCGTCGAGTACGACGAAGCGGCCAAGCGGATCGTCGGGATCAAGGGCGTGGCCGCAACCGAATGGTTCTTCCAGGGCCACTTCCCGGGTCTGCCGGTGATGCCGGGGGTCTTCCAGGTCGAGGCCCTCGCCCAGACGATGGCGGTCTACGTCGCGAAGCAGCCAGGGTTCGGGAGCCGGATCGGGCTGTTCGCCGGCATCGACGACTGCCGCTTCAAGCGGGTCGTGGTCCCGGGCGACGTCCTCCGCCTCGAGGTGACGATGGAGAAGCTCGGCAGCCGGTTCGGCCGCGGTCGGGGCGTTGCCACCGTTGACGGCGAGGTCGCCTGCGAAGCGACGCTCTCGTTCGTGATCCCCGGCGAGGGCGTCCTTCGATGAGTGCCAAGGTCGCCATCGTGTCGGACGTCCACGGCAACGTCGTCGCGCTGACCGCGGTCCGCGCTGCGCTGAAGAAGGAGCGGCCCGACCACGTCGTCATCACCGGCGACCACGTCTTCAACGGGCCCGATCCGGCCGGCGCCGTCGACGCCCTCCGCGACATGGAGGCCAGCGGAGCCACGATCGTCCAGGGCAACACCGACGTCGCGGTTGCCGACTTCGACTACGGCGCGGCCTTTCCGTGGTTCACCGACGGCGTTCCCGACACGTTCCGCGCCGCCGCCGAGTGGGCCCACGACGAGCTCGGCGATGAGCGGCTCGCCTGGCTTCGCCGGCTGCCGGCGGAGCGTCGCCTGATGCTCGAGGACACGATGCTGCTCGGCTGCCATGCGTCGCCCGGATCGCAGACGCAGGGCTTCGACAGCCAGCTCGACCCGAACGTCACCCTCGAGCGCGTGTCACGGACCGATGCCAGGGTCATCTGTTGCGGGCACACCCACATCCCCGAGGTCCGCGACCTCGGCTGGAAGATGATCGTCAACGCGGGCTCGGCCGGCTACGTGTTCGACGGGGACCCGACCGCGTCCTGGGCGCTCATCGAGGTCGACGGCGACGACGTCACCGCAGACATCCGGCGCACCGAGTTCGACACGATGTCCGTCGCCAACGCGATCTCCGCCCGCGGCCTTGCGGGCGACGTGTACCGGGCGGCAACCGTCCGCACCGGAAAGTTGGTCCGATGACCGCCGCCGAGCGACGCGACCCCGACTGGCCAGAGCGTCCGCGGCGCGTCGTCGTCACGGGGATGGGCATGCTCACCGCCCTCGGCAACGACGTCCCGAGCACGTGGGGCGGGATGGTCGAGGGCCGCTCCGGCGTCGCCCCGATCACGCTGTTCGATCCGGCCCGCCTCCAGGCCCGGAACGGCGGCGAGGTGAAGGGCTTCGACAGCTCGCACATCCTCGACAAGAAGGACATGCGCCGGACCGACCGGTACATCCAGTTCGGTCTCGTCGCGGCACGCGAAGCGATGGACCAGGCCGGGCTCCCGGCCCGGATCGAGGGCGAGGAGGCCGAGCGGACCGGGGTGATCTTCGGGACGGGCCTCGGCGGCGTGGCCACGCTCGTCGATGGGATCTCGATCAACGCCCTGCGCGGCCCGGACCGGATCAGCCCGTTCTTCATCCCGATGGGGATCCCGAACGTCGGCGCCGGGCAGATCGCGATCAGCTTCGGGATGACCGGGCCGAACTTCACCACTGTGTCCGCGTGCGCGACCGGCGGCCACGCCATTGGCGAGGCGTGGGAGACGATCCGCCGTGCCGATGCCGACGTGATGATCGCCGGCGGAGCCGAGGCCGGGATCAGTGAGCCACTCGTCGGCGGCTTCGACTCGATGCACGCGTTGTCGCGACGGAACGACGACCCGCAGGGCGCGTCGCGTCCGTTCGACCAGGCCCGCGACGGATTCGTGCCGGGGGAGGGGGCAGGAGCCCTCGTTCTCGAGGAGCTGGAGCACGCCCGAGCCCGCGGTGCGACGATCCTCGCCGAGCTCATCGGCTATGGCGCGACGGCGGACGCCTCGCACATCACCCTCCCCGCGCCGGGCGGGATCGGCGCCGTCCGAGCCGCCCGCCGGGCCCTGCGAAAGGCGGGCCTCGAGCCCTCCGCCATCGGCCACCTGAACGCGCATGCGACCTCGACGCCTGAAGGCGATCGCGCCGAGCTCCAGGCGATCCGGACGATCTTCGGCGACCACGCGCCGAAGGTGTCGGTGACCGCGAACAAGTCGATGATCGGGCACACGCTCGGGGCGGCCGGCGCGATCGAGGCGATCGTCACGATCCAGACGATCCGCGAGGGCTGCGTCCCCCCGACGATCAACCTCGCCGATCCCGATCCCGCCGCCGAGGGCCTCGACCTCGTCGCGACTCAGGCGCGGCGCCAGGACGTGCCGATCGCGCTCTCGAACTCGTTCGGGTTCGGCGGCCAGAACACGGCCCTCGTCATCCGGCGGTGGACCGAGTGACGCCCGACGACGCCGCCGAGCCGGCCCCCGCCGACATGGCGGAGACGGCCGATTCTGCGGCTGAGGCGATGGCGACAGCGGCGACGGACGTCCCTGACGCTGCCTCGGCAGCCGCTTTCGATGCGGGCGATGCGTCCTTGCTCGCCCTGATCGACCGCCTCGGCTCGCTCCTCGATCGGAGCGAGCTGTCGGAGCTGGCCGTCGAGGCCGGTGGGACGCGGCTCGTCCTCCGGAAGCCGATGGCTCTCGGCACGCTGTTCGTCGCCGGCGGCGCGCACGACGGTGCCGGGGTCCCCGCCGCGACCGCCGGCCCCGGTGCGCTCGTCCCGGCGGCACTCGCCGACGCAACGGCCGGCCGCCCTGCCGAAGCCCCGGCGCGCCCGAGCGTGAAAGCACCCCTGACGGGCGTCTGGTACAGCTCGCCCGCGCCCGGTTCGGCGCCATTCGTCGCCGCCGGTCGCGAGGTGGCCGTCGGCCAGGTGATCGGGCTGATCGAGGCCATGAAGCTGTTCAACGAGATCAAGTCGGACCTTGCCGGACGCGTCGTGCGGGTGGTGCCGGAGAGCGGCGCCCTCGTCAAGGCGAAGCAGCCGTTGATCGAGGTGGAGCCCCTATGAACGACGCCGTCACCTCCCCGCAGCGCCGCGCCCACGTCACGGGGTGGGGCCGCTACGCTCCCGCCCAGGTCCTCACGAACGCCGACCTCGAGCGGATGGTCGACACCTCCGACGAGTGGATCCGGACGCGGACCGGGATCCGCGAGCGACGGGTCGCCGCCGCGCACGAGACGACCGCCTCGATGGGCGCGGTTGCGGGGCTGCGCGCGATCGCGACTGCCGGTCTCCAACCCGACGACATCGACCTGATCCTGCTCGGGACCCTGACCCCCGACTACTGGATGCCGTCGACCGCTGCGCTCGTGAAGGAGGCGATCGGTAACACCCGCGCGACCGCGTTCGACGTCATGGCCGCGTGCAGCGGCTTCGTCTACGGCTTCGCGACCGCACAGGCGTACATCCAGGCGGGGCTCGCGAAGCACGTCCTCGTGATCGGTTCCGAGCTGCTCACCCGCTTCCTCGACTACACCGACCGGAGCACCTGCATCCTCTTCGGCGACGGCGCCGGTGCGGTCGTGCTGTCCGCGTCCGAGGAGCCCGGCGGCGCGCTCGGGGTCGAGATGACGACCGAGCCGCTCGGCGCCTACATGATCTGGCTGCCGGCCGGCGGCTCGAAGGCGCCGCCGTCGCAAGAAACGATCTCGCGCGGCGAGCACTACGTCCGGATGGAGGGCAACGCGACCTACCGGTTCGCGACGAAGACGATGGCGACGACCGCGCTCGAGTCGATCCGGCGGTCCGGCCTCCAGCCCGGCGACATCGACCTCTTCATCCCGCACCAGGCGAACATCCGAATCATCGAGGCCGTCGCGAAGGGCCTTGGGTTGCCGATGGACAAGATGTTCGTGAACCTCGACAAGTACGGCAACACCTCGGCGGCGTCGATCCCCGTGGCGCTGGCCGAGGCCGTGAACGAGGGCCGGGTCAAGGTCGGCGACAACGTGACGATCGTCGCGTTCGGCGCGGGCTTCACGAGTGGCGCCGTGACGATCGAGTGGACGGCCGATCCGGCACGCGGCCTCATCGGCGATGCCGCGGTCCGCCCCTCGGACGTGTCGGTCCGGCCGCCGGTCGACTGGGACTCGGTCGATCCGATCCCCGAGGCGCTCGCGGAGCTCATGCGCCAGAGCGGCCCGATCGACGTCCCGCTAGACGACGTCGTCCCGGGCGAGCCCGAACCCGCGCATCGGGAGGTCCACGCGTGATCGACCTGACCGGGCGGACCGCCCTCATCACCGGCGGATCCCGCGGCATCGGCAAGGCGATCGCCCTCCGGCTCGCCACGCAGGGGGCCGACGTCGCCTTCAGCTACCGCGGCAACGAAGCCGCGGCGACCGCGACGGCCGGCGAGATCGAGGCGCTGGGGCGGCGCGGGCTCGCGGTCCAGGCCGACGTCTCGGACCCGGAGTCCGCCGACGCCCTCGTCAAGACGGTGCTCGAGGCGTTCTCGAAGATCGACATCCTCGTGAACAATGCGGGGATCACGCGGGACGACCTGATCATGCGGATGAGCATCGAGGCGTTCCGCTCGGTCCTCGAGACGAACCTGTTCGGCGCGTTCTACATGACGAAGGCGGTCACCCGGCCGATGCTCAAGGCGAAGGGCGGGCGGATCGTCAACATCACGTCGGTGAGCGGCCAGGCCGGCCAGACGGGCCAGGCGAACTACTCCGCGGCGAAGGCCGGCCTGATCGGGCTGACGAAGGCCACGGCGCGCGAGCTCGCTTCGCGGACGATCACCTGCAACGCGGTGGCACCCGGGTTCGTCCTGACCGAGCTCACGGCGGACCTGCCCGAGCCGCTCCAGGCCGAGCTCACGGCGCGGACGCCGCTGGGCCGGTTCGGCACGACGGAGGAGGTCGCGAACGCGGTTGCGTTCCTCGCCAGCGACGAGGCCGCGTTCATCACCGGCCAGGTGCTGGCCGTCGACGGCGGCCTGGTGATGATGTAGGTCCCGTGGCGGGACCTCCGGCTGCAGCCGCTGTCGCGCCGCGCTGGAGGCAGCCGCGACGCCGCGCGGCATGGTGCTAGGCTCGCAACCATGCAGGTCCGACAGTTCCGGATCGAGGGGCTCGGGCACCTTTCCACGCTCGTCGCCGACGAGACCGCCGGCGTCGCAGCGGTCGTCGACCCACGCCGGGACGTCGATATCTATCTCGACGCCGCCCGCGAGCTCGACGTCCGGATCAGCCACGTCGTCGAGACCCATCTCCACAACGACTACGTCTCGGGCGGCCGCGACCTCGCGGCCCTGACCGGTGCCCGTCACGTGATCGGGGCCGGGGCGGAGCTTCGCCATGAGCACGGGCCGGTCCGGGACGGCGAGACCTTTGACGTGGGCGCGCTCAGATTCACCGCCCGCGACACCCCCGGCCACACCCCCGAGCACGTCGCGTACGCGGTCGCCGATCTCGGCCGCGGCGAGGATCCCGCGCTCCTGTTCACTGGTGGCTCGCTGCTCGTCGGCGCCGTCGGACGGACGGACCTCCTTGGCGAGGAGCACGCCCACGACTACGCCGTCGCGATGCATCACACGCTCCACGAGGTCGTCCTCGGCCACGAGGACCACGTCGCGGTTCACCCGACGCACGGCGCGGGCTCACTGTGCGCCGTCGGGATCGCGTCGACGCCGAGCTCCACGATCGGCTACGAGCGCCGCCACAACGCCCTAATCCAGATCCGTGACGTCGAGACGTTCGCCCGCCGCCTGCTCCGCGGCCAGCCCACCGTCCCGCGCTACTTCGCCCGGATGCGCCCCACGAACCAGGCCGGCCCGGCGCTCCTCGGCGGGCAGGTCCCGCAGCCGCGGCCGATGCGCCTCGACCAGGTGCGGGCAGCGCTCGCGGCCGGCGCCCTTCTCCTCGACCTCCGACCACCCGCCGACCATTCGGTTGCCCACGTTCCGGGGTCCCGCTCGATCCCGCTCGGGCCGTCGTTCGGGACATGGCTCGGCTGGGTGATCGACCCGGACCGGCCCCTCATCCTCATCCTCGAGCGGCCGGAGGACTGGGACGAGGCCATCCGTCAGGCGCTCCGCATCGGCGCGGAGGGATCGATCGTCGGCCACGTCCGTGGTGGGTTCGGTGCCTGGACCGACGCCGGTGGCGACATCGAGTCGACAGGCCGGCTGAACGTCGACGAGCTCGCCGACCAACTCGATCACGCCGCTCCGACCGAGACGCCGCTCGTCGTCGACGTTCGCCAGGCCAACGAGTACGAGGCGTTCCACATCCCGGGGAGCATCCACATCACCGCGGGCTCGCTTCCGGACCGGCTCGACGAGCTGCCCCGCGACCACCCCGTCGTCACGATCTGCGCTGCCGGACTTCGCGCCGGGGTGGCGGCGTCGATCCTCCGGAGCGCCGGGTTCGACAACGTGTCGTGGGTCGCGAACGGCGTCCCCGCCTGGCGGGCGGCCGGCCATCCGACGGTCCGTGGTGATCAACCGAACCGCGAGGCGCCACCCAGCAAGACCGGCACCGATTCCGCGGACCCGGAGCGCGCGACCGTCGCCAGCCGCGACTGACGGGCTGGTTAGCGCGTCCCGCCAAGCGTCAGCCTTGGGGCGGTACGTTCGCCCCGCCGCGGCGGTACCTCGGACCCGCGGAGCGTGGTACCCCGACGTGGGATCGTTCGGGACGAACATGGCAACGAATCCGCCCGCGAATCCGCGTCCCGGCGACGCGCGCCCAGTCGCGCGTCACTCGACGATGCCCGGGGGCCCTGGGAGCACCGACGACTCGATCGCCGCCCTGTTCGCCCGCCAGCTCGAGGTCCTCCAGGCCGCATCCGCGCGCCTCAGCCGGGCCGAGGGCAGCGAGGCCGTTGGCCGGGCGGTCGTCGAGGAGACCGGGCGGATCATCGACTACCACAATGCTCGGGTCTACGTGCTCGAGCCGTCCGGCGATCTCATCCCGATCGCCTTCGAAGGCCGCGTCGGCGCGTACGAGAAGGTCGACTTCGGGCTGCTTCGGACCCGGCTCGGAGTCGGGTTCACCGGTTGGGTCGGCCAGCACGGGGAGCCGCTCCTGATCAACGATGCGAACACCGATCCGCGCGGCGCCTCCATCCCGGGCACGGACGATGTCGACGAGTCGATGCTCGTCGTTCCGATGCGTTACGACGATGTCGTCGTCGGCGTGATCACCCTCTCGAAGCTCGGGCTCGATCAGTTCGACACGCACGATCTGCGCCTGCTCTCGATCCTCGCGGACCAGGCGGCAACCGCCCTGGAGTCCGCGCGGAACCTCGCTCGGAGCGTGGCCCTCGCTGGCGAGCTCCGGCTCCTCCTCGATGTCAGCAGCGAGCTCGCGGCCAGCCTCGACACGCGCCAGGTCGCGAACATCCTCGCCGGCCACCTCGCCTCGGTCACGAGCGTCGACGAGTGCGCGATCTCGTTCTGGGATCGGCCGAACGACCGGGTCGTCACCATCGGCTACTACCCGATGCCGCGGGCCGAGGAGCTCCAGCCCGTCTTCGACATCCCCGCATACCCGCTGACGCGCCACGTCCTCGCCGACCAGGCGACGGTGCGGATCGACATCGACGATCCGACCTCGGACCCCGGCGAGGCCGCGCTGCTCCGCGGGCAAGGCCATCGCGCGCTGGTCATGCTGCCGCTCGTCGCGTCGGGCGTGTCCATCGGGCTCGTCGAGTTGTTCTCGACCGACCAGATCGAGCTCGACGACGACCGACTCAACCTGACCCGGACGATCGCCAACGAGGCGGCGATCGCGCTCGAGAACGCACGCCTCTACGAGGAGGCGCGCGCGCTCGCCGACCGCGACCCGCTGACCGGCTTCTTCAACCACCGCTCTCTCCACGAGCGGTTCGGCCAGGAGGCCGTGCGGGCCCGACGCAGCCATCGCCCGCTCAGCCTGCTGATGCTCGACCTCGACGACTTCAAGCTCGTCAACGACACGTTCGGCCACCTCCTCGGCGATGACGTCCTGCGGTGGACGGCCGAGCTGATCCGCTCGACGCTGCGCACCTCGGACGTGCCGGCGCGCTATGGCGGCGACGAGTTCGCGATCCTCCTGCCCGAATCGGACCAGGACGAGGCGAAGGCGACCGCGGCCCGTCTGGCCGACGCGTTCGCGACGTCGCCGTATGTCCGTGACGGCCGCCTGAGCGTCCCGATCGGGGTGTCGATCGGATGCGCGACGTTTCCGGCCGACGGCCGGACGGCCGCCGAGCTGATCGCCGTCGCCGATGCGGGCCTGTACCGGATGAAGCGCTCGGCCCGCCGGATCGAGGGCACGAAGACCGCCTGACCGGGCGAGGCATGACCGGCCGCCCTCGCGGGCGGCGCCCGATCCGTAGTCGATGGGCCGCCTCGATGAATGGCCTCGCAGCCCGATGCCCGGGCAGGCGGCGCCGAAGGTACCAGGACTCGGCCGCCAGAAGTACTACGCCGCTGGCTTGCGGCGTAGGCCACCGGACCCGCATCCTCTTCTCCGAACGTGACGCCACCACCCGAGCGCCATCCGAATCGAAGAACGGACGATCCACGGATCCGCCGTTCATGGCTCGTCTTCGCCGTTGCGTTCTTCCTCCTTGGACTCCTCGCGGTCTTCCGGCTGTCGGTCGATCCTCGGCTGAGCAACTGGGCGATCGCGCTCCTCGTCGTGGTGGTCGGCTTCGCCGCCGTCCGCCATCGAATCGCCGTCCAGGATCTCGAGGCCGGGCGGCGCGGCGAGGCCGAGAGCTTCGCCCGCATCCTCCAGGGCCTGTCGCGCTCGATCTCGCCCGACGCCATCGTGGCGGCCATCGTCGAGGAGCTCGGCAGCGGGACGGGTGCGGACCACATCGTCATCGTCCGTCGCCGGCCCGACGCGCGCGTCCTCGAGGCGACGCTCGTGAACGCCCGCAGCGGTGGCTCGTCGGCCTCCACGCTGTTCCCGATCGGCGACCTCGAGGATCCGGGCGAGGCCGGGGCGGGCGTCGAGCGCGAGCCGGTCGCGATCCCGATCGAGGTCGACGGCGACGACGCCCCGAGCTTCGGCCTCCGGACGCCCCCGTCGCCAGCCCTCGTCGTCGCTGCCAGGCCCGACGACGGTCGTCGGAGCGGGCGACGCCGGCCGTCCGGGACGCCGCGTGCGCCGCTCTCCGAGCC
>DASXTH010000103.1:0-2558 GCA_036505555.1 Candidatus Limnocylindrales bacterium | reverse complement strand
CGCCGAACAGGATCCGGGCCATCTCGACCGTGTCGCGCGCCCGCTCCGGAGCGGTGACCGAGCCCATGAACGGCTTGTCGCTGTACCGGATGTGCGAATAGACCATGTCGAGGTGGCGCTTGTTCACGGGCACGTCGACGGGCTCGCAGACGGTGCCGCCGGAGTGATGGAGATGCGGAGACAGGTAGGCGAGCTTCACGAAGTTCCGGAAGTCCTCGATCGTTCCGTAGCGCCGGCCGTGGTCGAGGTCGCGAACGAACGGCGAGCCGTAGCTCGGGGCGAGGACGGTGTGCATCCCGCCGATCTCGACGTCGTTGGCGTGGTTCCGGGCGAACTGCGTGAACTGGCGCGGCGCGGTCGCCTGGACGAGCTGGCGACACATTCCGCGCGGGAACCGGACCCGCTCGCCCTGAACGTCGGCGCCGGCGTCGCGGAGCAGGCGGAGCGCGTCGGCGTCGCCGCGGAACTCGAGCCCGACCTGCTCGAGGATCGTGTCGGCGTTCTCCTCGATGATCGAGAGGCCCTCGTCGTTCAGGACCTCGAACGGGGCGAGCGTCCGCGTGAGGAACGGCTCGCGGGCGACGTGATGACTCGCTCGAGCGGCCTGCCGGCCCGCTCGGCCGCCGCTCCGCTGGCGGGGAGCATCCTCGACGGTCATCGGTCCTCCTTCGCGGTCGCCACGACCGCCCGTCGTCGCCTGCCGCCGCCGTCGGGCCGGGCCCCGCCGCCGCCGGGTCCGCTGTCGCGCCGCGGCAGCTCGGTGACCTGCGCCAGATGGGTCGACGGTGCCGTCCGGTGGGGGAAGGCCATCGCCTCGACGAAATGCTCCTGGAATCGCGCTTCGACCGCGGTCTCGATCTTCTCGACCGAGCGCACGACGCCCTCGATCTCGCGCCGCGCGGCGGCGCTGAGGAGCGCGATCAACGCGCCGGTGCCCGCGGCATTGCCGGCCGCCTTGACGTGGTCGAGCGGGGCATCCGGGATGAGCCCCAGGACCATCGCGTGGAACGGATCGATCTGGCTCCCGAACGCGCCGGCCAGCCGGACCTCATCGACCGTGTCGATCCCGGCGTGGTCCATGAGGAGCCGGACACCCGCGTAGAGCGCGGCCTTCGCGAGCTGGATCGCCCGGACGTCGTTCTGGGTCACCGATATCCGATGACGGTCCGCGCCACCGTCGTGGAGGACGTAGCTGAAGGTCCGCCCTTCCTGAACGATTCGTGGCGTCCGCCCCGCGAGCGAGCCGTCGACGATCCCATCCGGCGTCACGATCCCGGCGAGGAACAGCTCCGCGATGACCTCGACGATCCCCGAGCCGCAGATCCCGGTGATCCCGGTGTCGGCGGTGGCGGTCGCGAATCCCGGGTCGTCCGACCAGAGCTCGCTCCCGATCACGCGGAAGCGCGGCTCCAGCGTCTCCCGGTCGATCCGGACGCGCTCGATCGCGCCGGGCGCGGCGCGCTGCCCGGACGAGATCTGGGCCCCCTCGAATGCGGGGCCGGTCGGCGAGGACGCGGCAAGCAGGAAGTAGCGGTTGCCGAGCACGATCTCGGCATTCGTGCCGACGTCGACGACCAGCTCGACGACCTCCGACTCGTGCGGTGTCTCGGCGAGGATCACCCCGGCGGTGTCGGCGCCGACATGGCCGGCGATGCACGGCAGGACGTAGACGCGGGCACCGGGATGAGTCTGGAGGTCCAACTCCGACGCTCGGACGGTGAGCGCGCGGTCCGTCGCGAGGGCGAAGGGCGCGGACCCGAGCGGGATCGGGTCGATCCCGAGCAGGAGGTGGTGCATGATCGGGTTGCCGACGACCGCGAGCTCGACGATCACGTCGCGCTTGATCCCGGCCCGGTTCGCGAGCTGGGCGAGGAGGCCGTTGAGGGCGCTCCGGACCGCGGTCGTCATCTCGCCGGCGCCCGCGTCGTTCATCATCGCGTAGCTCACCCGGCTCATCAGATCCTCGCCGTACCGGATCTGCGGGTTCATCACGCCCGCGCTCGCGAGGACTGCGCCGTCGCCGAGGTTCACGAGATGCCCGGCGATCGTCGTCGACCCGACGTCGATCGCGACACCGTAGACGTGCTCCTGGAGGCCCGGCCAGACGCCGGTGATCGTCTGTTTGTCATGGACTGCAACGGTGACGCCGTACTTGCCGGCTTCTAGCGCCGGCTGGAGCGCCCGGATGACGTGGAGGTCGGCATCGAGGTCGGTCAGCTGCCACTCGCGTTCGAGGGCGACCTGGAGGCGGAAGAGATCCCCCGACGGTGAGGCGAGCTGCGGCGGCTCGACCTCGACGTAATGGAGGCGGACGACCGGGTCGAGGTGGAAGTCGCGGACGTCGAGGTTCTTCCGGACGACCTGGCGGTAGACCTGGCTCTCGGGCGGGACATCGATCACGAGATCGCCGCGGATGTGCGCGGTGCAGCTCAGCCGGCGGCCGTCGGCCAGGCCTTTCGCATCGCGGTACTCGGCCTCGACCGAGCCAAACGGCGTCAGGTGGTCCGGCGCGGAGGTGATCCCGTGCTTCGCAAACTCGCCGACGCTCTGCTCGACCT
>DASXTH010000102.1:0-16664 GCA_036505555.1 Candidatus Limnocylindrales bacterium | reverse complement strand
AGCTTGACGCCGAAGCTTCGGTTGTTGCTCGCGACGTTGTCGAGGAGCTCGATCTGCGACGAGCCGCCCTCGACGAAGATCCCTGCCCCCCATTGGGCAGGCGCACCGGTGACGGACAGGCCCGAGACCCGGACGTAATGGGCGTTGTTCAGGTCGATGACCTTCGAGTGGCTCGTGTCGCCCACGACGCTGACGGCCTCGGTGCCGTATGGCCGGAAGGTGATCCAGGCCGACGCGGTACCGCTCCGGCTCATCGTAAAGCCCGAATAGGAGCCGCCGCGGATCAGCACGGTCGCGCCTGCAGGCACCAAGCCCGCGGCCTTCTGGATCGTCCGCCACGGAGCCGTGAGCGAACCACTGTTCGTGTCTGCGCCGGACGTCGAGACGTAGTAGGTCGGGCCGGCCGGCTCCGGAGTCGGAGTTGGGGTCGCGGTGGGCGTCGGCGTTGCCGTCGGCGCGGGCGTCGGTTCGACGGTCGGGGTCGGGGTGGGGTCAGGCGTCGGAGCGACCGTCGGGGCTGGCGTCGGCTCCGGCGTGGGCGCGGGCGTCGGTGCGACCGTCGGCGCTGGCGTTGGATCGGGCGTTGGAGCGACGGTCGGGGCAGCGTCCACGACCTCCACGGTCGCGGAGGCGAGCGTGCTCCCGGAGCCGACAGCGCTGATGTCGTGGGCGCCGATCGGCGTGCCCTTCGGGATCTTGATCTTGGCCCGGAAGCTCCCGCTGCCGGTGACTCGGAATGAGGCGACTGCGGTCGAACCGTCGAGCATCAGACTCCCGTTGCGGCCCCGCGTGAACCCGGATCCGACGATCGTCACCGTCGTGCCCGCGGGCGCGGACCCGGGCGTGATCGAGAGCGCGGGCCCCGAGGCCAACACGCCGGACCATGGGAGGACGAGAACGACCAGCAGAAGCACGATCGGCAACGTCAGGATCCAATCGCGCATGCGCGCGTTGCGCGACTGGCTGGCGGGTGCAGGCTGGCCGAGGTCGTGGCCGCTGACCCAGTCGCGGCGATCCGCGACCCGAATGTTTCGCATGAACGGAACTCCTACCCGGCGGGACCGTTCGGGCGGGAGGGGCGGCCACGGACCGACGCGCGGCGGTCCGACAGACGGCAGCCCGGCCACCTGTTCCCAGGTCCGTTGACTTTGCGACCCCGCCTCGCGACGGGTGTGCCTTGATGCGTCTGGGTCCGTGACTGAAGCACGGAACGTATCGCACGTAGATTGCCGGACGCTTATCTGCGTGCACAGGCGGACCTTGGTCGTCTCGGGACCGGAGCTCGTTAGGGGAGCGGATACGATGTGTGCGTTACGGGGTCGTACTTTCTGCCGTGCGGGAATCGGCCGGCGGACCCCCGCCAGAAGGATGCGGTGACGGCCCGCACCGCGCGCTCGCGAGCCTCAGGGCGTGTAGGCGACCTGGACCGCGAGGTCCAGCAGGAAGGTCTCGTTCGGCTGGCTCGTGACGTCGGTCAGCCGGGCGAGCGACGTTGCCGCGAGTCGGCCGAGCAGGGCGGGCACGAAGACCGCCACAGCGACATCTCCATGGCTGGCGTCGACGAGCTTCGACGCCGTTGGTTAACCGACACATCGCCGCCCGGCTCTGCCGGGTCTCGGGCAACGACGAAGGCCGGCCCAGACGGAGCCGGCCTTCGTGCGTGGCATGCAGATCGCGCGGAGCGCGATCCCTCGGCCCTACGGGGTCGAGATCGTGGTGACCTCGGAGCCGCAGGCCGTGCTGGCGGCGTTGTTGAAGTTGTCGCCGCTGTAGAAGGTTCGCCAGCGGTAGGTGCCGACGCCGACGGCGTAGCCGGTCGTGTCGCTGGCAGCGGCGGTGGCCCCGCCACCGCTGATCGTCACGACCACGGAGTGGGTCGTTCCGACCTGGGTCGCGCAGAGCGCATCGCTGTAGAGCTTGAATTCGATGGTCGCGGAAGCGGCGTCAGCCGCGCCGGCCCGGATCGTGTAGGACGCGGAGTCCTGGACGACCCAGCTCATCGTCGTCTCGCCGTTCGGATCATTCTTTGAGTCGCTGTTCGTGATCCCGCAGGTGCCCGCGGCGCCCTCGTCGAGGGTCACCTCGTTTGGCGTCAAGGCGCTCCAATGGACGCCCGTGCCGGAGCAGCTCCAGTCGCTCCCCGTGTAGCCAAGGAGCGTGCTCTCGCTGAGGGTGTAGGTGGTGTTCGAGCGACCGGCGGTCGCCGCGACGTCAGCCGTCCCGCTGATGACCGAACCCGTCGCCGGGGTGGCCGTCAGGGTGAACTGACTCTTGACGGCATCGCCGCCGTGGGTGTTGCTGACCGTCTTGGTCAGCGCCAGCGTCGGCGCGACGTCGGTGTTCGTGATCGCGCAGGTGCCCGTGGCGCCCTCGTCGAGGGTCACCTTCGTCGGGGTTGCGGCGGCCCAATGGACGCCGGTCCCGCTGCACGACCAGGTTCCGGCGCTGTAGCCGGTCAGCGAGCTCTCGCTCAGGGTGTACTCGACGTTGGAGACGGCGGCGGCGGCGGACACGTCGGCCGGGCCCGTGATCGCGGTCCCGGTGGTCGGCGTCGCTGTCAGGGTGAAATCGCTGTCGACGGCGTCGCCGCCGCTGTTGTTGGCGACCGTCTTGTTGAGCGCGAGCGTCGGCGCGACGTCCGTGTTCGTGATCGAGCACGTGACATCGGCACCCGGGGCGAGGGTCACCTTGGTCGGGGTGGCCACGCTCCAGGTGAGCCCGGTGCCGGCGCAGGACCAGGCACCACCGGTGTAGCCGGCGGCAACGGTCTCGCTGAGGGTGTACTGGACGTTCGAGACGGCGGCCACGGGCCCGACGTCACCGCCGGCATCCGTGATCGTGGTCCCGGTGGTCGGCGTCGCCGACAGGACGAAGTCAGTCTCCACGCCGTTGCCGCCGTGGATGTTCGAGACCGTCTTGTCGAGCTTGAGCTGCGGCGCGACGTCCGAGTTGGTGATCGTGCAGGTGCCGGTGGCGCCCTCGTTGAGGGTCACCTTGTCGGGCATGGCGATGTCCCAGACGACTCCGCCGCCCGTGCAGGACCAGTCGCCGCCGAGGTAGCCGGTCGGGCCGGACTCGGTAAGCGTGTACTGGCGGTTGGAGAGGCCGGCCGTCGCCGAAACGTCAGCGGTGCCGCTGATCGTGCTTCCGGTAGCCGTCGCGGTCAGGGTGAAGTCGGACTTGACGGCGCCGCCGCCGTTGCTGTTGTCGACGACCTTGACGAGCGCCAGGGTCGGCGCGACGTCGCTGTTCGTGATCGAGCAGGAGCCGACGGCGCCCTCGTCGAGGGTCACCTTGGTCGGGGTGGCGGCGGCCCAGTGGACGCCGGTCCCGCTGCAGGACCACGTGCCGGCGCTGTAGCCGGTGACCGAGGTCTCGCTCAGGGTGTACTCGACGTTGGAGACAGCGTCCGTCGCGAGGACGTCGCCGCCAGCGTCGGTAATCGTCGTCTGACCGGTGGCGGCGGCTGAGAGGACGAAGTCGTTCTCGACGTTGTTGCCGCCGTGGGTGTTCGAGACCGTCTTGTTCAGCGCCAGCGTCGGCGCGAGGTCGCGGTTCGTGATGGTGCAGCTGATGCTGCCGCCCGGGGCGATCGAGACTGTGCCGCCGAGAGCCGCGGGGCAGCCAGCGTCACCGCTGATGCTCACGAATTCGTAGCCTGTGAGGCCGTCCTCGTTGAGCGCGTAGTTCGTGCCGGGCGTGGCGGAGATGCTGCCGCCCGAGTTGACGTCGGAGGTCCCGATCGACAGGCCAAAGTCGTTGACCCCGGCGTTGCCACCGTGGTTGCTCTGGACGACCTTGGTCAGGGTGATCGTGCCGTTCTGGCGCGTGTTCGTGAAGGTGCAGGTGTAGTTCTCACCTTCCTTCATGGTGATCGTGACGGTCGCAGTTGCCGCGCTGGCCGACGAGCTGCCGCCGTTCGGGCTCGTCACGGCGCACGGGGCCGCGAACGACACGGCCCAGCCAGCGACCGTCGTCTCCGTGGCCGTGTAGGTCGTGAAGTTCTGAATATCCGAGTACACCTGGGTATTCGGCAGGGTCCCGCTGGAGTCGTCGTCCAACGAGAACGTCGCCGGCGTCAGGCCGCCGGTCGTCGTGAACGCGAAGTCCTGCGGGTCGTTCGGAGACGCGTCCTTGATGATCGTGATCGAGCCGGGGAAGGTGACCGCGTCGGCCGAGAGCGAGCGGTCCTGGTTGCCGCCGGACCCGTCGAGGTCGATCAGGCGCATGTGATACGGCGAGCCCGGGATGGAGACCGCTGAATTCGTGAGGCCCCAGTTCAGACGGGTCGCGATGTGGCCGCCCCAGGCGAGGACGGGATTGGCGACCGACGCCGCGAAGGTGACGGTGATCCGGGCCGACTTGTCACCGGTGAATCCGGCGCCATTTGCGTACGTGTAGGCGGAGACGTTGGTGATCGTCCCGCCGAACAGCGTGAAGTTGCCCGCGACCGGGGTGACACCGGCGCCGGTCACCTGCGGATCTGCAGGAATGGATTCGGTGTCGAAGACCGCAAGGCTGCAGCCCGAGACGCCGATGCACGGGTTCGACGTCGTCACGGTCCGATTCCAGGTCGTGATGTAGTCGAGTGCGTGCTTGTCGCTCTTCGTCGTGTCCCACTCGAGCGTGACCGCGTGACTGTTACCAGCGGCCGACGCGAGGTTCGAGAACGTGAACCGGTACGGAACCGAGTCGCCCTCGTTGTAGTGGGCCTTGCTCGCGCCGAGGTTGCCGTTGACCCATTCCGATGCGGTGGTCTGACACGGCGTCGTGTCCGGGCTGGTGGCCGAGCCGTTGGCACATTGGTCGAGCGTGGCCGACGGGTTGCCGGCGGCGGCGACAACCGCTGTGGTCAGCAGCAGGCTGCTGACCAGGGTCGCGATGATCCAGAAGATCCCGAGGGAGCTCTGGGCTGATGGACGACGCACGATGGTTCCTCTCTCTTGGGGGTGACGGTCCCCAGACGGGGTGAGGCGGTGCGGTCGGAGCGCTCGACGCGAGCGCCCGAGGGGGTCATGCCGACTGGACCACCTCGCGTTCGAGGCGCCCGCGGGCAAGCGGGCGAAGGTCCGTGCGTCCCACGAGTACAGCGCGGCCACCGTTGCCCAGCTCCTGCGCCGCGCACGGCGCGCTCGATGGGCTGGCCCACGGTCCAGAAGACCGCGTGGCCAGGTAGCGATGGAGCCCGGGCACCCCACTGCCTGAGCCGAACAGCTCGAAATCGTGTTCGAGCGACGCGCCGTCGAACAAAGCCTGGTTTCCCCTGCCCCCCGGCAAGTGCGGAATCCTCCGCTGATGGACACGGGCTGCTCGAGGGTCGTGCCGACCCGATCCGGGCGGCACGGCGCCGTTCCCTGAGCTTCCCGCGGTGACGGTGCCGATGCGCTCCTGGCCCCCGCCCTTGGCGTCTTCGGCGGCCCGGATCGTCGTCGGCTGGAAGTCCTACGTCAAGGGGGTACGAAGGTCAGTTGTGCGTCCAGTCAACACCTGGCCGCAATCGACAGCCGGGGTGTCGCAGCCGCGACTTCCACCCATACCGGTGAGGGCGCCGCACGAGATCGCCGCCGGCTGGTGGGCGGCACGTGGACATCGACCTCGTGGTCCGGGCGCAACGCCTCGATCGCGGGGCATTTGCGAGCCTCGCGGTCGACGTGGGTGATCGACTGCACGCGGTCGCCCACCGGATCCTGCGCGACACGGACCTCGCCGAGGACGCCAGCCAGCAGGCGCTCCTCAGCATCTGGCGTGACCTGCCGCAGCTCCGCGACCCGACCCGCTTCGATGCCTGGGCGTACCGGTTGCTCCTCCGGGCTTGCTGCGCGGGGTCCCCGCCGGACGCGCCGCTGGGCGCCAAACCTCCATGTCCTGCCGGTCGATGACGGGATCGAGGCGGACGGCATCAACTCGGTCGCCGATCGCGACCAGCTCGAGCGCGGGCTTTCGACGCCTGTCGTTCGACAATCGCGCGGTCGTCGTCCTGCAGCGCAGAGGCGTCGACAAGACCCTAGATGCGCGCCCGGTCCGCCAGCCGCTCCTCGTAGCGTGCGTCGCGCCAGGCGAGCGCCGCCTTCAGGCCGTCACGCCGGACGATCGCATCGAACTCGCGGGCGGTCTCGCTCATGTTGATGAACGACTGGAGGTCGAGCCCCATCTCGACGGCCGCCGCGAACCCCGCCGCGTCCATCGCCCGGTTGAGCATGAGCTTCGTCGGGGCCATCACGTCTGGCGGAACCCGGGCCAGCTTCTCGGCGAGCTCGTCGACGGCGACGGCGAGGCCATCCGCAGGGACGACCCGGTTGACCAGGCCGATCCGCTCCGCCTCCGTGGCATCGACGAGATCGCCGGTCATGAGCAGCTCGCGGGTCTTCTTCTGGCCGATCAGGAACGGCATGAGCAGCGTCACGGGCGCGGACCCGAAGCGGATCTCCGGCTCGCCGAGCTGGGCCCCCTCCGCGGCCACGATCAGGTCGCAGGCCATCGCGACCTCGAGACCACCCGCGAGTGCATGACCATGCACCTGGGCGATCACGGGCTTCGGGCAGGACCAGATGGCGAGGGTCGCCGCGACGTCGCGACCGAGGACGTCTCGCCACGCCCAGGCCGTCGGCGGCGCGGCCTCGGATAGATCGTATCCGGAGCAGAACGCGCGACCCGCGCCGGCGATGACGATCACCCGCACGCGCTCGTCGTCGGCGGCGGCGGCGACCGCGGCGGTCACGGCGTCGCGGAGCTCCGCGCTGATCGCGTTCAGCTTCGCGGGCCGGTTCAGGAGGAGCCGGACGCCCCAGGACGTCCGCTCGACGAGGAGGACCGGCTCCGCGTCGGTCATTTCGTTCGCCCTTCCGCCGGCGCAATTCCACGGACCGACTCGACGACGAACCGGGGCCGCGGCCCGTCGTTCGGGACCGGCCCGAACGCGTACAGCCCGAGCATCAGCTGCATCGGGTAGCCCGGCGACTGGCGCGTGGTCCGGACCGTCCGGCCGTCGATCTCCCAGGCGACCCCGGCGGGTGTCCACTCGGCGGCGTAGTCATGCGCCTCGGTCGCGTCGATCGCCGCCTCGACCCGCTCGAAGTCGTCGACGAGCCGCGGATCGTGATGGGGGTGGACGCCCATCCCGACCGCCGCCCGGCCGGGGCCGATGTCGCGGCTGAAGATCTCCATGACACAGATCTCGCCAGAGTCGTCGGGCCGGTCCTCGAACCCGATCATCCAGAGGGCAACCATCGCGCCCGGAGCGGCTGTGGCGGCAGCTCGGATCTCGATCCGGCCGTAACGCGGCGTGTACTGCCGGCGCTCCTCCTGCGCCTCCCGGACGACGACGTCCGGTGCGAAGCGGTGCTGGCCGATGGGGCTGCCGAGCGGCCCGGCGAACACACCGGTCTGGATCGACGAGACGCGGAGATCGCCGTCCCACTCGGGGCACCACGGCTCCTGCTCGGGAGGGATCTCGAGGACCAGCCGGCCGTCCGCAATCGCCCAAGTCGGCGCGGCTCGCCGGCGCGAGCTCCACTGCGGAAGGTAGGCGTCGACCCAGCGGTCGGCGTCGAGACGCCCGGTCTCGAACCCATCATGGAACTCCACGACCCGCGGGCCGCTCACGCGTCCGCCACGACCACGAGGGCGTCGACCGCGGCGGTCCCGGCCGGGCCGGAGATCAGCGGGTTGCAGTCGATCTCGAGGATCGACGCGTCGGCGAGGATCAAGGCGCTGAGCCGGACGATCGCCTCGACGACGGCCATGCGGTCGATGCCCGGCCGGCCGCGGATCCCGCTCAGGACGGCCGTGCCGCGGAGCTGATCGAGCATCGTCGATGCCTCGTCCGGATCGACTGGCGCGAGACGGATCGCGACGTCGTCGAGGACCTCGGTCAGGACGCCACCGAGGCCGACGAGGACGAGCGGCCCGAACTGCGGGTCGCGCCGGGCGCCGAGGAGGAGCTCGACGCCGGCGAGCTGCGGACTGACGAGGAGGCCGCGCCGGATCGCGCCGTCGGGGAGCGGCAGCCGAAGGAGCTCCTCGGCCGCTACTCGGACGGCTGCCCCGTCGCCGAGCCCGATGCGAACGCCGCCGATGTCGCTCTTGTGGGCGACGCCGGTCGCGTCGATCTTCAGGACGACCAAGACGCCGAGCTGCTGCGCGGCAGCGGCGGCGGCGTCCGCGTCCGGAACGGCCCGGGTCGTCACGACGGGCAGCCCGGCGGCCGCCAGCCGGGCGAGGCTCTCCGTTTCCGGGAGCGGGCGAGCGCCGGGACCGACCGGCGCCGATCCGCCGTCGAGCCCCAGCAGGCCCGGCACCGTCGGGTCGTGCCCGAGGAGGGTCCGATCCGCGGCGAGGTCCGGCCAGCCGGCGCGCACCGGTCCGCGCACGAGGCGGCGGGCCTGTTCTGCCTCCCAACGTCCGACCGCCGAGATCGCGGCGAACGCTTCCGCGGCGCCGCGCAGGATCGGTGCCCCGCCGGCGGCGCGCGTGGCCTCGACGATCTCCGGCGTGGGCTCGCCGGAGGTCAGCGAGACGTAGACGGGCAGGATCTCCGGCCGATCCGCCGTCGCCGCGATGAGCGGCGCGAGTACCTCGCGCGCGGTCTCGACCTCCGATGGCAGCGACCGGTACGGGAAGTCGTGGACGAGCGCGAGCACGTCGTAGGCACCCGACACGGCAAACGACTCGAACGCCGCGCCGTAGGCGGTCGAGGGATCCGTGGCACCCCACGGATCGATCGGATTGCCGACATAGCCGAGCGTCGGTAGATCGCGCAGGATCGCGGCCCTCGCGGCGGGCGGCACGTCGGGTAGGTCGATCCCCGTCTGCGGCGCGAGGTCGGCGATCAGGGATGCCTCTCCGGTCGAGACCGTCACGACGCCGGTCCGCCCGCGCCCGACGCGGCGGCCCATCCGCCGGCAACCGGCGACGAGCTCCGCCGTCTCGAGGAGCCGGTCGAGGTCCGCGCAGACGATCACCCCCGCCGCGGCGAGGGCCGCGTCGGTCGCCCGGGCGTCGCCGGCAAGAGAGCCCGAGTGGGCGATCGCCGCGGTCTGCGCCTGCCGGCTCCGGCCGACCTTCACCGCCATCACCGGCTTGCCCACCTCGAGCGCCCGGTCGGCGAGCGCGAGGAACCGCTCGGGCCGCTTGAAGCCCTCGACGAAGAGGATGACCGCGTCGGTCTCGTCGTCGTCGATCGCGTGGGCGAGGAAGTCGCAGACGTCGAGGACGACCTCGCTGCCGCAGCCGACGATCCGCGAGAATCCGATCCGGTTCCCCGAATGGATGAAGGCGTCGGTCACCGAGCCCGACTGGGCGATCCCGGCGACCCCGCCGCGCGGCAGCCACGGGTTGACGTCGCCGATGTAGGTCGCGCTGTTCGTCGTCCGATCGACCAGGCCCATGCAGTTCGGGCCGAGCAGGGCGATTCCGTGGCGCAAGGCGAGTTCGCGGACCTCGCGCTGCATCTGGGCAGCGGCCGCTCCACCCTCGACCACGCCGCCGCCCGGGATGATGACGGCGGGGACTCCAGCCGCGGCCGCGTCGGCGACGACCGCGGGGGCACGAAGTGGATTGACGGCCACGACGACCGTGTCGGGGACCTCGGGAAGGTCCGCGATCGACGGGTAGCAGGGCTGGCCGCCGAGCTCGTCGTAGCGCGGGTTGACGAAGTGACAGCGCGTGTCGCTGTCGAGGACCCGCAGGTTGTTCCTGATCGTCTGGGCGATGCCGCCGCGCGCCGAGGCGCCGACGACCGCGATCGAGCGCGGGGCGAACAGCGGGCGGAGGTCGATCGGTGGCAGCGACTCCGCAGCCGACCCGGCGGGGGTCGCCGCGTCGGTCGCGGGCGCCGCGGTCTCGGTCACCCGACCACCCGCCCGACCCCGCGCTTCTCGAGGGCGCGGGCCACGATCAGTCGCTGGATCTCTGACGTGCCCTCCCAGATCCGGTCGACGCGGAGCTCGCGGAGATAGCGCTCCGCTGGGTACTCGCGCATATAGCCGCGACCGCCGAAGACCTGGACGACGCGGTCGGCACAGCGCCAGGCCGCCTCCGACGCGAAGAGCTTTGCGAGGGATGCCTTCGCGTGGACGACCTTCGGGTCGGCGCCGGCGTCCTGGAGCATCGCCGCTTCGCGGGTGAGGAGACGCGCCGCGGCCGCATCGGCGGCAGAGTCCGCGAGCGGGAATGACACGCCCTGGAAGTCGTAGATCCGCTGGCCGAACTGGACCCGGTGCGTTGCCCACTCGACCGCAAGCGTCAGGAGCCGCTCCATCGCGCCGGCGCAGCGGGCGCCGATGTGGATCCGCTCCTCGACGAACCACTCGTTCGTGAGCTCGTCGGCCTGGCCGACGCCGCCGAGGATCGCCGATGCCGGCACGCGGACGTCGTCGAGGACGAACTGCGGGTGACGGTCGGCGAACGTGTGGGTGTAGTCGGGGTCGTGCTGCATCGACACGCCGGGTGTGTCGTAGTCGACGAGGAACAGCGTCGGATGGGGATCGACGGCGGCGGGGTCGACCACGAGGCAGTGGAAGATCATGAAGTCGGTTTCGTCCGGCGGCCCCGTCACGAACCATTTCTCGCCGTTGAGGATGTAATCGCCGGTCGCCGGGTCGCGGCGCGCCGTGGCCTCGAGCGTCCGCGCGTCCGAGCCCGCGTTCGGCTCGGTGATCGCGTAGCTGCCGAACCGCTCGCCCCGCAGGCTCGGCTCGAGATAGCGCTTCCGCTGGTCGGCGTCGGCGTGGATCAGCGCGTTGTACGCGCCTGGGATGAACGACCAGAGGCCGCCGGTCGCCTGTCCGAGCTGCTCGTGAACGAGGACCTGCTCGAGCACCGACCACCCCTGGCCGCCGAGCTCGCGCGGAAACGATCCGCCGTGGAGTCGCGCGTCGATTGCCGCGTGCTTCAGGGCATCGCGGGTCGCGGCCGGGAGCCGCCCGTTCGACCGCTCGAACTCCACCTCGATCGGCTGGAGATGTTCGACGACGTAGGCACGGGCGCGTGCCTGCAGCTCCAGCTGGGCCGAGGTGAGCGTGAGGTCCACGGCCCGAGGATGACCTCGGGCCGTGCAGCCTGCGCCTCTCGTCCCGGGTTGCGCGACGAGGGTCCAGCGCGCTTCCGCGGGGCCGACCCGCGTCGGCGACGGCGGCTAGGCGTCGCTGACGAAGCAGAAGCAGTACTCCTCGATGCCACCCGAGCCATCGCCAGGCGCCAGGAAATGGAGCTTGTCGACCATGTGGTTGTGGCCACCGACGTAGGACCGATACACCCCGGTCGCCTCGAGGACGTTCAGCTCGAACGTGCCTTCCAGGAACTGGCCGCCCGCGCCATCGTCGACGAAGACGGTGTCACTGCCGACGAATTGCATGACGATCGAGCCGCCGGGGAGGTGGTACGCGGCGAGATCGCCGGCGAACTGGACATAGAACCGGCCGATCGCCTGTGTCGGAGTCGTATGACCCGGCGTCCCGCTGACCGGGTAGATGGCCACGGTCGAATACGAGCCGTCCTCCAGGTGGACCGACGACAGACCGAAGTCCGGTGCATGAACGACGGGCTCGTAGCGACCCTTCAGCAGGACGACGAACGAGCCGCTGCTGGCGCCCTTGGCCAGCAGCTGCCCCGGGAAGAGCATGGCGCCGCCCAGACCGGCAAGTCCTGCAAGGCCCCCGCCGATCGCCCGCCGTCGGGTGATCAGCGGCGACCGGCTCGTCGTCGGCGGGTCCGTCGAAGGCGCGCCAAGCTGGCTGTGGAGATGCTGCATCTAGATTCCCCTCCGCGATCGCACACGCAGGTCGTTGCGGGTGGCGGGCGTGTCGACCGGAGTCGGCGGCAGGCGCCTGACTCTGGGGGAAGAGGTCGAACTGGCGCACGGCCCTCGAAGCGAGAGCCATCGATGCGGGAGGCACCGAGCCCTTCGTCTCCAGGCGGGCAGCCTGCGCCTGTCGGGGCGCGGAGTCAATGACGAACTCGAACGCGGTCGCAAGGCGTTGGCGCGAACGCGATCGTCGCGCGCATGAGTGCGTCAGTGCAAGGCGGAGCCGAGCACCGGAGCGAGCGGGCTCAGACGCCCGTGAGCGAGGAGCGCAGGGTCCAACGCCGCGATGGCGTGCTCAGGCGCGACAGCCGGAGGTCGCGCCACTCAGCTTGGCCAGGCGAGGACCATGATCCGGATCTCGGTCATGTCCTCGATGGCCCAGCGGAGCCCCTCCCGCCCGAGCCCCGAATCCTTCACCCCGCCATATGGCATGTGGTCGATCCGGTAGGTGGGGACGTCGTTGACGATCACGCCACCGACCTCGAGCTCGTTGAACGACTGCCACGCGGCCGCGAGATCGTTCGTGAACACGCCGGTCTGGAGCCCGAAGCTCGAGTCGTTGACCAGCCGGATCGCGTCGCCAACCTCGCGGAACGGGAACGCCACGACGAGTGGCGCGAACGCCTCGTTCGAGCAGACCGCGGCCGTGACCGGCACGTTCGTCAGGATCGTTGGCGGGAAGAACGTGCCATCGGCCTTGCCGCCGAGGAGCGCCTTGCCGCCGGCGGCGAGCGCCTCGTCGACCCAGCGCTGCGTCCGGGACGCGGCGTTCGCGTCGACCATCGGCCCGACGTCGGTCTGCGGGTCCAGCGGATCGCCGAGCTTCAGCGCTCGCGCGCCATCGACGAACTTCGCCATGAAGGCGTCCCAGATGTCCTCGTGGATGACCATCCGCTGGACGCTGATGCAGACCTGCCCGGCATAGCTGAAGGCACCGACGAGACAGCGCTTCACGGCCCAGTCGAGGTCGGCGGTCTTGTCGACGATGACGCCAGCATTGCCGCCGAGCTCGAGCACGACCTTCTTCTTCCCGGCCCGCTCCTTCATCCGCCACCCGACCGACGGGCTGCCGGTGAACGTCAGGAGCTTGAACCGCTCGTCGCTCACCATCCGGTCGCCGAGCTCGCGACTCATCGGCAGGACGCTCACCGAGCCAGCCGGCGCCCCGGCCTCCTCGATGATCTCCGCCACGGTCAGCATGACGAGCGGATCCTTCGACGGCGGCTTCAGGACGATCGGGTTGCCCGACGCGATCGCCGGCGCGACCTTGTGTGCGGCCAGGTTCAGCGGGAAGTTGAACGGGCTGATCGCCGCGATCGGGCCGATCGGGAAGCGGCGGGTGATCCCCATCCGGCCCTTCGAGGCCGGCATCAGATCGAGCGGGATCGACTCGCCGACCATCCGCTCGGCCTCCTCGGCGCCAAGCCGGAAGGTGAGCGTCGCCCGATCGACCTCGACGAGCGAGTCGCGGATCGGCTTGCCCGCCTCGAGGGCGATCAGCCGGCCGAGCTCCTCGCGCCGCGCCCGGATCCCGGCACTGATGTTGCGCAGGATCGAACCGCGCTCGTAGGCGGGCATCGTCCGGGTGATCTCGAAGGCCTGGACGGCCGCCTCGACCGCTTCCTCGTACTGCGCCTCGGTCGCGTGGAACGTCGCGCCCGCTGGGTGCTCGGGGTCGGCCGGGTTCGTGACGATCAGTGGATCGTCGGACTCCACCCAGCGCCCGGCGAGAAAGATCGGATGCGGCTTCGCGCCGGTCGTTGTGGTCATCGCGGAGGCTCCTGGAGCGTGATCGTCGTGCCATTCTATCCGCGCCCCTGACGACGACCCGCCGCGAGGACCAGCCGATGAGCCCCACCCGAACACGCCCACTGCGCGAGCTGCTTCGGGTGGAGCCGGGAGCACCGTTCCATCTCGCGGGCGTCGACCCAGACGCGACCTACGGCCGGACGCGCGAGGGCGCCGCCGAGCAGCTCCAGGCCGGGCTCGACCGCCTGAGCGCGCTCCAGGATCGGCTCTGGGCCGAGGCCCGCCATCCGGTCCTCGTCGTTCTCCAGGGGATCGACACGGCCGGCAAGGGCGGCACCCTGAAGCACGTGATGAGCGCCTTCCAGCCGGCCGGCTGCACCGTCACCTCGTTCAAGGTCCCGACGACGAGCGAGCTCGCCCACGACTACCTCTGGCGCGTCCACGCGCGGACACCGGGCAAGGGCGAGATCGGGATCTTCGACCGATCGCACTACGAGGACGTGCTGATCGTCCGGGTCCACGACATCGTGCCGAAGGCGGTCTGGTCGAAGCGCTACCGGCAGATCAACGAGTTCGAGCGGATTCTCACGGACGAGGGGACGACGATCGTCAAATTCTTCCTCTGGATCTCGCGCGTCGAGCAACGCGAACGGCTCCAGGCCCGGCTCGACGAGCCCGACAAGCGCTGGAAGTTCCGCCTCGGCGACCTCGAGGAGCGCAAGCGCTGGGACGACTACGTGGCCGCGTTCGATGAGGCCCTCGAACGATGTTCGACCGAGTCCGCGCCCTGGTACGTCATCCCGGCGAACAAGAAGTGGTTTCGCAACCTGGCCGTGGCCGAGATCCTCGGAGACACGATCGAGGACCTCAAGCCGCACTACCCCGATCCACCCGAGGACCTGACCGGCGTCGTGGTGGAGTAGCCGGCTCAGCGCCCCTGCACGGCGCCCTGCTCGGTGCCCCGCTCGGCGCCCTGCTCGGCGCCCCGTCGAGCGCGCGCCTGACATGCGCGCCCGGCGCACGAGTCCGCACGCGTGCCCGCCCGGATCGTCGATTCCAACCCATCCGGGCAATGGCCCACGCGCATTCGTTCGGAGATCGCGCCTGACAGGCGCGAAGCACGCAAACCGCGAGCGTCGTCCAGGCGCGACAGCCGGGAGGCCCGCCGCAGGCGACTGCGATCGTCAGCCGTGGACCGTGCCACTCCCCGAACGCCGACGAAGCCGGGGGATGCGCCCCGGCTTCGCGGCTGATTGGGTCCGCCGAACGGCGACGGACGGTCGACGACGATTCGGGAGATCCGCCGTCCTCGCGATCAACCTGGAGGCCCGGGCCGATCGTGAGCCGTCCGCCGGCCGATGGCGGTGCGCTATCGTCGTGCTTGTGGCCACGCAGATGATGCGGACGCTGTCGAGGAATGTCAACCTTGTCGAAAAAAATCGACACCGCCCGCCGACCGGGACCGGGAGCCCGCTCAAGGGCGCCGCGGCCGTCGGCGGGGCCGCGCGAGCGCTCGATGGCGCCCGGCCCGGGACGAGCGCTCGCCTCGAACGCGGTCGCCCTGACGACCGCCGTCTGGTCCGCCGCCGACCTCTCGATGTCGCTCCTTGCGGTCGTCGAGCGGCGCGCCCACAAGCGTCTCGAGGCCGGCGACGCCTGGCGTCGCCGGGCAGCCGCTCTGGGCGGCGATTTCCTCGCCACGATCGATCACTACGGCAAGGAGACGTGGATCAACCTGCTCGGCCTGCCGTCAGACGTCCCCGCGGCACGGACCGGCGACGGGTTCGCGGCAACCGTCGCCACGAGCGATGCGGCCGAGCTCGTTCGTTACCTGTCGGGCTATTTCCGGCGCGTGTTCCGGCGCGAGACGCCGGCCGCGGTGATGGACGACGCGATCGCGGGGGATCGCGCGGCTCGCCGCGAGTTCCGGCGGACCTCGTTCCCGGATGAGACGTCCTGGCGCGACACGCTCCGGCACCTCCTCGCGCGCGACCCCGACGAGATCCAGGACGAGTTCGCGAGGCTGATCCGGACCTGGCAGACCGAGGTCTACGGACCGCTCGAGTCGGAGTCGGTCGCGACGATGGACCGCTCGCTTCGGACGTTCGTCGCCGCGACCGACGGCCTGCCGCTGGAGCAGATCGTCGATCGTGCCGTCCCCGGCGTGACGTTCGTCCCGGAAGCGGGTCAGACGAGCGTCGTCCTGAACCCGTCACTCGCCGTGCGGCCGCTGTGGGCGGTAACCGACCATCGGACGGCGAACGTCTTCGCGTTCCCCGCCCCGATCGACACCGGCGAAACCGTCGAGCCGCCCTCCCGGCTCGTCGCGCTCGGGAAGGCGATCGGTGACGAGACCCGGCTGCGGATCCTGCGGGAGCTCACGACCCAACCAGCGACGCCGCCGGACCTGGCCGACCGGATGGGGATCCCCCGGACGAGCCTGCTGCACCACCTCCGGATCCTCCGCGAGGCCGATCTGATCGCCGTCCAGGTCCACGACACGGCCTACCACCAGTACCACGTCCGCGACGAGCACTTTGGCGAAATCGAGCGCCTGCTCGAGGACTACCTCGGCTGACGCCGGGCGACCGCCTCGCCGCGGTCAGCGCTTCCCGAAGAGCGTCCCGAACACGCCCCGCAGCAGGTCCTGGCCGGCCCGCGACGTGATGACCCGGCCGGCCGTGCGCACGCCCGTCTCGACCATTCGGTCGCGCGCCCTCGCATCGGCGCGCGCCTGGCGCTGGGCGGCCGCGCGGGCCTTCTCGGCGGCGCGTTGCGCGGCCGCCATCTCACGGGCCTGGCGTGCGATCTCGCGCTGTTGCTGGGCCGGGGTCATCGTGTTCAAGCCGCCGGCCGTCGTCGGCGGCGTACCCGCGGCCATCGTCTGCTGCGCGGCCGCCTGGGCCGCGGCGGCCTTCGCGGCAACGATCCGCGCGGTGATCATCTCGTAGGCGCTCTCGCGATCGATCGTCTGGCCGTACTTCGTGTTGACGAGACTCGCCGCGATGCGTGCCTGGAGATCGGCCGGCGACAGCGCCGCCATCAACGAGTCCGGCGGCAGCAGGCGCGTCGCGGCGAGCGGCGTCGGGACGCCACGCGGCGAGAGGACCGT
>DASXTH010000101.1:0-19638 GCA_036505555.1 Candidatus Limnocylindrales bacterium | reverse complement strand
CCATTCGCGAGTCGCTCGCTCGAACATCTGGACCTTGACCGCGGCCGGCGCCGACGTCTGGCTGTGCGGCCCTGCGACGCTGCTGCGGGGCTTCGACGCGTGGGCCGTCCGCGGCGCGGCGGATGGTCGCCGCTTCCACGTGACGACGTCGGTCGACGACGCGCTTCGGGACGCGGACGTCGTCATGGCGCTGCGGATCCAGAAGGAGCGGATGGCGAGCGGCCTGCTGCCTTCGCTCCGCGAATACGCCGCCCGCTATGGGCTGACCCGTGAGCGGCTGGCGCTCGCCCGGCCTGACGCACTCGTCATGCATCCGGGCCCGATGAACGAGGGCGTCGAGATCGCTCCTGATGTCGCTGCCGGCGCGCAGTCGGTCATCGAGGAGCAGGTCCGCAACGGCGTCGCCGTGCGCATGGCGCTGCTGTACCTGCTCGCGGGGACGGTTCGGTCGTGACGCTCGCTTCGGCCTCGGTCGGGGAGATCGGGGCAGTCATCGCGGATCTCGAGATCTCGCGCGCGTGGCTCGTCGATCCGCCGAGCGGGCGCGAGGGGCCCGGCGAGATCGTCGTCTCCGACGGGATCCTCGAGGCCGTCACCTGGCTCGACGACGAGGAAGCTGCCGGCATCGACGACCGCGGCGTCGTCGTCGCGCCCGGGTTCGTCGACCTCCACGTCCATTTCCGCGAGCCAGGCAACGAGGACGCCGAGACGATCGCCAGTGGCCTGGCGGCGGCGGCGCACGGCGGGTTCACGGCCGTCTGTCTGATGCCGAACACGACACCAGCGCTCGACGATCCGGCCGTCCTCTCGCAGGTGCGCTCCGCTGCCGGTGCGTCCGGATCGCCGGTACGGGCGCTCGCCTGGGGCGCGGTCACCGCCGGACGAGCGGGCGAGACCCTGGCCGCGCTGGGGGAGCTGGCGGACGCGGGCGTCGTCGGGTTCTCGGATGACGGAACCGGCGTCACTAGCGCGACCCTGCTGCGGAGCGCGCTGGCGTATGCGGGATCGCTCGGTCTGCCGATCGTCGATCACGCCGAGGACGCCACGCAGACCGTCGGCGCGGAGGCAAACGACGGGTTCGTCGCGACCGTGCTGGGCCTGCGTGGATGGCCGGCGGCGGCCGAGGAGGCGGCGGTCGCCCGCGACCTGGCCGTCCTCGCCGAAGTGGTCCGGGACGTGCCGGGCGCCCGGCTCCACCTGACGCATCTCTCGACGGCCGGTGCGCTGGACCTCGTCCGGCGGGCAAAGGCGGCCGGCCTGCCAGTCACGTGCGACGTCACGCCGCATCACCTGGCGCTCACCGACGAGTGGCTGGCCGGTGCCCGGCGCTGGGCGTGGGAGGCGACCGGGGATCCCTGGGGTGATGGGACGAAGGCGATCGTGGCCGCGCCCTACGCGTCGTCGCTCCGCGTCAACCCGCCGCTGCGCTCCGTTGCCGACGCGGCCGCGTGCCGGGAGGCGCTGCTCGACGGAACCGCCGACGCGATCGCGACCGACCATGCGCCCCACACGACCGTCGACAAGGATGTCGAGTTCGGGCTGGCCGCGAACGGGATCAGCGGGATCGAGACCGCGCTCGGTGTCGTGCTCGCGGCGGTTGACGCCGGGCTCGTCCCGCTGGCGCAGGCCCTCGCGCTGCTGACCACCGGACCGGCGCGCGTGCTCGGTCCCCAGTGGGGTCGCGAGGCCGGGCCTGGGCTCGTCGAAGGCGCCCCGGCCGACATCGTCGTGTTCGACCGCTCGGACACCTGGTCGGTCGACGCCGACGCGCTCGCTTCCCGCGGCAAGAACACCCCGCTCACCGGCCACGAGCTCACCGGCCGCGTTCTCTTGACGGTTGCGGGTGGTCGACTGGCCTTCGAAGCTGCCGACTGACACCCGGGCCGATCAAGGCGCTGCGGCCAGGGCGCCCATGACGCCGTCCGCGGTGAGGTCATAGACCCGCGCCGACCCATCGCCTGGCCTCGCATCGGTGACGATCCTCGTCCGGACGACCGGATGCGCCCCGGGGCCGATGTCGAGGAAGTGGACGAGCCAGACGGTTTCCACCTCCGCCACGGCCTGCGTATCGAGCGTGTCGGGCTCGAAGGCGCTCAGCGCAGCCACGGCAACCGGGAAGGCCGAGATGAGTCGATCGGCGCGATCCGCGTCCGTCAGGCCGGCGACCGACGCCGCCCAGGCGGCGTTGCCTCGGGGGATGTTCGACGGTCCCGGGTGGACCGACAGGGCGAGGTCCGGATCGAGCGCGAGGTGCTCGGGATCGAGGATCGCATCGACGATGAAGTTGCGCCGGCAGCGTTCGGTCGCCCCTTCCGGGCAGGTCGCCGACCGGTGGTCATCGAAGTGACCGAGGACGACGACATTCCGAGGCGTCGTCGTGAGTGGCGCCAGGTTTGCCGACTCCGGTGGGATCACGAGGTTGATGGCCGCGCCGGTCGGCCGTAGCAGCTCGTTGCCGTTCGCCTGGGGCGGCGCGCTCTGCGCAAGCCACGTGAATGTGCTCGGGCACTGATCGAGGACGGGTTGTGAAGGCAGAACGTCGGGGCAGGAGAGGGGTGGAGGAGCCCAGGCGAACCCTCGGACGAGCAGCTCCGTGTCATCCAGGGAGTTGTCGCGCCGGTCGATCGCATCCGTGACCGAGATCGGTCCGCCGATCCGATCGCGGAGGCCGACGGGAGACGCCTCGACGGGTAGGCCGATCACCCGGACCGGACCCTGCGCCGTCACCTGGTACACGAATGCGCTTCCGTCCGGCACGAGAAACGTCCGCGGGACGGCAGTCGGCGGGTATCCCTGCGTCTGGACGGCCGAGATGGAGGTGACGACCGTCGCCGTGCCCACCCCGGGCCAGTCCGCCGTCAGCCCGGGCTCGGCGCGCAGCAGGCCCTCGATCGACATCGTGCGATGCGAAATGATCGTGATCTCGCCGCCGGAGGCCGCGATCGCTCCATCGAACTGATCCGCCGGCCCGCGCGGCGGGATCTCGATGCCCGTTGTTGTGTTGCGCTTCTCGGCGCTCACCGCAAGGTCGAAGGAGTCGATCGGTTGGGCCACGCCGGCGAGGCTGTCGATCCGATCGACGACGAAGGTCGCGTCGCAGGCGGGCACTTCGCAGAGCGCGGCGCGCCGGTCGTGGAAGTGGCCGGTGAGGATGATCTCGATCGGCGGCTCGCCGGCGGTGGCAGTCAGGAGCGCGTCTGCTTCGACGAGCGCGAACGACGGGCGAAACGCCGGCCCGACGGGATCCACGTTCAGCACGCCCGGTCCCGCGTCGCTCAAATCGCCGACGATCCAGGGCACGGCCGGTGGGCAGTCCAGGCGGGCCGGGTTGCGGCCCGGCCCTGGGAACGGACACGGGACCGGGACGCCGCCACGAACCCAGCCCCGGACGCGAATCTCCGCCGGCTGGCTCAACGAGTCGCGGACTCCGATCGCGGTTGCCACCGTGAGGACCTCCGCGTCCGACGGACCACCGGTTGGGTTTGCGGACGGGATGGCACCGGTCGCTGTTGCGGCGTTGGGTGGCACTGACGCGAGCAGCCCGCGGTCGCGGAACCCGACGCCGATCGCGACGACGATCCCGACCGCGATCGCGGCGGCGACACCGCCCCATGCCGCGAACCGCAAGACCGGCCTGGGCGCGGATCGAGGGGTGCGGATCCTCTCAACGGTGCGCGCGGTCAGCTCGGCGGTGGATCGGGTTGTGGCCGCCGCCCGAGCGGCGAACGCGGTATCGAGGCGGGCGTCGTCCCACTCGGGCGTCATCGATCTCGCTCCAGGGCTGCTGCCAGCGCACGCCGGGCGTGGAACAGCCGAGACTTTGCCGTTCCGTCGGGAACGTCGAGGATCGCGGCGATCTCCGCCACGGATCGACCGTCGAGGTGGTGGAGGACGAGGATCGCCCGCTGATCGATCGGAAGACGCCCTAGGGCCGCGTCGAGAATGGCGGCATCATCGGACGCGGTCTCGCCAGCACGCTCCGAGAGCGCGACCACCGTCGACGACGGGATCTCGCGAATCCGGCGCCGGCCTCGCGAGCGATGGGTCTGCCGGGCGGCGTTGACCGCGATGCGCTGGAGCCAGGCCTCGAACTTCTCGGGCTCGCGCAGCCCGGAGATCTGGCGCCAGGCGGCGACGAATGTCTCCTGGGCGGCGTCGCGGGCGTCGGCCTCGTTGCCGAGGATCGCGTTCGTCAGTCGGTACACGGCATCCATCCGGGCGCGGACGATGGACTCGAACGCCTCGAGATCGCCGTTCCGGGCCCGGTCGATCAATGACCGGTCGATCGCGGATCCGATGCGGGTCTCCCTCCGTCGCGTTCACCCATTCGATGCCGGCCGAGCCGCGCAGGTTCACTGTGACGCGGCAGCACGCGTTCAGCGCAACGCTCAGGCAGCCGACCGCGCCCTCCGCTAGGCTCGCGCGGATGCTCCGTACCGGGGCCCGCCGTGGCTCGACCCTGAACCGCGACTACGAGCGCCGCCCGTACTGGCACGCGACGATGCCGGCGCTCCCGTCGCGCCGCGACCGACCGCTCCCTGACACCGCCGACGTCGTCGTCATCGGCGGCGGCTACACCGGGATCAATGCCGCTCGGGTGCTTGCCCGCGCCGGCGCCGCGGTGACGCTCCTCGAGGCCGAGCAGCTCGGCTTCGGCGGCTCGACCCGGAACGGCGGGATCGTCCATCCGGGCTACAAGTGGGGACCCCAGGAGCTCATCGACCGCTACGGCGAGGACACCGGTCGCGCGCTCTTCCGCGAGACGATGGACGGCTACGAGCTGACCAAGCGGCTGATCGCCGACGAGGGCATCGACTGCGAATTCCGCGAGCGTGGCTACCTCGACGTAGCCTGGGCGCCGTCCCACGCCGAGCACCTCCGCGCCTCGGTCGAGACGCTGCGCCGTTTCGGCGTGGAGACGGAATTCGTGCCCCGGGAGCGACTGCACGAGGAGATCGGCACGTCGTTCTACCACGGCGGGCTCGTCTTCCCGCCGAGCGGGCTGCTCCATCCCGGGAAGTTCTTTGGCGGTCTGGCGGCCGCGGCCGATCGAGCCGGAGCCGACCTCCACGAAGGCGTTCGGGCCCGGGCCATCCGGCGCCAGGCCGACGGCCGGCTCGTCGTCGAGACCGCCCGCGGATCGATCCTCACGAAGGACGTCGTCGTCGGGACGAACGGCTACACCGACGGCGTCGTGCCGTCGCTTCGGCGACGGATGATCCCGATCGGGAGCTACATCATCGCGACCGAGCCACTCCCCGAAGAGCTGGCCCGGATCCTCTCGCCGAAGGGACGCGCCTTCTTCGACACGAAGAACTTTCTCTACTACTGGCACGTCTCCGAGGACCGCCGGATGATCTTCGGCGGCCGGGCGAGCTTCCTCCCGATGAGCCTCGACCGGATCCACGCGATCCTCCACAGGGGGATGCTCGACGTGCACCCGCAGCTCGCGGGCTACCGCATCGAGTACGCGTGGGGTGGCAACGTCGGCTTCACGTTCGACCGGATGCCGCACGTCGGCCGCAAGGACGGGATCACATACGCGCTGGGCTGCTGCGGGACGGGCGTCGCGCTCATGACCGCGCTCGGCACGGCGATCGGCGAGTGGCTGGGCGGCGGCCCGGCGCCTGCCCTGTCGAAGCTGTCATTCCCGCTCGTGCCCGCCCCGTACGAGGGACATCCCTGGTTCCTGCCGTTCGTCGGGGAGTGGTTCCGCCTTCAGGACCGGCTGGCTCGACGGGGTCGAGCATCGGGGATGCGGGAGACCGAGCCCGAATCCGAGTAACGCGCCCCGGCGGTCGCGGCGGAGGAACGAGCCATGCCATACCCTTCCCGCTCGTGTCGACGAATCCGAAGCCGGTCCAGTACAAGGGCGAGGATCTCGACCCGGAGCGCGGTCCCGGGCTCGGCTGCTTCCGGTTTCAGCTCATCGTCCTCGGCATCCTCGTCGTCCTGACGCCGCTGACGGTCGCTTGGCAGTGGCCCGACTGGCTGAGCGCCGCGCTCCTCTTCGCCGTCGTGATCCTCCTCCTCGTCACCGGCCAGACGATCATCTTCCTGCTCCGGCTCGTCGCTGCGGACCGGCGCAGCCGGCGCCGCCCACTCGGGAGCGCGACGAAGACCGTCGGCGAGCTCGAGGAGGCGGGGCGCGGGGCGGCCCCGGAGGCCAAGGACGCGCTCGAGCCGCCCCCGACCGACGAGGGCCCCGTGCGACAATAGGCGGCCCCGGTGCACCGCCGGGCGCAGCCCGACCCAGCGCCCTGGATCGGAGGAGGAGGACCGCAGGACCGTGCCCGTGCTCGCGACGTACTTCTCCGTCCGCCGCGGTCGGGATTCGTTCTTCAAGTTCTACATGCGGACGCTCTTTGCCCGCCAGGTCCGCGAGTACGAGGCGAAGTACGGGATCCGGTTCATCGGCTGGTACAACGTCGCCCACGGTTGGGACTTCGACAATGTGATCCTGCTCGATCTCCCCGACTACGCGACACTGGACAAGCTCGAAGCGGACGAGGGCCTTCGGGCGCTCGGCCACCGCGCCGGCGAATGGATCTTCCAACGTCACCACTCGATGTTCCTGCGGGAGCGAATGGGCCCCGATCTCGAGTACCACGGCTAGCCCAGGAGTCAGATGTCGATCCGACGGACCGCAACGCCACAGCCGAACGATGGAGGGCGATCAGCGATGGACACGAGCCGCAACGACCTGCTCGGTGAGATCGCGGCCGACGCCGCCCTCGAGCGGTCCGACTTCCTCGTCACGGCGACCGAGCAGCTCCGAAAGTTCCTCAACGTGAACAAGGAGCGGATCAATGAGCTCGGCGGGCTCGTTCTCATCGACGAGGACCCCGACTACCTCTCGATCGCGCCCGACCTGACCTTCCGCAGCCGGACACGCTATCTCGACGACCTGACGGGCGAGTGGACCTCCGAGACCGAGGTCATCGAGAGCGCCGCCGAGCTCGTCGAGCTCTACAACCCGGCCGATCTCTACCAGGCCTTCGCGGAGGCCGCCCGCGAGGCGTCCGGCCTGGGCGCCGAGCCGACGGCCGAGGGCGACCTGATGGACGCCGCCGGCATCGGACCCGACGAGGGCGTGACGATCGGCGCGGCCGACCCATACGCCGCCGCCGCCGACGAGTGGGCCGCCACCCAGCCGGAGGCCGTCGACGTCGACGATGACGAGCTCGCCGCCCAGCGCCTGTACGACCTGGCGCTCGAGTTCCAGGAGCGGAGCCAGCGCAGCGAGTCGCGTCTCCTCGAGCAGTTCGAGGACGCCTCGTCCGCCCTGATCGCGAGGATCGGCGACCTGATCGTGAACGACGACGATGACGAGCGGCTCACGCTCACCGCCTCGGGCGAGTTCCGGGCGGAGGTCCTGACCGAGGAAGACAACGAGTGGCGGCCGCTGACGACCGCCGAGGAGCTTGTCGAGTACTACGACCCAACCGACGTGTTCGGCGATCTCGCCGACGCGCTCGCCGAGGCCTACCCGTCGATCGCGCCCGAGATTGCCGCCTTCGAGGCGGACGCCGAGTCCGACGAGGACGCTGGCGAAGACGAGGACGACGAAGACGAGGACGAGGGAGCCGCGGACGACGAAGAGGCGTCGGCGTCGGCAGAACCCGCAGAGGCCAACGGCTCGACCCCACCGGAGGGCGACGCCCGCCGGTGAGCATGCGCCTGGTCCGGACCGAGCTGGTCGACAGCCGGGAGATCCTCCCGGGCCAGTGGCTCCAGTCCTATCTCGCGCCCCAGCTTGCGTCGGGCGTCCGCTCCGGCCAATTCGTCCACGTCCGGACCGGCGACCTGTCGGGGCTCGTCCTGCGCCGGCCGTTCTCGATCAATACGGCGGATCCCGCGAGCGGCGTCATCACGATCCACTTCCGAACGATCGGGCGCGGGACGGAGTGGTTCACCCATCTTCGACCCGGCGACGCGGTCGACATGCTGGGGCCGCTCGGCCGACCGTTCGAGATCGATCCGCGGTCGCGTCATCTCCTGCTCGTCGCGGGCGGGCTCGGGATGGCCGGCGTCCGGTTTCTCGCCGATGAGGCGCTGCGGGACGGGCGTCAGGTGACGCTGCTGTTCGGGGCCGCGTCGGCGCGCGATGTCTACCCGTCGTCGCTGCTGCCCGACGAGGTCGAGTACGTGATCGCGACCGACGACGGATCGGTGGGCCATCGCGGGTTCGTCACCGAGCTCGTGCCGGCCTACGAAGCCTGGGCCGATCAGACGTTCGCCTGCGGACCCGCGCCGATGCTCGCGGCGCTCGCCCGCCTGGCCGCTGGTCGGCGCGAGCGGCTGGGAGTCGCGAAGCTCGGCCGGAAGCGGGGCGCCGGTAAGGTCGACCCGCTGGGGTCGCCGGCCGCCCGCAGGAAGGCGTTCCTCCAGGTCTCGATGGAGCAGAACATGGGCTGCGCGGTGGGCGCGTGTCTCGGCTGCGTGATCATGGGCACGAACGGCCAACCGCAGCGGGTCTGCCGCGAGGGGCCGGTGTTCGCGGCCGACGAAGTCGCCTGGGAGTCGGGCTGGTGAAGGCGAATCGTGCGCTCCGCCGGTTCGTGGTCCGCGTTCGTCGCTTGGTCCCCGAGAGGGACCAGCAGCGCTTGTGGCACGCCCGATGAAAGCCAAGCGCAAGATCACGACATCGCCAGTCGTGCGTCGCGGCGGGATCCAGCGAGGTTCGACCCCGCGCCGAAAGCAGGGTTCCAGCGGTCCGCTTGCGGCGATGGGCCCCGTCAAGACGCCGCGGCGGGGCCCCGTGCCGCGCGTCGAGGCCGTCGCCGAACCACATGCGCCGCCCGTGGTCGAGGTCGACCTGTCGGTCGATCTCGGGCGGGGGCTCGTCCTGCGAAATCCGATCCTCGTCGCGTCGGGGACGTTCGGCTACGGGACGGAGTACAGCGACGTCGTCGAGGTCGACCGGCTCGGGGCGATCTGCTGCAAGGGGACGACCCTCAAGCCCCGAATCGGGAACATCACCCCGCGGGTCACGGAGACGCCGGGCGGGATGCTGAACTCGATCGGGCTCCAGAACCCCGGGGTCGACGCCGTCATCGAGAAGTACGCCGCCACGTGGGCCGGCTGGAAGACCCCGGTGATCGTCAACGTGGCCGGCGAGTCGGTCGCGGATTACGTGGCGGTCGTGCGCCGTCTCGAAGGCGTGCCGGGCGTCGCCGGCATCGAGCTGAACATCTCGTGCCCGAATGTGGGCCGAGGCGGGCTCCAGTTCGCCATCGACGCCGGGGCCGCCGGCGAGGTCACCGCGGCCGTCCGCCGTGCGACCGACCTGCCGCTGCTCGTCAAGCTGTCACCGAACGTCGCCGACGTCCGGCCGATCGCCCGCGCGATCGCCGACGCCGGCGCCGACGCGCTGACGGCGATCAACACGCTGTCGGGGATCGCCGTTTCGCCGTCGCGGGCGAAGCCGCTGCTGGGGAACATCTACGGCGGGGTGTCTGGACCCGCGATCAAGCCGATCGCGCTGCGGATCGTCTACGAGGTCAGCCAGATCGTCGACATCCCGGTCGTCGCCATCGGCGGGATCACCGAGCTCGCGGACGTGCTGGACTTCTTCGCCGTCGGCGCGGTCGCGGTCCAGGTCGGCACGGCGATCTTCGCCGACCCGACGCTTCCGGTGCGGCTCGTCGACGAGCTCGAGGGGGAGTGCCGCCGTCGAGGGCTGAGCTCGCCGGGGGAGCTCATCGGAACGGCGTTGCCGCGGAAGCCGGGTGCGCCGTCCTCAAAAGGGGTCGAGTACCGGCCATAGACCTGCACATGGTATGGTATGTGCATGTTCTCGGAACGAACCCAGGTGCTGCTCTCGCCCGAACAGGTATCGAAGCTCAAGCGGATCGCCGCGCGCGACGGTCGGTCTCTCGGCGCTGTCATTCGCGATGCCGTCGACTCGTACGTCGACCCAGGCGATGACGCTCGGCACCGCGCCGTTCAGGCCATCCTCGCGATGAATGCCCCGGTCGACGATTGGGAGGTGATGAAGGCCCAGATCCTCAAGAGCCAGCTCGGCGACTGGGAGTGATCTTCGTCGACACGTCGGTGCTGATGTACGCGGCAGGAACTGATCATCCGCTTCGAGATCCGTGTGTCCGCGTGATGACTGCGATCGACGAGGGCCGGCTTGAGGCAGTGACCTCCGCGGAGGTGGTGCAGGAGATTCTTCACCGATACATCGCCATTCGTCGTCCGGACATCGCCCGCGCCCTTGCGCAGAGCACGCTCGACACCTTCGCGCCCGTCGTGCCAATCACCCATGCGCTGATGCGACGGGTCCCGGATCTCGCGCGCCGATACTCCAACCTCGCTGCCCGCGATCTCGTCCACGTGGCTACGTGCGTTCACGAAGGGATTGCCGAGATCATCAGCACGGATCGTGCCTTCGACGATGTCCGCGAGATCCGACGCATCGCGCCCGAGGAGTTCGCGCCGGCCTGACGCCACAAGATGGCGTGAACCATCGCGGGTCGCACGGACTCTGGACTCGTGACAGGTCGCTCGGGAGGGACGATTGGACCCGGCACTCATCCGGCGGGCCCAGACCGGCGACGTCGACGCGTTCACGGCACTGGTCGCCGGGAGGGTCGAGGCGATGCAGCGGATGGCGATGGCGATCCTCGGCCACGAGGCCGACGCGCGTGACGCGGTTGCCGATTCGCTCGCCGCGATCTGGCGCGAACTGCCCCGGCTTCGTGACCCTCTGGCGTTCGACGCCTGGTCGACCCGGATCCTCGTCCATGCCTGCCGGCGCCGGCTGCGCGGCCGGGGTCGGGCCCGCGTTCGCGAGCTGACGCTTGACGCGGCCGACGCCGGTCGCGCCATGCCCACGGCCGCCGGACCCGCCGACGTTGTCGCCGACAGGATCGGGCTCGAGCGGGCGTTCGACCGGCTGGACGCTGACGAACGGACGATCCTCGTCCTCCACCACCTCGACGGCCGGGGTCTCGACGAGGTTGCAGCGGTTCTCGGGATCCCGGCCGGGACGGCCAAGTCGCGGCTCTTCGCAGCCCGCAAGGCGCTCGAGCGGGCCCTGGAGCGCGAGCGATGACCGATCGCATGGAGCTCACCGATGCCGCGATCCGGTCCATGCTCACTGCGCGGGCCGATCGTGCCGCCCGGGATCGGTTCGACCCGGCTGCCATCGTGGCCGCGGCCGGTCCGAGGGCCCGCCGGTTCGGCGCCTGTTCGCCGCTCGTCGGACGCGTGTCGATTGCGGCAGGCGGCATTGCCGCCGTCCTAATCGTCGCGGTCCTGATCGGTGGCTCACTGCTCGAGGAGCCGGGTGCATCGCACGCGCCGATCGGATCCGGGTCGGCGATTTCGCCCTCCGAATCGACCCCGCCGACGGCAAGCGCCTCCCTCGGGCCACCGACAGAGTCCTTCCGGATCCTCTCCGCAGCCGAGGCCGGCGACCTGATCCGCTCCCGATCGGCCGCACGCGCGGGAAGCCTGTTCGTCGTCAACGGTCAACTGGTCGCGGCGGAAACGGTTGTGACTCACTGCGCCTCCGAGCCGTGCGGTTCCACGCTGCTGGCCGACGCCGGGGCCGGGTTCGTCATCAGGCCCGTCGGCGATTTCGGGCCAGGTCCATGGAGTGCATCGGGTCCTGGGCACCTCAGCGGGACATTCGTTCTGCGTCTGAGCGCCGCTGTCGACAACGACCTCCGGATCGTCGACTTCGTCGGCGTGCTGACGACGCCGCCGAACGGCGGGCCGGCATGGTTCGTACAGGACCTTCTCGAGGGCGCCGCCCACAACGAGGGCGCGTATGCAGCGGTGGATGCGTGGCTGGTCCGCGACCCGTTTCATCCGTGCGGATCCGATCCACGGAACCCCGTGGTCGTCTATGGGTGCCCAACCGACGATTACCTGACGGAAGACAAGTTCCAACCGCTCCAGTCGGACGGGTCGTCGATCGGTCCGGCCGCCTCGATCTACCTGTCCTCGGGCTCGTACGATCGCTGGGCGCAGAATCCGGCTCCGGCGGGCCTTTCGGGTCGTGGCGTCGAGCCACGCCGTGCGATCTACCTGCTTTGGCTCGTCTCGGATGGCTGCGGTCCCAACGCGGATTGCGCGCCGCCACCACCACGTTGGCGCATCGTCGGTCGATTCGACCCGCTGCCCGATCCGGTCGAGCCGGCGGCAACGGAGCCCGTTGAGGCCTTTCCTGCTGCGAGCTGTCCGCCCGGCTACGCCTGCATGTAGCGAGGCCAATGCCTCGGGTGGGAAGGCCGGGCATCGCACGGGCTGCGGCGAGGCCCCTCGCCGGTAGACTTGACGGCCATGACCACCATCAAGCCGGCCATCGAGATCGGGGCGCGGATTGCCGTTGCGAGCCGGACCGAGGATCTGTTCCGCTCATCCGGCGCTCTCCGGGAGGGCCACTTCCAGCTGAAGAGCGGCCGCCACGGCGATGCCTACGTCGAGAAGTTCGCCGTGCTGTCCGATCCGGCCGCGACGAGCGAGCTGTGCGCGTTCTGGGCTGCTGCCTTCGGCGCGGATGAGGACGGCGAGGACACCCGGGTCGACCTCGTCGCCGGGCCGACGACCGGCGGCGTGATCCTGGCGTTCGAGACGGGCCGCCAGCTGGGCGTCCGGGCGATCTTCGCCGAGGAGGTCCGCGACGCGGACGGGACGACTCGTCGCCAGTTCCGGCGCGGCTTCCGGATCGACCCCGGCGAACGGGTCCTCCTTGTCGACGACATCCTCACGACGGGCGGCTCGCTGCTGGCGATGCTCCCAGCGGTCGAGGCGACGGGCGGCGAGATCGTGGAGTGCGTGGTCCTGGTCGATCGAAGCGGTGGCGGGACCAATACGTTGACCTCGCCGGCGACCGGCCGCGTCTACCCGCTGCGCTCGCTCTGGCGGCTCGATCTTCCGACCTACGAGCCTGGACCGAAGACGTGCCCGCGCTGCGCCGACGGGACGCCACTGCACACACCCGGGAGCAGCGGGACCGGCACGTGACGACGGGCCCCGCTCGTCCGGCGACCGGACCGCGCCGCCTCGTCATGCTCGTGGCGGCCGTCGCCGCGGTGATCGTGCTCGCCGTCGCCGCGACGACGATCCTCGGCGGGCCTGGTCGCCAGGTCGAGATCGGGGTCGTCGTTGCCGTCCAGGCGACGAGCCTCAGCTCGATCCAGGGTTTCTCGATTCGGACGACCGACGGGCGGACGGTCGACTTCCGCGTCGGAACGCTCGAGAACGCGACCGGGTTCCCGCCCGGCCATCTGGCCGAGCACAAGGTGAGTCTTGTGCCGATCCGCGTCACGTATGTCGACCGCGATGGCGCTCACACCGCCATCCGCCTCGAGGACGCGCCCTAGCCGGCCGGCTTCTCGACTGCCTGGATCGCGGCCTCGATCTCGTCGGGCGAGAACACGAGCTCGAACGACGCACTGACCTTCCCGTCGGCGCCGACCACGAACAAGTATGGCTCGGATTCGAGCTTGAATACCTCCGTCGCCTCGACCGGGACGAGCTGGTTCTTCGTGTCGAGCGCCGCCTGCAGCGCACCGTCGGCGAACGTCAACTTGTACGGCTCGACGTTGATGAACGTCATCTCCGGATGCTTGGCGGCGACCGGCTTGAGCTTGTCGAGTGTCGGCCCGCATGTGGCCGTCTGGCAGAACTTCGGCGTAGCGAAGACGAGGATGAACGGCTTCTTCGCGGCCAGGGCGTCGGCCTCGGACGTCTCGTAGAAGCGCTTTTCGGGCTTCGGATCCGTCGAGATCTTCGTGACGTCGCCGCCGACGTCGGCGAGGGTGGGCGTGTCGACCGACGGCGCCGGATCGCCGGGCGAGACGACGCTGAGACGTTCGCGGACATCGAACCCGAAGGTCGTCGTCTCCGTCGGCGACCCCGGCGCCGCCGTCGTGAAGTCGGCCGTCCACTGACCGGCCGAGGCGAACGTCGCGTGGTTGACGTAGACCCCGTTCTGCCCCTCGACCGCCCAGATGAATGCGTATGGGACCGGGGCGATCGTCTCGCCCGTCGGCCCGTGGTAGCCGATCGTCAGCGTTCGATCCGGCTTCGCGACCTGCTTCTGCGCGGTCGAGTCGGTGAGGGTGAACACGACGCGGTTGTCGCCGACGCGGAAGGCACCGGTGATCGGGACAGGCACGATCGTCGGGGCGCTCGATCCAGGCGCGATCGACTTGTTCGGGACCGGCGTGGGCGCCTGGGTCGTGCCACAGCCTGCGATCAGGACGAGGACGGCGACGACCACGGATCGGGAGAAACGGGAGGTCATGGCCGTAGCCTAGGGCCGGCGGCTCACCTGCGCTTGCACGCTAGAATGCAGCGCGTCGCGGCGGGGCTCGCCGCACGTCCCGAGGAGCCTTGTGACCCGCTTCCAGAAGCTCGCCGCGGCGACCGTCGTCACGACGATCGTGCTCGTCACGATCGGCGTGATCGTCCGCGCGACGGTCTCGGGAACGGCCTGCCCGACCTGGCCCGGTTGCTTCGAGGGCCAGGCGCTGCCGAGCCTCTCCGACGGCTACCAGGTCTGGCTCGAGTGGCTCCATCGGACGATCGCGGTCGTGATCGGCTTCGAGGTCCTGGGGCTTGCGCTGCTCGCCTCCCTCGATCATCGCGAGCGGCGAACCATGCTCGTGGCGAGCGCCGGCGCGGTGTTGCTCGTCGGCTTCCAGGCGTGGCTGGGCAAGGAGACGGTCCGGCTCGGCAACTCCGGCGAGTCCGTGACGGCCCACCTCGCAGCGGCCATGACGCTCCTTGGGCTGCTCGTCTGGATCCTCGCCCGCTCGCTGTATCCCGCGCGGCTGTCGGGTGGCGGGAGCCAGCGGTTCACGCTGATTGCCGCGTTCGGCGCCGGGAGCGTCTTCGCCCTCCTGCTGTTCGGCTCGCAGGTGACCGCGACCTCGCAGTGGTACGTCTTCCCGGACTGGCCGTTGATGAGCGGCTCGCTGTTCCCGGCCCTGACCGACGCGAACTCGGCGCACGTGCTCCATCGCTGGATCGCGGTCATCGTGGGGCTGATCATTGCCGCCGTGCTGATCGCGGCCTGGCGGGTCCGGCCGCGGAACGGACGGATCGTTCGCCTGGCCCTCCTGGCTGCTGCGATCTTCCCGATCCAGGCGATCGTCGGCGGCCTCCAGATCCTGACTGGGCTGTCGGGCTGGACACAGACGCTCCACCTCGCCCTCGGCGCGATCATCTGGACCCTGCTCGTCGCCCTCGTGAGCGTCTCCTACCTGGAGGGCCGATCGGCACTGCGGGCGCCCGTCGGCGGCAGCGGCGCACCGGCGATCGACGGCAGGCCGGACGATGTCAGCGCGACCCCCGAGGTCCGGACGCGCAAGGACACGATTCGCGCCTACATCGCCCTCACGAAACCGCGGATCATCGAGCTGCTCCTGGTCACGACGGTCCCGGCGATGGTCCTCGCGACCCGCGCGGTGCCCGGGATCCAGCTCGGCCATTGGCTCTGGCTGACCGTCTGGACGCTCGTCGGCGGGACGCTGGCTGCGGGCAGCGCGAACGCGATCAATTGCTATCTCGACCGCGACATCGATCTGCTGATGACTCGCACTCGGCGCCGGCCGCTGCCGGCCCACGAGGTCGATCCGGAGCGGGCGGTCGTGTTCGGGCTCGCGCTCGGCGCTGTCTCGTTCGCAGTGCTCGCGTTCTTCGTGAACCTGCTGGCCGCGTTCCTCGGCCTGCTCGCGATCGCGTTCTACGTCGTCATCTACACGATGCTCCTGAAGCGCTCGACCCCCCAGAACATCGTCATCGGTGGCGCCGCGGGAGCGCTGCCGCCGGTGATCGGCTGGGCGGCGGTCACCGGCAATGTCGGCGTGCCCGCGCTCATCCTGTTCGCGCTCGTCTTCTACTGGACCCCGCCCCATTTCTGGGCGCTGTCCCTGCGGATCCGCAAGGACTACGCGGCTGCCGGCGTGCCGATGCTCCCGGTCGTCCGCGGGATCCCCGAAACCACGCGCCAGATCGGCCTGTACACGATCCTCATGGTCGCGATCTCGCTCATCCTGTTCGCGGTCGCGCGGATGGGGGTCGTCTACCTCGTCGCCGCGCTCGTCCTCGGCGCGCTGTTCCTGCGCCAGGCGTGGGGGTTGTGGCGGCGCGGCGACTCGGAGGAGGAGTCGACCGCCGGCGCGATCCGGCTCTACCGGTACTCGATTTCGTATCTGACGCTGCTCTTCGCGGCGATCGCGGTCGACACGCTGGTTCTCGCCGCGGTCGGCTGAGGCCGCCGATGCGGCCTGATGGTCGCTGACCCACTCGCAGGTCCCGCTGACGCCACCGAGCCGGTCACGCGTTGCGGATGTTCATGATGCGACGTTGGGCCGCGCCGGGATCGACCGCCCGGCGGCCAACCGGCTCCGCTGCCACACTCCGCCCATGCGACTCCACTTCCTCGGCGGCGCCACGACCGTCACCGGCTCCCAGTACTTGCTCGAGACCGATCGCGTCCGTGTCCTCGTCGACTGCGGGATGTTTCAGGGCAGCCCGAACGAGGCGATCCGCAACCGTGTCCCATTCGCATTCGATCCGGCGACGATCGACATCGTCCTGCTCACTCACGCGCATCTCGACCACTGCGGCCTGATCCCGCACCTCGTCAAGGAGGGATATCGCGGGCGGATCCTGGCGACGGCCGGGACGGCGGAACTGGCGGAGCTGGTCCTCCTCGACTCGGGCAAGCTCCAGGAGGAGTTCGCCAAGCGCGAGGCGCGTTGGGAGAAGAAGCACCCCGACCTGGTCGCCGCCGACGACCGCAAGGAGCAGGACGCCTACCAGGCGGCCCTCGATCTGGCGGCCGGCAAGATCCCGCCGCCGCCGGTCCACGAGAACGTCGACGACGCCCCGCCGCCGCTGGCCCCCCAGGGGCTGTCGGAAGCGGACGCGATCGCGACCGCCTCGCAAACGGCTCCGCTCGCCGCGACGGCGGCCGCGCTGCCCGCAGATCACGAGGCCGACCTCCGTGGCCAGCCGGCTGCAATCGAGATTGACCTCGACCAGCCGCTCTACACCGCCGACGACGCAAAGCTCGCGATCGAGCGCTTCGACACGATCCGCTACGACGAGGAGCGCGAGGTCGCGCCGGGCATCCACGCGACGTTCCTCGACGCCGGCCACATCCTTGGCTCGGCGATGATCCGGATGCGGATCGAGCCCGACGGAGGCCGGTCAAGGCAGACAACGATCGTGTTCTCGGGTGATCTCGGCCGGCCGGGGACGCCGATCATCCGCGACCCGTCGATCCTCCGCGACTCCGACTACGTCCTCGTCGAATCGACCTACGGCGGCCGCGAGCACGAGCCCGAGGACGAGGCGATCCGGATCCTGGCCGAGACCGTTCGTCTCGTGTCAGACGCCGGCGGCGTCCTCCTCGTCCCGTCGTTCGCGATCGGTCGGACGCAGGAGATCGTCTACGCCCTCGACCGCCTGCTTGAGCAGGGCACGATCCCGCAGCTGCCGCTCTACCTCGACTCACCGATGGCCGCGAAGGCGTCCGACATCTACCGCCGTCACGCCGAGTACTTCGACGAGGACACCCGCCGCCTGCTCTCCTCCGGCGCGTCGCCGCTCGACTACCCGAACCAGACCGAGACGCGCGACGTCCACGACTCGGAGAAGATCGCCTTCGCCCCGCGGCCGTACATGATCGTGGCCTCGAACGGCATGCTCACCGGCGGCCGGGTGCTCGGCCACCTCCGGAACCTCATCGGTGACCCGGATGCCGTCCTCCTGTTCGTCGGCTACCAGGGCGAAGGCACGCTCGGCGCCCATCTCCAGGCCGGCGCGACCCAGGTCAAGCTCGACGGCCAGGTCCGCCAGGTCCGCTGCCAGGTCCGCTCGATCAGCGGCTTCTCGGCCCATGCCGACGAGCCCGAGCTCCTCGCGTGGCTGGGGCATTTCGCCGAGGGCAAGGCTCCGGGTGGGGCCGGCTTCCCGCGGACCGTGTTCCTCGTCCACGGCGACCCGGAGGCCCAGATCGCGATCGAGCCGAAGGTCCAGGCCCTCGGCTTCACGACGAAGATCCCGCACTGGCGGGAGGTCGTCGAGCTGAGCTGATCAGGTCCGGCGGAGCGGCGCAGAAGAGGCGTCGCGGCGCCAGTTGCCGAGCCAGATGAACGCCACGGAGATCACGACGAAGCCGATCGTGACCGCGACGACGGTCACCGCGACCTTGCCGTAGCCGCCGTTGGCCGGGTCGAGGAACGGGTACGGATACCAGCCGTCGATCGCGCCGCGGATGATCGTGAGGACCGTCCAGGCGATGGGATAGACCAGCCAGATCCCTGCATCGCGGATCGCGAGGCGGGTCTGCGGCGGTTCCAGGATCCAGTCGAGCACGACGATGATCGGGAAGATCTTGTGGAGGGCGATGTCGACCCAGACGAGCTGGAGCTGCACATCCACGCCCGACAACAGGAAGATCACGACGAGGAACGTCACCGACAGATAGCCCGCGGCAGCTCCCCGGAACAGCTCAAGGTTCCGCGACCGCGGCCGGTCACCGTTCGCCAGGACCCAGGCGAGCGCCGCAACCCCGATCAAGTTGCTCTGGATCGTGAAGAACGCGAAGAACCTGGTGACGTCGAATTTGCCTGCGTCGGCGAGAGTCTTCGCTTGGACCACGATCGCGGCCAGGACGACGACAATCGAGACGATCCGGACGACGCGGAGGAGCGGGCGGAGGTCCATGGCCGGATCGTCGGGGCGCGCTCCACTTCGCGTCAAGGTGGCAATTCGCGGGTTCGTCGCGCGATGCGCAACGCCGGTCCGTCTGATGGAACGAAAGAGGCAATGGAATCCAGCGGCGGCACGATCCTGCCATGGCTGCTGCGACCCCGCTTCTGACCCCCACCGAGCTCGACGCCGTCCGCCGCCCGTTCAAGGCGGCCCATCTCCTGCCGCCGCGGGTGTTCCACGACCCGGCGATCTTCCAGTTCGAAGTCGACAACTGGTTCGGGAGGGACTGGATCTGCGTCGGTCGCGATGAGGAGGCGGCGAACCGCGGCGAGTACTTCCTCGCGAACGTGGCCGGCGAGAGCGTGATGGTCGTCCGCGGCGCCGACGGCGCTCTTCGAGCGTTCCACAACGTCTGCCGCCACCGCGGCTCGACGATCCTGGAGGAGTCGTGCGGCAAGCTCGTCCGGATCCAGTGCCCGTACCACGCCTGGACGTACGACCTCGAGGGTCAGCTCCAGCGGGCGAAGCACACCGAGGACCTGATCGAGTTCGAGCCGGCCGAGAATTCACTCGTCCCCGTGCGCTGCGAGACCTGGCAGGGCTTCGTGTTCCTCTCGCTCGTTCCGGGCGCCCGGCCGCTGCTCGAGATCCTCGAGGACCTGCCGGGCCATTTCGAGCGGTTCGACTTCGGCTCGCTCCGCCGGGCAAGACGGATCACCTACGAGGTGAACGCGAACTGGAAGGCGATCGCCGAGAACTACTCCGAGTGCTACCACTGCCCCGGGATCCATCCGCAGCTGAACCGCCTGACGCCGTACGACATGGGCCGCAACTACCTCACGGACGGCCCGTGGGAAGGCGGCTACATGGAGCTGGTCGCGAACGCCGAGACGATGTCGGTCGACGGCCACAACCGCGGCCGCCCGTCGCTGCCCGGGATCGAGGGCG
>DASXTH010000100.1:0-15532 GCA_036505555.1 Candidatus Limnocylindrales bacterium | reverse complement strand
CCCATCACGTTGTAGTTCGCGACGACCTTCTCGGCGCCGTAGTAGGTGAGCGTGAGGACCGACGATCCGGGCCGGAGCAGCGTCCGCGCCTCGCGCACGAGGGCGACAAGCGAGTACGCGGACACATCGAGCGCGAGCGCGAACCCTTCGCGGGACGTCGACACGAAGCCGCCCTCGAGGTCCTCGCGCTTAGCGAAGGCGAGGGCGTGGACGAGGATGTCGAGCGACTCGTGGGTCTCGGCCCACTTCGCGAAGACGGCCTTGATCTGCTCGTCGCGTTGGACATCGCATGGCTCGACGAACGTCGATCCGATGGACGTCGCCAGCGGCCGGACCCGCTTCTCGATGAGCGACTCGACCGAAGAGAACCCGACTTCCGCACCCTGCTCATGAAGCGCTCGGGCGATGCCCCAGGCAATCGAGTGGTCGTTCGCGACGCCGAAAATCAGCGCGGTCTTGCCGTCGAGCAGTCCCATGAGCACCTCCACGCTCGAGGATACGACCTAGCATGATCGGATGACCGAACTCTCCGAGGCACTCGCCGGCGTGCGCGGCCTCGTCCTCGACGCTGACGGGGTCATCGTCCTGAAGGGCGAGCTGCTGCCGGGAGCCCACGTGGCCCTCGCACGACTCGCCGCGCGCGGCACTCCGTTCAGGATCGTGACGAACTTCTCGGCGGCGCATCGCGAGACGCTCTCCGCCCGATTCGCCGATGGCGCGGTCCCGGCGGACAACTTCATCACGGCCGCGTCAGCCGCGGCGGCGTACACCGCAACTCACCATGCCGGCGGTCGGCTCTTCGTGATCTCGGCCCCCGATGCGCTTCGAGAGTTCGCCGGCCAAACCCTCGTCTCGGCCGACGACGCCGACGCGGCCGGGCCGGGCGAGCTCGCCGCGGTCGTCATCGGCGACGGTGGGGACGACCTCAGCTACCGCAACATGGACGTCGCGTTCCGGGCGATTCGGCGCGGTGCGGCGTTCATCGCCATGCATCGGAACCCGTGGTGGCTGACGCCGCGCGGCGAGACGATCGACGCGGGCGCGTTCGTCGCGGGCCTCGAGATGGCGACCGGCCGTGTCCCGGTCGTCTGCGGCAAGCCCTCGCCGGTTGTGTTCGAACAGGCGCTCGCCGGCCTCGCCAGCGACCTTGGCGTCAAGCGTCTCCCCGCCCGCGACGTGGCGATGGTCGGCGACGACCCCGAGGCCGACATCGCGGGCGCTCGGCTCGTCGGGTTGCGCGGGGTCCTCGTCCTGACCGGCAAGGTCGACGCCGCCGGGGCCCAAGCCGCCATGTCGGGCTCGTCGCGAACCCGTCCGACGGCCGTCGCGGAATCCCTGACCGAGGTAGTCGCCGCGCTAGACTGAGCGCCTCACATCACCTTCCGAGCACACACGAGGTTCAGCCTCCGATGACGACCGAGTCGCGTCCGCGTCTCAAGATCACGTACGCCACGCTCCGGGCCGACAACGAGGAGCTCCACGGGCTGTACGAGGCCGGCCTCGCCGAGGCGAAGAAGGAGCTCGACGGCCACCACGCGAACTTCGTCGACGGGCGCGAGCGGGACGGCGACGGCGAGTTCAGCGTCGCGTCGCCGATCGACCGGAACATCGTCCTCGGGCACTTCGCGCGCGGGACGCGCGACGACGTTCGTGACGCCGTCAACGCCGCCCGCAAGGCCCAGCCGGCTTGGGCAGCGACCCCATGGCGCGACCGCCTGGCGCTGATCCGCCGCGCCGCCGAGCTCATCAGCGAGCGCCAGATGCGGTACGCAGGCCTGATGGCGATCGAGGTCGGCAAGAACCGGCTCGAGGCGCTTGGCGAGGTCGAGGAGGCGGCCGACCTCCTGCGCTACTACGCGCAGACGATGGAGGACAACGGCGGCTACGACCACCCGATGGACAACCTCGGCGACTCGGCCGTCCACACCCGCTCGATTCTCCGGCCGCATGGCGTCTTCGCGGTCATCAGCCCGTTCAACTTCCCGATGGCGCTCGCGGCCGGCCCGACGTCGGCTGCGCTGATCGCGGGCAACACGGTCGTCTTCAAGCCGAGCTCGGCCGCGCCGATCTCGGGCGTCAAGCTCATCGAGGCCTATCGCGACGCGGGCGTCCCCGATGGCGTGATCAACCTCGTCATGGGGCCCGGCGAGACGGTTGGCGCCGAGCTCCGCGAGAACCCCGGGATCGACGGGATCGTGTTCACGGGGTCGTACGAGGTCGGGTTCGACCTCTACCACACGTTCTCGAAGCGATATCCAAAGCCGACGATCGTCGAGATGGGTGGCAAGAACCCGGCAGTGGTCTCACGCACGGCCGACCTCGAGGAGGCGGCCGAGGGGATCATGCGCTCGGCGTTCGGGTTCGGCGGCCAGAAGTGCTCGGCGAACAGTCGCGTCTACGTCGAGAAACCGGTCCACGACGAGCTCGTGAAGCTCCTGGTCGAGAAGACCGAGGCGATCACGATCGGTGATCCGCTCCTCCGGGAGAACTGGCTTGGGCCGATCGTGGATCAGCGGGCGGTCGACCGGCATCAGGCAGCGGTCGCCGAGGCGCGTCGCGACGGGCGGGTGTTCACCGGCGGTGAGCGGCTCGCGGACCGCGGGATGGACCGCGGGTTCTACGTGGAGCCGACGGTCGTCGGCGACCTGCCGTCCGACCACCGCCTCTTCCGCGACGAGCTGTTCGCGCCGTTCACCGCGGTCCATGCCGTCGATTCGTTCGAGGATGCGCTTCGGCTCGCGAACGACACCGTCTATGGGCTGACCGCGGGTGTGTACTCGGCGGATCCCGGCGAGGTCCAGCGGTTCCTCGACACGGCCGAGGCCGGCGTGTTGTACGTCAATCGCCGCGCCGGCGCGACGACCGGCGCGTGGCCGGGCGTCCAGGCGTTCGGTGGCTGGAAGGGCTCGGGCTCGACGGGCAAGGCGGGGCTGTCGATGTACTACGTCGCCCAGTTCCTGCGGGAGCAGAGTCACACCGTCGTCGACTGAGCGTCGACCGTACGAAGTCGATCGTCGCAGGAAACCAGGTCCGTCCCGGTCCCGTCGCCGATTTCGGAGTCTGATTTCGGAGTCCGAAATCGGACGGGCGTGCGCCAGGGACACGCGTGCCGACGGCGAACGATTTCGGAATGCCCCGGGACGGCCCGGCGATGCCGAGCCACTCCGCGGCTCTGATATCCTCCGGCCGCAATATCCAGTCTGCATACTCAGTATGCGTCCAGCGTCCGCGGCCGCTCGCCGCGCACTGAGGTGACCCCGTGTCGACCGTCCCGAACCGTCTCGCCGGTGATCGGCCCGTGCCCGATCTGGTCACCGAGGTGCCCGGCCCGAAGGCCCGCGCCCACGTGGCGTACGACGAGACCTGGACGTCGCCGAGTCTGCCGCGCGCCTACCCGATCGTTCCGGTCAAGGGCGACGGCCTGACCGTCGAGGACATCGACGGCAACCTCTTCCTCGACTTCGCGGCGGGCATCGCGGTGACCTCGACCGGCCACGCCCACCCTGCCGTCGTCGGCGCGATCAAGGAGCAGGCGGCCGACCTGATCCATTTCAGCGCGAGCGACTTCTATCTGCCGATCTACGCTCAGACCTGCGAACGGATCGCCGGCATCACCCCGATCGCCGGCGGTCGCGCTCGGACGTATCTCGGCAACAGCGGCGCGGAGGTCGTCGAGGCCTCGATCAAGCTCGCCCGCTACGCGACCCATCGGCCCTACGTCGTCGCGTTCCTCGGCGCGTTCCATGGCCGGACCTACGGCGCCGTGAGCCTGACCGCCTCGAAGGCGAAGTACCACGCGGGGTTCGGGCCGCTGCTCCCCGGCGTGTTCCACGCCCCATTCGGGCACGTCGCGGATCTCAGATGGTTCGACGAGGTCCTGTTCGACAAGCTGGCGCCGGCGAACGAGGTTGCGGCGATCATCGTCGAGCCGATCCAGGGCGAGGGCGGCTACCTCGTCCCCGAGGACGGGTTCCTCGAGGGCCTTCGGGCGATCTGTGACAAGCATGGGATCCTCCTGATCGCCGACGAGATCCAGTCGGGTGCGGGGCGGACCGGGACGATGTGGGCGGTCGACCAGTGGGGCGTGAAGCCGGACATCCTCCTGACCGCCAAGGGGATCGCGAGCGGGATGCCCCTCGGTGCGATGATCGCGCGGGCGGACCTCCTCGAGGCCTGGGGTGTCGGCGCCCATGGCTCGACGTACGGCGGGAACCCGGTCGCCTGCGCGGCGGCGCTGGCGACGATCGATCTCCTCGAGGGTGGCCTCGTCGAGAATGCCGCAGCCCGCGGAGCACAGGCGCTCGCCGGTCTCGAGCCGCTGCGCGCGCGCCACCCGCAGCTCGTCCGTGACGTCCGCGGCCGCGGCCTGATGCTCGGCGTCGAGTTCGACACGCCCGAGCACGCCGAGGAGGTCCAGTGGGCCGCCTTCCAGCGCGGCCTGCTCGTTCTCGAGTGCGGCAAGTCTGCGGTCCGGATGTCGCCCGCGCTGACGGTCAGCGAGGCCGAGATGGCGACCGCCCTCCGGATCTTCGCCGAGTCCGTCGCCGCGGTCGCGGGCGAGGGCGCGGACCAGCCGATCCTCCACGCCGCCGAGGCGGCGCACGCCATCACGGGAGTCGAAGCCTCGGGCTGAGGTTCGCCGCGAAATCGAAGGCCCCGCCGGCGATGCCGGCGGGGCCTCCCATTCGATTCCGGGGCCCTATTTCAGGTCGAAGCGAGCGCTCCCGGCAACGACCGAATCGAGCAGGATCTCCACGCGATACGTTCCCTTCACCGCGAGGGAGGGGATCGCGAGGTTGTACAGGTACTTGCAGTCGACGACGCGGAAGGAGGTTCCCGTGTCGTAGACCTGTGGGTTCACTGCCTCCTCGTTCAGGTCGCCGTCGGGAGTGGGATCGAGGCGGGCGACGTTGATCGTCGCGGCGGGCAGGGAGCATGTCGGCGCGAAGGCGCCACCGCCGGCACTCGTCACGAACTGGTACGCGTTTCCGTTCACGGTGGTGTTGCTCACCGTGAGGCGCTGATCCCCGGCCCAGCCGCCGTCGATCACGAGCGAAGCCCGCACGATCGGCATCGATCCAACCAGCGTCAGCGCGTGGGCATACGTGTCGTAGAACGTGCCGCCGACCTGTGAAGTGTCGTAGCGCAGGTCCGGCTGACCGATCATGTTCACGCCGCTCTGGTTGCTCGTCGTGCAGTCGGTGAAGTTCGGCGCCTCGCCGTAGTAGATGAACACGCTCTGCGTGGCGCTGACGCGCACCGACCACCGCAGGGCTCCGCCGTGGCAGTCGCCAAGCGTGAACGCGTAGTCGGTTTTGAGCTGGGTCACTTCGCTGAACAAGAGCGGCGACGACGGCGTGAAGCTCATGAACGCGTAGTCGTTCGCGTCTGTTGCGTCGCTCAGGATCGATTCGAATGCCGCCGGACCTTGTCGCGACGACAGCTTGAACATGACCGGGATGGCGCCCTTGCTCTTGGACGACCAGTTGCTCGTGTTGGCGCTATTGATCGGCTGCTGGACGTCGGCCTGATATTCGGTGGCGCCCGTCGGGTATTGCTCCCATGTTCCGGGGGTCGACGTGTCCGTGGCGGACGCCAGACCGGCGGGCATGACGAGTGCTGCGGCTGCGACGAGCAGGGCGAGGCGGCGTTTCATCGGGTCCTCCCGTGACGGAAAGAGGCCCGGTACACGCGCACCGCGTTCGTCCCGTCCATGGCCCCCGCCATGAAACTCCTGGGACACGCGCACTCGGGATGACGCCGCCGAAGGTAGTCCGAAGGTCGCCGGCGTCCATCGCTCGTTTGACGTATCTGCACCTTACAAACCGAAGCGGCACCCTTGCGCGCCGCCTTCGCGGACGCGCGACCGGTCCTGAGGTACCACCCGGACCGGGACTTCCGGGCCAGGGTCCATCTCGTGCGATCTCCGCAGTCTGGCAACTCAGGCGACGTCTCCATACCCGTCCGGACGTCCCCTCAGCGATGCCCGTCTCTGCCCGTCCTGAAGGATCGCCTCGATGCGTCTGCGCACAACCGCGTCCCGGCATGCCCGTGCCTCGCTTCCGGCACGCGCCGCAATCGCGCTGCCCCTGCTCGCCGTCGTCGCCCAGCTCCTGCTTGCTGCGCCGATCGTCCACGCGGGCGCCGTCTACCCGAACCCCCCGAATGCGACGCCGGTGGCGTGGCCGTCGTCGTTCACGAGCTACACGAGCGACACGGGGTCGCCGGTCTCGGACGTCGAGGGTGAGTCCGGCATCGGCTCGACCTACGACATCAGCTCGAACGCGAGCACCGCGACATCGGTCTTCCTCGCGATCTCGAGCGGCGCCGCGTTCTTCCGGGTCCGGATCGGGGGCGACCCGGTCGACACGTCGAAGGGCGGCTTCACGAACGCGACGTGGCTCGTCCTGATCGCGACGGAGGACACGCCGGGCGTCTGGACGACGAAGGCCGTGAGCGGCATCGACGGGAAGCCCGTCGGCTCCGTCGCCGCTCCCGACAAGGTCTACGTCGGCAACGCGCCGGGAACGGGCATCACGGACGTATACGAGTTCGACACCTCCGCCCCGGCCTTCGACCCGACGAACGCCGTCGGAACCGGGGCCCGCGTGGTGTCCGCCGGCGGCGGCCAGTACTTCCTCGACTGGCAGGTGCCGGTCAGCTCGCTCGTTTCCGCCTCGGGCGGCGTCATCACGACCAGCACGCCCGTCCGACTGTTCTTCGGCTCGTCTGCGGCCGCGAACCTCGCGACGATCAACAAGGACTACATGACCGGAAGTGCCGTGAGCTTCGCCAATCTCGGGACGGTCAGCTTGTCGTCGCCGACCCTGACCCTCGGCCAGTCGAAGGCCTGGGTCAGCGGCCCGAACCCGCCCCAGTCGGGCTCGACCAGCACCTACGACATCACCGTCACTGCGGTCAACAGCGGCGGCTCGAGCCTCTTCACGCCGAGCATCGCCGTCGTCATGCCCGCCGGGGTCTCCATCGTCAGCCAGAGCACGGCGACCGGCTCGATCGGCGCCGCCGGCCAGACGGTCACCTGGTCGCCGGGCACGATGCTCGGCGGCGCGGCGACGATCTCGGCCACGATCCGGGTGTCCGTGACGCCGGGCGTGTCCGATATCGGGACCACCTTGACGCTCGCGAACGCGGCCTCGGGCAGCGGGACCGACGGCGTCGTGACGATCACCGGCACGGGCACGGCCCAGACTGCCGGCCCGGTGGCGGATTCTCCGCACGCGACGACCACCGCCGTGTCGTGCCCCGCTGCGACGATCGCCTACGGGGACACGACCTCCTGCACCGTCACGGTCACCGACACCCGCGCCAGCGGTGCGACCGTCCCGACCGGCACCGTCTCGATGTCCGCGACCCTCGGCTCGTCGACGACCTGCACTCTGGCGGCCGCGACCGCCTCGTCGGCCACCTGCACGGTCACGTTCACCGCGACCAGCGTTGGTTCGGGCTCGGTCTCCGCCGCGTACGCCGGCGACGCGACGCACAGCGCGAGCAGCGGCTCGTCGGCCACGATCCCGATCGTCAAGAAGGGCCTCACGGTCACGACGGTCGCGGCCAGCCGGACCTACGGAGCGGCGAATCCTGCGTTCTCCGTCACCTACTCGGGCTTCGTCCTCGGCGACACGGCGGCTGCTCTCGCTGGGAGCCTGTCGTTCGCGACGGCCGCGACGAGCGCGAGCCCGGTCGGAAGCTACGCGGTGACGCCGAGCGGCCTGACGAGCGCGAACTATGCGTTCAGCTACGCCCCGGCCAACCTCACGATCGACCCGGCACCGCTGACGATCACCGCGGACCCGGCGGCCCGGGCCTACGGCGCGGCCAATCCGACCTTCACCGCGTCCTACAGCGGCTTCGTCAACGGCGACGATGCGGCGGATCTCCTGACGCCCGTCGTCCTCTCGACCGCGGCGACGCCGGCGAGCCCGGTCGGGACCTACCCAATCACCGCGTCCGGCGCGACGTCGACGAACTACGCGATCGCGTTTGCTCCCGGGACCCTCACCGTCGGCGCGGCCGCGCTCACGATCACCGCCGACGACGCCACCCGCGCGTACGGCGCCGCGAACCCGTCATTCACCGTCGACATCGTCGGCTTCCTGAACGGCGACACGATCGCCGACTTGGGCGGCGCCCTGTCGTGCTCGACCACGGCCACCCCGGCCAGCACCGTCGGCACCTACCCGATCACCTGCTCGGGCCTGTCCAGCGCCGACTATGCGATCTCGTTCGTCGCCGGCACGCTGACGGTCGGCCCGGCGGTCCTCGATGTCACCCCCGACGCCCAGGCGCGCGACTACGGCACGGCCAATCCCGCGCTCACCACAACGGTCACCGGCTTCGTCAACGGCGACACCGTCGCCGTCGTCTCCGGCACGGCGTCGTGCACCACGCCGGCGACCCCGACCAGCGCGCCGGGCACCTACGCGATCACCTGTACGCCCGGGACGTTGGCCGCTGCGAACTACACGTTCGCCATGACCGGCACCGCGAACCTCGCGGTTTCAGCGGCCCCCTTGACGATCACCGTCGATCCGGCAACGAAGGTCTACGGCGACGCCAACCCCGCGTTCTCCGTGACCTCGACCGGCCTCCAGAACGGCGAGACGCTCGCCGACCTCGTGGGCTCGCCGGTCTTCGCCACCCTCGCCGGCTCGGCGAGCGGCGTCGGGTCGTACGCGGTGTCCGTCGGCGGCTACTCGTCGCCGAACTACGCGATCACCTTCGTCGATGGCTCGCTCACGATCACGCCCGCGACCCTTGTCCTGACCCCGCTCGACGATGCGGTCGCCACCGGCGACCCGATCCCGACGTGGTTCGCGACGGACCTGACGGGGTTCGTCAACGGTGACGACGCGAGCGTCGTCTCGGGTGCTGCCTCGTGCTCGACCGACGCGACAGCCGGCGACCCGCCTGGCGCGTACACGATCACCTGCACGAGCGGGACGTTGAGCGCGGCCAACTACACGATCGTGGTCGGCGGCACGGCGGTCTTCACGATCGGCACGGTCACGCTCCACGTGATCGTCGACGACGCCACCAAGACGTACGGCGACCCGAACCCGGCCTTCACGGTCTCCTATGTCGGGTTCGTCAACGGGGACACCCCGGCCGATCTCGGCGGGAGCCTCCTATTCACCACGGCCGCGACGACGGGCAGCGCCACGGGCGCCTACCCGGTGTCGTCATCGGGTTTGACGAGCCCCGACTACGCGTTCGACTACCAGGACGGGACGCTCACGATCACGCCCACCACCCAGACGATCACGTTCGGGGTGCTGGCTCCGGCGACCTACGGCGACGCTCCGTTCGCCCTGACCGCGACGAGCTCGTCCGGGCTGGCGGTCAGCTACACGACGAGCGGCTCCTGCTCGGTCGTCGGCGCCACCGTCACGATCGACGGCGCCGGCAGCTGCACGATCACGGCCCATCAGGCCGGCAACGCAAACGTCGACGCCGCGCTCGACGTCCCGCAGGTCCTGACGATCGCGAAGGCGACGCCGGTCCTGACGTGGGCGAGCCCGGCCGACATCGTGTTCGGGACCGCCCTCGACGGGACCCAGCTCAACGCCGGTGCGTCGGTCGCCGGGTCATACGTGTACAGCCCGGCCGCCGGTGCCGTCCTGACCGGCGGGGTTCATACCCTGCAGGTCACCTTCACGCCCACCGACAGCGCGAACTACGAGGTCGGGAGCACGACGGTGGACCTGACGGTCCTGCCGGCGGCACAGACGATCACGTTCGGGCCGCTCGGGGCGGTGCTCGAGGGGCACGCTCCGATCACGCTCGCGGGCACGGCATCGTCCGGGCTGCCGGTTTGGTATTCCGTCACGGGCCCGTGCTCGGTCGTCGGCACGACCCTGACGATCACCGGCGTGGGCACCTGCGCCGTGACCGCCCATCAGGACGGCGACCCGAGCTACGCTGCCGCGACGCCCGTCACCGTCTCGTTCGACGTCCTCGTCGATCCGGGCGCCGGCGGGGCCGGCGGTCCGACCGACTCCTCGATCGAAACCGACACCAGCGTCACCACGCCCGGCGGCCAGGTCGTCGTGACGGCGACCGGGTTCCTGCCCGGAAGCGTCGTGACGATCCGCGTCCAGCCCGACGGGCCGGAGACGACGGCGATCGCCGACGCCGACGGCACGGTCGTGGTCACGATCGACGTTCCCGAGGACGCCGACGACGGGCCGCTGGTCATCGAGGCGCTAGGAACCGACCCGCAGGGCGGCCTCCTCGACCTGACGACAACGGTCACGGTCCTGGCGCTTCCGCAGACCTCGACGGTCGACCGGGCGCCCGCCCAGCGGACCGACGGGGCGGTCTGGATCGTGATCGGGCTGGCGATGGTCCTCGCTGCTGCCGGGACGGAGCGGCGGCGGATCGTCCGCCGGCGCAGCTAGCTCGGGGGAACGCGCCGGCCTCGTGGCCGGCGCTCCCGGAGAGCCCGGGTCATCGCTCGCCGCGGACGGCGGCCCGCGATACTTGCGTCGTGACCACCTCGAACGTCGCCACGATGGCCGACGCGATCCGCGAGCTCGTCCGCGACGGCGACACCGTCGCGATCGAGGGCTTCACGCACCTGATCTCGTTCGCCGCCGGCCACGAGATCATCCGCCAGGGTAGGCGTGACCTGACGTTGTGCCGGATGACGCCCGACGTGATCTACGACCAGATGATCGCGGCCGGCGTCGCCCGCAAGCTCGTGTTCTCGTGGCTCGGGAATCCCGGCGTGGGCGGGCTGAATGCGATCCGGCGGCGGATCGAGGCGAACCCACCGGAGCTCGAGATCGAGGAATACAGCCACTTCGGGATGGTCGCCCGGTACACCGCCGGTGCCGCCCGGCTGCCGTTCTTCCCGCTCCGCTCGTACTTCGAGACCGACCTGCCGAAGGCGAACCCGCTGATCCGGCCGATCGAGTCGCCGTACGGCGACGGGCTCGTCTACGCCGTGCCGCCGCTCCGCCCGGACGTGACGATCGTCCACGCCCAGCGGGCATCGGCCGCCGGCGACACCCAGGTTTGGGGCCTGCTCGGCTGCCAGAAGGAGGCGGCGTTCGCCGCCGAACGCCTGATCGTCGTCGTCGAGGAGCTCGTTTCCGAGGACGTCATTCGCGCCGATCCGAACCGGACGATCATCCCGGGCCTGATCGTGGACGCGGTCGTCGTCGAGCCGTGGGGCGCCCACCCCTCCTATGTCCAGGGCTCGTACGACCGCGACAACCGGTTCTATCTCGACTGGGACCCGATCTCGCGCGACGAAGCGGCGACCCAGGCGTGGCTCGCCGAGTGGGTCCACGGCGTCGGCGGCCGGGCGGAGTACATCGAGAAGCTGGGGACCGAGCGCGTCGCGGGGTTGCGGCCCGGCTCGGCGCCGTCAGGCTCCGTGGACTACGGGGACTACCGATGAGCGGTGCGCTGATGATCCTCGTGGCCGGGCCCTACCGCTCCGGCACGGACGGCGACCCCACGCGGGTCCAGGCGAACGTCGACGCGATGACGCGGACGGCGCTGGAGCTCTGGCGGCGCGGCCACCTGCCCGTGATGGGGGAATGGTTCGCGCTACCGCTGATCGAGACCGCCGTCGCCGGTGGCGCCGACCAGGCTGACGCGGACGCCGAGATCTTCCACCCGATCGCCGAGCGGCTCCTCGAGCGCTGCGATGGCTGCCTCCGGATCGGCGGCCCGTCGGAAGGCGCCGACCGGATGGTCGCGGCTGCTCGCGCACTGGGTCGGAGCGTGTGGTTCGGGATCGACGAGGTCCCAGGCTCGTGACCGGCCCGTTGGTATCTGGTGCCCGCTCGGCGGTCTACCTGCGGACGGCCCGGCGATGACCACCTTCAGTCAATCCGAGATGATGATCGTCGCCGCCGCGCGCGAGCTCGCTAGCCAGCGCGTGTGCTTCGTGGGCGTGGGCCTCCCGAACATCGCCGTGAACCTCGCCCAGCGGACCGTCGCGCCGGATCTCGAGCTCGTCTACGAGGCGGGCGTCTTCGGCGCCCGACCCGCCCGCCTCCCGCTGAGCATCGGCGACCCAACGATCGTGACCGGGGCCACCGCCGCGACGAGCATGTTCGAGCTCTTCGCCTTCTATCTCCAGGGCGGGCTCATCGACGTCGGCTTCCTCGGTGCCGCGCAGATCGACCGGTTCGGCAACATCAACACGACGGTCATCGGCAATTACGAGCACCCGCGGACGCGGCTGCCGGGGAGTGGCGGCGCCTGCGAGATCGCGATCAACGCCCGCCAGGTCTTCGTGATCATGCGCCAGAGCGCGCGGAGCTTCGTCGAGACGATCGACTTCCGGACGAGCCCCGGCAACCTCGGCGGTGCCGAGCAGAGCGAGCGGATCCGGCGCGAGCAAGGTTGGCTCGGCCGCGGTCCGAGCGTCGTCGTGACCGACCTCGGGATCTACCGGTTCGACGAGACCGGCGAGATGCGCCTGGAATCGCTCCACCCCGGCGCGACGATCGAGCAGGTCCGCTCCACGATCGGCTGGGACGTCAAGGTCGCGGCCTCGTACGGGACGACGCCGGCTCCGACGGTCGAGGAGCTCCGGCTCATCCGCGAGGAGCTCGATCCCGGCGGGGCCTACACCCGCTGAGGGCGGCGGCACGATCGAACCCGATGGGCACATCAGATGGGCGCTGGGCATCCCGTTCCAGCACCCATCTGCCGTCAGGATGACGGCACCGCGGCGGTGGTCAGATGGGCCACTCGGCCCGTCCTGCAGGGCCAACCCTCACCAGGGCGCAACCGCCAGCAGCCGGTCGTAGCCGCTGCCCGGCACCGTCCCGAGGACCGACCCGGTCGCGGCGTCGACCGCCGCGATCGTCCCGTCGCGGGTCAACGCGAAGACGGTCGCGCCATCGGGGGTGATCCCGACGGCCTCGACCGGTCCCAGCGGGATCGTTCGGACCGCGCTGAGATCCTGCGTACGGATCGCCGTCAGCCCGGTTCCGCTCGCGGCGAACAGCATCGCTCCGTCCGGTGACGTCACGAGTCGTCGCCCGGTCGGGCCGACATCGCCGTGACCGAACTTGGCAAGGACGATCGACGGGCCGCTGGCCGTCATGGAAATCGACGCCGACCGGCGCACCGCGAGCTCGCGGGGATCGACCTCGACGGCGAGGCCGAGCGATGCGTTCACGGCGTAGACGGACGAGCCGCTTGCGGTCTCGGACAGACCCCAGTCGGCCCGGGCACTGAGCTCGGAGCCTGCGGCGGCGCTCGCCGCTGGAAGATCGATGCAGATCGCCCACGCCTCGATCGAGTTCAGGGCATGGATGAACGGATGATCCGGCCCCCGGTACAGGGTCAGCACGAGGCCATCAGCGCGACGTAGCTGGGCGAGCGGCGAGCCCGCCATGTACGCGTCGGCATCGCCTTTGTCGACGATCACGGCCTCGCGCATCACGCCGGTCGGGACGTCGATGGCCCGGACCTGGTAGTGGCCGCCCGCCGCTGCGTCGAGATGCTGGACCACGTAGAGGATGCGGCCATTGGGCGACAACGCGTCGTAGTCGAAATCGCCCGTCAGGTCGACGATCCGGGCGAGCTGGAGCGGCGCGTCGCCGGAGGTCTGGACCGCCTCCTTCTGCCGGTGCTCGACGATCGCGAACCGGCTCCGGCCGGGCGTCGCGTCGGAGGGCTCGACGAGGACGATCGTCGAGCCGTCGAGGGATCGACCAACCGGCAGCGGGTCGAGACCGACGGTGGGCAGACTCCAGGTGCCTGTGAGGCTCAGCTCGGGGCCGCCATTCCCAGGCTGGACGATCTCGTCGCGGACGATCGTCGACGAGCCATCGGGGGTCGCCGTCACGACGCGGTGCCACAGATCCGCCGGGGCACCGTCGGGGACGGTCATCTCCTGGACCTCGCCGGTCTCGGCCATCACGAGCTCGAGGCGGGGCTGGCCCGCCCGACCCACGAGCAGCCACGCCTTCGGAACCTGGCCAGACGTCGAGGCCGCCGGTGATGGAGGAGTGCTCGGCGAACCGGCCGGGCCGGTCGAGCTTCCTGGTGGTGAAGCACTTGCCGTCGGTCGCGGCGTTGCCGTCGCTGAGGGGCCGCACGCCACGATCGCGATGCTCGCGATGCCGAGGAGGACGAGATGGAGCCGGGATCGCGTCAGCATGAGGTCGCCTCCGTCGGGTCGGCCGGTCGTGGGCCGTGTGCTCGTCTACACCGGACTGCGGAGGCGGGTTCCCGACGAACCGTCAGCGGAGGGATTCGGCGAGCGCGATCGTCGCGTCGCGGCCGAGGGCCGACTCGATCCGATAGGTGATGCCGTCGCGCGCCCACAGGAGGGTGTCGCCCACGCTCCGCCGGCCGTCGAACTGTGGCTCGCCGTTGGGGTCGACGAAGATGATCTCGTGCGGGGCGCCACTGATCCAATAGGCCGCCTGGCCGCCGAGCTGGACGGTCTCGATGGTCGTTCCCTGACCGATCAACTTCTGGAAATACCGATCGTCGACGGAGCCGCGGAACTCGGAGAGCAGGAGCCCGACCCCCGGCGAGAGGGTCGTCGGGAGCGTCGGGCCCTCGGCCCAGATGAGGGTCAGGCGGCCGTACAGCAGCCACGCGGTCACCGGTCGACCGACGCCGAGGGCGGTCGGAAGGACGACCGGGAAGTCCGCCGCCGAGGCGATCTCGGTCAGCGGGATCTGGGTCCCGAGCCCGAGACCGGACCCGAGCGGCCCGGAAGGTGTCGGCCGGGGCGTGGGGGCGATGCTCGGGCTCGTCGACGGAGCCGAGCTCTGGGCTGGCGTCGACGCGCCGGGCGACCCACTGGGCGCCGGGACGATCCGGATCCCGGGCAGCCCCAGCCCGATTGCACCGGCCGCGACGGCGATCGCGAGCGCAGCGACGAGCGCGAGAACGAGGCCGCGCCCGAGACGCGGCACCTGCGGCAGGCGAGTCCACCACGGCGCGCGGACGCGTCCAGCCGCCTCGATCCGGAGCCGCGCCCGACGTGCGGGATCCAGTGCCCCAGCATCGTCCAGTGCCGGGACCGCGATGTACGCCGCGAGGTCGCGCAGCGCCTCGCCGAGGCGATCGTCGGTCAGGTCGGCCATCGAGCGCCGCTCAGTCATCCATCCGCTCCCCGTCGACGGCCAGGCGGCCGCGGAGCCGGACGAGCGCCCGCGAGAGACGCGACTTCACGGTGCCCCGCGGGAGCCCGAGGATCTCGGCCGTCTCGGCCTCTGAGAGGTCGAGGAAGTACCTGGCGGCGATGACCTCGCGGTCCGCGTCGGCGAGTCCGTTGATGCCGGCGAGCAGCCAGCTGCGCTGTTCCTCGGCGAGGACCGCCGACTCGGGCGATGGGGCCGCATCGTCCGGCCGGCGATCCTCAGCGGAACGGAGGACAAGGCCCGCGCGACGCCCGGCCGACCTCCGTCGATTGCGGGCCTCGTTGGCGACGATCCGGAGGAGCCACGGCCGGAACGGTGAGCCCGCCCGAAAGCGCCCCAGCGCGGCATAGGCCTTGACGAACGCCTCCTGGACCGCGTCCTCC
>DASXTH010000099.1:0-1891 GCA_036505555.1 Candidatus Limnocylindrales bacterium | reverse complement strand
GGGCTTCTACGACCTCGGCACCGACGTACCGAAAGCGTCCCGCCTCGCCGACGCGTTCGCCGAACTGGCCCTCGCGATGTGACATCCATCCGGATAGATAGCCTCGCCCTGTCCGGGCTTCCGACAACGCAACAGTGCCTCCAGGGCAGGTTCGTCGAGGAGACGCTCGCCGAGCCGGAGCTGCCGCTCACGGTGGGCATCGGCCTCGATGCCGGCGAGGCCGTCCCCGTCCAGGGTGGCTACCGCGGCGGAGCGCTGAACCTCGCCGCCAGGCTCTGCGGTCAGGCCCGCGCCGGCGAGATCCTTGCTTCCCGCGAGGTGGCACATCTCGCTCGGCGGATGGACGGCGTCCGGTACGAGGATCGCGGGAGCGTCTCCCTGAAGGGTCTCGACGAGCCGGTCGCGATCTCGCGCATCGTCCCCCAGGACGCCGATCCCGTCGAACTGCTGCGGCCGTTCACGCCACCTCCACCCCAGGCCCGCAGGCCGTCACGGCGCTGGGCGATCGGCGTCGGCATCGCCGTCGTCCTGGCGCTGGTTGCGATCTCGATCCCCTTCCTGGGATTCGACGATGACGGCTCCCTGAACGTCGGGACGAACTCGATCGCCCTCTTGGATGCGCAGGATGGGACCCTCCAGTTCTCGAGCGAGCTCGGCCAACGCCCTGGCGCGAGCGCGATCGGGTTCGGCAGCCTCTGGGTCGCACAGCCGGACCGCGGCAGGGTCGTGCGCCTCGGCCTCGAGGACGGCTCGGTCGTCGACACGATCAAGGTCGGCGCGTCCCCGGCAGCTGTGGCCGTCGGCGAGGGCTCGGTCTGGGTGACCAACTCCGCCGACGGCACTGTGAGCCGGATCAACGTCGAGATCAACGAGGTGAGCCAGACGCTGCCAGCCGGGTCCGTTCCGTCGGGGATCGCGGTCGGCGACGGCGCGCTGTGGATCGCCGATACGGTCGGCGCCGCGCTGCTCCAAGTGGATCCGACCTCCGCCAAGGTCGAGGCCGTGCCGCTCGCGGGCCAGCCCTCCGGCGTCGCCTTTACCAAGGGCGACGTGTGGGTCTCGGTGGCCCCTGCCGGGGTGGCACGGATCGATCCGACGGATCTGAGCGTTACCCTCACGAAGACCGTGGGCACCGGCCCGACGGCGCTCCTCTCCGCGTTCGATTCGATCTGGGTGGCGAACCACCTCGACGGCACCGTCACCCGCCTGGAACCCTCCACCGGTCGCGTTGAGGCGACAATCGCGGTCGGAGAGGGCCCGACTGCGCTCGCGGCGGCGGCGGAAACGCTCTGGGTTGCCAACGAGTTCGGGGACTCGATCGATGCGATCGACCCGACCACGAACACCGTCGAGCAGACCGTTCCCGTCGGCGGTGAGGCGGAATCCCTCGCCGCCGCGGGCGATGGCCTCTGGCTCGCCGTGGGAGCGTTGGCCATCGAGCATCGGGGTGGGACGTTGACCGTCTCCTCAGCGTTCGAGGTGCCGGAATCGCTCGACCCCGCCGTCGTGTACGGGGTCCCGAGCGGCTGGCCGATCCTCACGATCACGAACGACGGGCTCCTGGCGTACAGGAAGGTCGGAGGCCCTGACAGCGCCACACTCGTGCCCGATCTGGCCTCGGCGCTCCCGCAGGTGTCCGCCGACGGGCTGAGCTACCGGTTCCCCTTGCGCGAGGGGATCCGCTACTCGACCGGAGAACCCGTGCGCCCCGAGGACTTCCGGCGCGCCCTGGAGCGAGCCATCTCCCTAAGCCCTGTCGCCGCCGGACTATTCGGCGCGATCGAGGGCGCGAAGGCCTGCGGCAAGGATCGGTCCACCTGCGATCTGTCGGACTCGATCGTCGTGGACGACCAGGCCGTGACATTCCACCTCGCGCGCCCGGACCCCGACC
>DASXTH010000098.1:0-2199 GCA_036505555.1 Candidatus Limnocylindrales bacterium | reverse complement strand
CTCCCGCGAAGGTGGGAATCAGGCCGCCACCGGCATACAGGGCGACGAGGATCGCGCCGACCGTTGCGACGAAGGTGATCCGGCCCCACAGGGCGAACAGGTAGACTCGCTCGCGCCGCCGCTCGGCCCACGTCTCCTCCTTCGTGGGCCGCCACGTCTCGGGTGGATAGAACCGCGATGAATCCGGGTCGCCACCGGCCGTGTCGATCTCGCGAAGAACGGGGATGACGAATTCCTCGTCGTTGTCCCAGTACCCGCCGTGGTCCGCGCCGATGCTGCGCCGGTTGTAGACCTCGTCCTCCACCGGCGCCGGCGTTGCGCCGTCCGGCCGGCGGAGGGGTCCGCACGGCGCCGGATCTCGAGACGCCCAGAAATCGCGCCAGCGGCCCGCCCGCAGGGCGGGTGACGAGAGTCGTCCGCCGACCGGGAGGAAATTCTCGGCCGAGACACCCATCGCCGGCCCCTCGGCGGCGACCGTCAGGCCGAGGTTGATCGCCTCGCCGTGGCTGATGAAGGTGTCGACCTCGACGTCGTCGAACGCCGGATCGGAGAGGGCCATCGTGGTCACGATCGTCCCGCCGGAATGGCCGATGACGACGATCCGTTCGCACCCGTGGTAGCGCAGGGCCCGGATCGTCCGGATCAGGCGTCCTCGGATGTTCGCTGACTGGGCCGGGTCGCCGAGGAGGACGCGAACGTCCCCCCACCACGTCGTGAGGAACGTCTCGAGCTGCTTGGCGGCGATGGCGTCCTTCAGCGCCGCGATCGGCACGAGTGCCGCGACTCCCCTCGCCGCCGCCCAGCTGAGCAGCACGAACGACGTCAGTGTCGAGACGAACAGCCCAAGGCCGAGACGGCCGAGACGCCGGCCGGCGTCCTTGCTGTAGCCGCCGTTCTCCTGGAGAATCGCCTCGACGATGCGCGATACCACGCCCCGGCGACCGCACCAGTCGATCATCGCCTGGAGGCTGGGCGACTCGACGGCCGCTGCCCACCAGGCTTCGGTGGCGACCCAGGTCTGAGGTGTCTGCACGACCTTGGAGGACGCATCCGTCTGGCCGGGGACGGCGATCGTGATCATCGGGGTGGTCTCGCCCTCGAAGTCCATCTCGGCGCGGACGACGCTGTCGATGTCGGAGGCGGTCGGCGGGACGAGCAGCTGGTGGGCGACGGTGCTCTTCCATGCCTCGAGCGCGCGGAGCAGGGGCTCGGTCCACTGGAGCAGGAACTCCTCGGGCCGCTGGCTGCCGATGCCGTGCACGAACACGATGCCAACCGAGTTGGGGATCTGCTCATGCGGCTTCACCGGCACCGCGGCTTGGGCCGCCGGGGCGGCACGGGCGGCGCGCGCGCCACCGCCTCGCCGCGGGACCTGGCGCGTGGCGCCATGCTGCTCGGCCCCGACGGCCATGACGTCGAGGTCGAGCTCGGACTGGACGCGGCCTTTCCCGAATACGGGCATGCCCGAACGGTACCGTGGTGTCGTCGGCCGATCGTCTCATCGCGGTACGATCCCGGACATGATGTATCTGAACGCCCTCGAGTTCCTGGACGAGGAGCGGGACGCCTGGCGACCGTTCGAAGCACTCGACGGCCTGACGGACGATCAGCTTGCCCGATCCTGCCCGGCGGCGCGTGGCTGGTCGGGACGGGACCTGATGGGTCACCTCCTGGCCTGGCTGGAGAACGCGCTCGCCGTGGCACGAGAGCTGGCGATGGGCGAGAAGAGCCCGACCATGTCATTGTCAGACGCCGAGTGGGATGCCCGCGGCGGAGAGGCGATCAACGCAGAGCTCCTCGAGCGCTTCGGGGCGATCCCGATTGCCGAGCTCCGCTCCCGATTCCGGTCGGTGCCCGGCGAGCTGCGGGGGACGCTCACGGTGGTCCCCGAGGCTCGCTGGCTCAAGCATCCTGACCACTTCAGGTGGATCCTCGACGAGACGATCGATCACTACGCGGACCACCAATCGGACCTGGACGCGATCGTCGGCCAGGCCGCCAAGGCAGGTTGAAGTCGGCTCGATGAGCGGCGGCAACGGGCGCGACCCAGGCGGCGATCGCGATGCGGGGGAGTTGGCGACGCCGGTCGGGCTCGTCGACCTCGTCCGGGAGGTCGTCGGGGAATTGGCGGACGTCAGCCGGATCGACGGTGACGACGGGGCGGTCTGGCAGCGGGCGGGCCAGCCCTTCGCGTCGCTC
>DASXTH010000097.1:0-11514 GCA_036505555.1 Candidatus Limnocylindrales bacterium | reverse complement strand
CCGGTACAACCGGTCGCGGGCCCGGCTCCGCCCGACCGCAAGGATCGAGCCGTCCGGCCCGAATGCGTAGTTGGCCAGGCCGAAGACCCAGTCCGGGAAGGCGAACTCGGCCTCGAACGGCTCGCTGACCCGCTCGATCCGCTCTCCGCGACCCAGGCGGAAGAGGTTCATCCAGCCGTCCAGCTCGGCGACGAAGTGGAGGACGCCGTCCGGCGACCAGCGCGGCTGGGCGATCCAGTCGCTCGGGCTGCCGGCCACGACTCGCTCGTTCGCCGGCCGGCCGGCCTCGTCGAGCTCGGCGAGGACGAGCTCCGTGCCGTCCCACGGCAGGTTCGGATGATCCCAGCAGAGCCAGGCGAGCTGCCGGCCGTCGGGCGAGACCCGCGGCGCGGAGACGAAGTCGTGGCCCTCCGCGAGGACCGTCACCGCGCCGTCGGCGAGGTCGATCGCCACGATCGCGTTCTCGGCCTGGCCGTGTCGCTCGAGCGTCGCCTGCTCGTGGTCCTCGCGGACCGCGAGCAGCCGGTTGCGTGTCGGGTCGAGCGTCAGATCGGCGTACCGCCAGGCGCGTCCGTCGGGCGTCAAGGGCGCGGTCATCCCCGAGATCCCGGGCTCCGGGAGGCGATGGAGGCGACCGGTCGCGAAGTCCGACACGACCACGAGGTCATCGGCGAGGGCGAAGGCGCCGCCGCCGTACTCGTGGACGCGGTCGCGGACGTTGAACCCCTCGGGGCTGAGCCGCGCGATCGTCCCGTCGACCTCGCGCCGGACGAGGACCTGGCGGCCGCCCTCCTCGGCCCGACCCTCGAGCCACCAGCGCCGACCACCGGCTGCGCCGATCTCGCCGAACGTCGCCGCGCCGCGCGTCAGGAGATCGATCGGGAAGGGTGACGGCCAACTCCCGAACGGCGCGGTGATGCGACCCGCCCCCGCCATCCCGGCTAGGTCCCGTGCTGCCACGATGAGACGTACGCCTTCTGCTCGGGCGTCATGTCGTCGAGGGTGATGCCCATCGCCGCGAGCTTCAGGCGCGCCACCTCGGCGTCGATCGCCTCGGGGACGACGTAGACCTGCGGGGTCAGCTCGGCGTGGTGCCGGACCACGTACTCGGCCGACAGCGCCTGGTTGGCGAAGCTCATGTCCATCACGGCGGCCGGATGGCCCTCGGCCGCGCCGAGGTTCACGAGCCGGCCCTCCGCAATGAGGTTGATCTTCTTCCCGCCGATGTCGAACTCCTGGACGTTCTCGCGCGCGTCGCGGATGTGGCCCTCGGCCATCTCGCGGAGCGCCTTGAGGTCCAGCTCGGCGTCGAAGTGGCCGGAGTTCGCCATGACGGCGCCTTCCTGCATCGCCGCGAAGTGCTCGCGCCGGAACACGTTGACGTTGCCGGTCGCGGTCACGAAGAGCTGGCCCCACGGTGCCGCCTCGGCCGCGGTCATCACCTGGTAGCCGTCCATCAGCGCCTCGAGGGCGCGGACCGGATCGACCTCGATGACCGCGACGTGGGCACCCATCCCGGACATTCGGGACGCGATCCCGCGGCCGACCCAGCCGTACCCGGCCACGACGACATTCCGCCCGGCGAGCAGGATGTTCGTCGCCCGGAGGATCCCGTCGATGGTGCTCTGGCCGGTCCCGTAGCGGTTGTCGAAGAGGTGCTTCGTCTGGGCCTCGTTGACCGCGACGACCGGAAACCCGAGGGCGTGGTCGGCCGCCATCGCCTTCAGCCGGATGACGCCGGTCGTCGTCTCCTCGGTCCCCGCGAGGACCTCCTTGACCTGCGCCGGGCGCTCGCTGTGGAGGAGCGAGACGAGATCGCAACCGTCGTCCATCGTGATCTGCGGGTGGGTGTCGGCGACGCTGTTCAAGTGGGCGTAGTAGGTCTCGCGGTCCTCGCCGCGCCGGGCGAACGTCGCGATCCCGTACTCCGCGACAAGCGCGGCCGCGACATCATCCTTCGTGGACAACGGGTTCGAGGCCGCGAGGACGACCTCGGCACCGCCGGCCTTGAGGGTCCGCATGAGGTTCGCGGTCTCCGTCGTGACGTGGAGGCACGCCCCGATGCGGATCCCGGCCAGCGGCCGCTCCCGCGCAAATCGCTCACGGATCAGGCGCAGGACCGGCATCTCACGTTCGGCCCACTCGATCCGCCGGACGCCCTCACTGGCCAGCGCGAGGTTGGTCACGTCGTGCGCCGGCGCGCCTGCGATCGTATCGGTCATGCGGGTCAGTTCTCCCTGCGTCCAAAGATGCGGCGGATCGGCGCCGTGAGGTCCGGCCACGGCGAGCCGAGGCGGTGGGCGAGACGCTCCTCGAACCGGACGTGCTCGGCAAAGCCGAGCCGCCGATAGGCCTGGAGCGCCGGTGGGTTGTCGGAGCGGACATTCAGCACGACCTGGTCGCAGGTCCGCAGGAGCTCGGCGGTGACGGCGCCGGTGACCGCGGTCGCGAAGCCACGGCCGCGATGGTCGACATGGGTCAGGACGTTGCCGACGACCGCAATCCGGGCCTGGCGGCTGATCACGTGCGTCCCGGCCGCGGCGACGAGCCGGCCGCCGACGTGGTTCCCGAAGTAGACGCCCTCGCCGATCGCCGACGACGGCAGCCACGAGGCGAACCCCAGCTGGTAGAGCCGGTTCAGCTCGCCGATGTCCGACGGGAGGAGCCGCTGGACGTCGGCGGGGTACGGTCGGAAGCGCGTGCGGTCGACCCACATCCGGACCATCGGCGGACCGGGGTCGAGCCGGTAGACGGCCTCGACGGCCGGCAGCGCCTCGGGGAGCGCGGCGACGTATGCGGCGCGCGGGCGGACAACGTCGCGGAGGATCGCCTCGATCCCGTCCGGGCTGCCCATGACGAAGAGCGGCTGCGGCGTCAGGCCGGAGTACTCCAGCGCGACGGCGACGAGTCGATCCCCTTCGAACGCGCCGCCCCAGCGGGTCTTCCCGAACTCGCGATCCTCGAGGTCGCAGATCGCGTACGCGGCAAAGAGCCGGTCGCGCTCGAGGAAGGCGCGGAGGACGCCCCGGTCGGTGATGCTCCGGACGGCCAGGCCACGCACCCGCCTGCCGGTCGCGGCGACGCTCGCCATCAGCCGGCGACCTCGCCCCGGGTCTGCGGCCCGGGCGGGATCCCGAGCGACGAGACCGGCAGGGCCGGCGGCTCCGCCAACGGGGGCCGGCTCGGGCCCCAGCGGGCGGCGGCGGCCGCGATGGCCGCGGCGAGCCCCGGCTCGAACGGTGCCGTCACCACGCCTTCCTCGGTGACGATGCCGGTGATCAGCTCGGCGGGCGTGACGTCGAACGACGGGTTGCGGACCTCGGTCCCCGGTGGGGCGATCGCCACGCCGCGGACGTTCAGCACCTCGTCGGCCGAGCGCTCTTCGATCTCGATCGCTGCGCCGTCGGGTGTCGCCGGATCGATCGAGCTCGTCGGGGCGCAGACGAAGAACGGGATCCCGTGCCGGGCGGCGAGCACCGCGAGCGGATAGGTCCCGACCTTGTTCGCGGTGTCGCCGTTCGCGGCGACGCGGTCCGCCCCGACGAGGACGACGTCGACCTCGCCGCGGCTCATCAGGAACCCGGCCGCCGAATCCGCGATCAGGGTGTGCGGCACGCCGGCCTGCTCGAGCTCCCAGGCCGTCAGGCGCGCGCCCTGGAGATACGGCCGGGTCTCGTCGACCCAGACGCTGATCTCGCGCTCCGCCTGATGGGCGGCCTGGACGATCCCGAGGGCGGTCCCGAACTGGCCGCAGGCGAGCGGCCCGGTGTTGCAGTGGGTCAGCATCCGGAGCGGCCCGAATTCCTTGACCGGCAGCGCCGCCAAACCGAAGTCGGCAAGCCGGCCGTGGTCGATCGTCGCCTCGGTCACGATCGCATCGGCCTCGGCGCGCAGGGCGCCCGCGACCTCGTGGCCGTCGTCGTTCAGGTCGCCGATCGCCTCGAACCGGGCCATGATCCGGTCCACCGCCCAGCCGAGATTGACGGCCGTCGGGCGCGCGGCGCGCAGGGCCGCGGCGCCGCCACGAAGGATCGCCCGGCGGGCGAACGGCTGCGTTTCCTTCGAGCGCTCCGCGGAGAGGGCCAGCCCGATCGCGGCGACCTGCCCGATCGCCGGCGCTCCCCGGACCACCATCTGGCGGATCGCGGTGGCGGCCTCCGGGGCGTTGCGGACATCCACCTCGATGAGCTGCTCGGGGAGCCGGCGTTGGTCGATCAGATGGAGGACGCCGTCGCTCTCGCGGAACGGCGTGCGGAAGCCGGTCGGGCGCCCCGTCGCCGCGTCACCGGCGGCGCCCGCGGCCATCGCCGCCGCACTCTCGACCCGGGCCGCGGTCCCCGTCGGGTCGAGAATCGCGCCGGCCGCCTCGGCGGACGCTCGCTGGAGTGCCTGGGCCGCGCCCGCCACTGTGGCGGCGGTCTGGATCAGCTCGCCTGCGAACTGGCGGAAGAAGCGCCGCCGGGCGAGGCCGGCGTCATCGGGCTCGGGCGCGGCGGCCGCGTCGCCCGTGGCGCTCGTGCCAGGAACGCCGGACGGAGCGCTCGGCTCCGCACCGGGCGGCGGCTCGGCGGGGGTCTGACGCTTCTGGATGGGGTCGGCCAATGCGCTCTCGCTGACGATCGGGACGGGGGTCGTCGCGCGAATGCGGGCGGCCGGGTCCCGGGGCTCAGTACTTGATGACGGAGGTGACCCGCCGGCCATCGAGCCGGTCGCGGCCCTTGAGGAAGTCGAGCTCGACGAGGAAGGCGAGGCCTACGACGTTGCCCTTCAGGCGCTCGATCAGCTCGATCGTGCCCTTGACCGTCCCGCCGGTCGCGAGGAGGTCGTCGACGATCAGGACCTTCTGGCCGGGCTCGATCGCGTCACGGTGGATCTCGAGCGTGTTCGAGCCATACTCGAGGGCGTACTCGACGGTGATCGTCTCGGCCGGCAGCTTGCCGAGCTTGCGCACCGGCACGAGCCCGGCGTTGAGCTGGTAGGCCATCGCCGAGCTGAAGATGAACCCGCGCGACTCCATCCCGACGACGATGTCGATCTGCTCGCCCTGGTACGGCTCCAGCATGAGATCGATCGCTTCCCGGTAGGCGGCGGCATCCTTGAGGAGCGTCGTGATGTCGTAGAAGAGGATGCCGGGCTTGGGGAAGTCCGGAATCTCGCGGATCTTGGCGCGAAGCTCCTCGGCGGACATCGGACGAGGGTCCTCCAGGTGGGGTCGCCCGCCGGTCGGGCTCCGGTGCGGACAGGGCCGCAAGTCTACCGCAGCGCGACGCGCGCAGGCCCCGGCCGTCTCGCCGCGGCCGAGGTCAGATCGCCGGCGCCGTCGACCCGGCTCGGACGACCTCCGGCGGCTCTCCGGCGGCCACCCGCGCCCCGAGTCGCCGCGTCAGTGCGAGGCCGGCGAGCGCGACGCCCGCCGCGAGCAGGAACGTTGCAAGGATCCCGTCGACGCCCGTCTTGCCGGCCGGCGAGCCGAGGGCGATCAGGGCGCCACCGACGCCGGTCCCGAGCGCCGTCCCGAGCACGTCCGCGAGCTGGAGGGCGGCTGTCAGGGCGCCTTGCTCCTCGGGCCGCGACTCGCGGAGCACGATCAGCGACGGGGTCGAGTACGCGAGCCCCATCCCGAACCCCGCCAGACCCCAGACCGGGACCGCCAGCCAGGCCGGCACCCCCGGCAGCAGGACCGGGAGGAACCCGAGCGTTCCAACGATCAGGACCACGAACCCTCCGAGGAGGAACCGCCCGGGACCCAGCCGCTGGATCGCGTGGGCGTTGACCCAGGATCCACCGGTCCAGGTCAGGGTCGCGGCCATGTACGCCAGCCCGGACAGGATCGTCGCCTCCCCGCGCCAATCCTGGATCGCGAGCGGGACATACGCATCGGCGGAGAAGAAGGCGAACGTCAGGAACCCCCGGAGGAGGATCGCGGTCGGCAGGCCCGTCGCCGCACGGATCGTCCCCGGCGGCGTGAGGCGGGCGAACGCCGGGACACCGATCGCCAGACCGCCGACGATCAGGATCGGCGACAGTGCGGTCAGGTCGGAGAGGCTCGCGAGGAGCGCCGCGGATCCGATGACGAGCGCCCCGACGAGCGCGAGACGCCGACCGCCCGCGGCGATCGCCGATGCCCGCTCGCTGCCCGCGACGCTCATCTCCGCCGGGGCGACCGACCGGAGCGACGGCAGGGTCAGGGTCGCCGAGACCGCGATGAACGGAAGCAGCCCGAGGAAGACGATCCGCCAGTCCCACAGCTCCGTGACGAGGGACGCCGCCACCGGACCAATGACGCCGGGCAGGATCCACGCGGTCGAGAGCGTCGCGAACATCCGCGGGCGGAGAGACTCGGGCATCGCCCGACCGATCGAGACGTATGCGACCGCCGGGATCGCGCCCGCACCGAACCCCTGGATCACGCGGGCCGCGACGAGGACCTCCATCGACGGCGCGAGGCCGCCGATCAGGAGCCCGAGCGAGAACAGGCCGATCCCGAGGACGAATGGCCGGGCGAGCCCGCCGCGGTCGATGAGCATCCCGGCCACGACGATCCCGAGCAGGTTGCCGAGGAAGAAGCCGGAGAAGACCCAGCCGTAGAGGTCGATGCCACCGAGGTCATGGGCGACGATTGGCAGGATCGTCCCGACCGCGAGCGCTTCGGAGGCGACGATCGTGACGTTGAGGACGAGCCCGATCGTGAGGGCGCGGCGGCCCGGCGACCAGAGCCCGTCCGACGCGTCCGGACGTGACGGGGCAGTCGTGGGAGTTCCGTCGTTCACGGCGTCAGAATGCCCGGTCCGCCCGTGAGGCGCCGTGGACGAAGATCGATGGCGGCGGCGACAATGGCGACGTGAGCGCAGCGTCCCGCCCCGCGGCCGGTCCGGCGGCTGATCCTGTTGCGCCGTCCGGCACAGGCGTCGTCGTAGCGATCCACATCGCGCCGCAGGCTCGGGCGCCGATGGTCGCGCTCTCGCGCGTGCGGGCGACCGCCTTCGTCGGGCTGGAGGGCGACCGGTACGCGGCCGGGATCGGCTTCTGGTCGCCCAACGAGGCCGTCGACCGGAGCATCACCCTCGTCGAGGCCGAGGAGATCGAGCGGCTTGCCGACGAGGCGGGGATCCACCTCGACCCGGGCGAGACCCGCCGCAACGTCACGACGCGCGGGATCCGGCTGAACGATCTCGTCGGTCGGCGGTTCCGGATCGGCGACGTCGAGTGTCTCGCCACCCGGCTGTGCGAGCCCTGCCAGTACCTGACGGACCTGATCGGGAAGCCGATCCTTCGGCCGCTCGTCCATCGGGCCGGTCTGCGCGCGCGGATCCTGAACGACGGCAATATCGCGCTCGGTGATGCGGTCGTCCCGCGCGACGAGGCCCCGCCGGCGGACGCCGCCTCGACCTAAGTCCCGGCCAGGCGCTCCACGACCGGACCCAGCTCGTCGAGCGAGCCGACGAGGAACGAGTTGATCCCGAGTCGCTCGCGGAGCTCGCGGAACTTCTCCACGAAGCGGTTGATCGAGCCGATGAAGATGTGCGGCGAGTCGATCACGTCCTGCTCGGTCATCTCGACGCCGGTCCGCTCGCGCATCCGGTCGATCACCTTGCGCGCCTCGGCGTGGAGATCGTCGGTGACGACGATCGGCCACTGCGACGGGTAGGCGTTGAACGACAGGTCGTCGAAGCGGTCACCGGCGGCGTCGCGAACCCAGCCGACCTTCTCCTCGGTCGCCGCCCACGTGATCGACGCGGGATCCGCGCGCTGGCCCGACAGGATCCGCGGCGCCAGCCCGACGATATCCGCCTCGCGGGCGGCCAGCTCCAGCGTCGACCGACCGCCGCCGCCGATCAGGAACGGGACGTGCGGCTGCTGGACCGGTTTGGGGTAGGCGTCGTACTCGGTGATCGTGTAGTGCGCGCCGCTGAACGAGAACGCCTCGGGCCCGAAGCAGCCCTTGATCACCGCGATCGCCTCGGCGAGACGGGCCTGCCGGACGCGGATCGGGTCGAACGGGATCCCGACCGCCCGGTACTCGGGCTCGTTCCAGCCGGCCCCGATCGCGACGTCGAGGCGGCCGCCCGAGAGGACGTCGAGCGACGCGAGATCCTGGGCAAGCACCGCCGGATGACGAAGGTCGTTGTTGTGGACGAAGGCGCTCAGGCGCATCCGCTCGGTGAGCGCCGCGACGGTGGCGAGATACGGGACCGGCGACAGCTGCGGGACGAGATGGTCCGGCAGCACGAACGTCGTCACGCCGAGGTCCTCGGCGGCCCGGGCTCGCTCACCGAGCTCGCGGGCCGACGTCGCTTCGAAGGCGTCGGCGAGGAACTGGAAGGGCTTCATCCGCGGAGACAAGCGCCCGACGGGACGCCGCTCATCGGGCGGCGTCGAGCGCCGTCAGGACGCGATCGAGCATCTCCCAGCGGCGCCGCCGGTCGTCCACCTCCGCGGTCATCGTGTCGCGCTGGGAGTCGGTTCCATACCCGAGGTTGTGGCGCTGTGCCCGTCGCTGGACCTCCGACAGCTCGGTCGCGCGGGCGGCGAGGAGGGCGCCGCGAAGCGCCTGCAAATCGTCGTCCGAGTCGATCGGGATCGTGACCTGGATCTCCCGCCGACGGCCGTCGGTCACGCGTCAGTCGCCGAGGTCGTCGGTCTCGGGATCGAGTGACAGCGAGAACCCGACCTCGGCGCCGCCGCCGTCGCGTGACACCGCCCAGATCTGCCCGCCGTGGGCCTCGACGATCCGCTTGCAGACCGCGAGGCCCACGCCGACCCCGCCGGCCGTCCGGCGCGCCTGGTCGGCGCGGAAGAAGGCGGTGAACACGTCGTCGGCGAGGTCCCGCGGGATCCCGATCCCGCGATCGAGGATCCGCACGTCCGCACGCTCGCCGTCCGACGTCACGACCACCTCCGTCGGATCGCCGGGCCGGCCGTACTTGTCGGCGTTGCTCAGCAGGTTCTCGATCACCATCCCGAGCGCGATGGCGTCTGCGAGGACGACGAGCGACGGCTGGCTGAACGTGAGCCGGATCGGCCGATCCGGGTGCCGCCGGAGACGCGAGCCGATCGCGGCATGGACGATGTGGTCGAGGACGAAGGGCTCGCGGTGGAGGATCGAGCCCGAGCCGAGGCGCGCCAGCTGGAGAAGGTTCTCGACGATCCGGAGGAGCCGGTCGGCGTCGTCGGCGATGTCGCGGGCCATCGCCCCGCCGGCGGCTTCCGGACCGAGTCGGGACGCCAGGAGGATCGCGTTCCCGTAGATCGAGGTCACGGGGGTCCGGAGCTCATGCGAGATCAGCCCGAGGAACTCGTCCTGGACGGCGTTCGACAGCGCGGGGTCGGTGGAGGCTGTGGGAACGGGCTTCTGTCCGGGTACTCCCTTCGTGACGTCGACGAGCACGCCGACAACGCCGCGGCCGTGTCCGTCCGGGCCCCGGAGGAGCGTCGGCCTGGGCGCGCGGGTCTTGGCATGGGCGTCTGTCTGGGCAGTCATCGCAGGGCTGTCGCCATGATCGCCGGATTGAGCCCCGATCAGGCTTGCAACCCCATCACAGTTCGGCGGCGGCATCGTTCGGTGTTGCCGACAACCGCGCGACGACCGCCTGGGTCAATCCCCACGCTCGGGACGGGTCGCGGGGAAGCCGGATCCGGACCTGATTGCTCGCGAACGTCACCTCCGTCGGCCCCACGCCGGGCAGCCCGCCACCGGCCAGCAGACGCATCGCAGTCGCCCGCGAGAGGCCCTCGCCGAACCGGACGACGAGCTGGCCGTCCTCGCGCGACATCGAGGCGACCCCGGCGGCCTCCGCGGTCAGGCGGAGCTCGGCGACCTCGACGAGACGCACGACGGGCGCAGGCATCGGCCCGAATCGGTCAGTCATCTCCTGGCGGAACGCCGCCAGGTCGCCTACGTTCCTGGCCCGGGCCAGTCGACGGTAGAGCTCGAGCTTCTGGGCCTCCTCCGGGACGTACTCGTCGGGGAGGTGCGCCTCGACCGGCAGATCGACGACCGTCTGGGGCTTCTCGACCCGCGGCGGCCGGTCCTCGCGGAGGGCCTTCCGCTCCTCGACGGCGTCGGCGAGGAGCCGCGAGTAGAGATCGAACCCGACCGCGGCCATGTGCCCCGACTGCTCGCCACCCAGGATGTTGCCGGCGCCCCGGATCTCCAGGTCGGCGAGCGCAATCTGGAACCCGGCGCCCAGCTCTGACGCATTGAAGATCGCCTGGAGCCGCTTCCGAGCTTCCTCGCTCATCCGCTCGCGGCGGCGGTAGAGGAGATAGGCGTAGGCGCGCCGTGATGACCGCCCCACGCGCCCCCGGAGCTGGTAGAGCTGGGCCAGCCCCAGGGTGTCGGCCCGGTCGATGATGATCGTGTTCGCGTTCGGGATGTCCAGGCCGGATTCGATAATCGTCGTACAGACGAGGATGTCCGCCTCGCCGCCGGCGAACGTGATCATCACCGACTCGAGATGGCCCTCGGCCATCTGGCCATGGCCGACGACGAAGCGGGCGCCCGGCAGCATCCGCCGGAGCTGCTCGGCCTGGGCCTCGATCGTCTCGACCCGGTTGTGGACGAAGAAGACCTGGCCGCCGCGATCGAGCTCGCGGAGGATCGCGTCACGGACGAGCCCGGCCGACGCCTCGGCGACGCGGGTCTGGATCGGCAGGCGGTCCTCGGGCGGCGTCTCGATGACGCTCATGTCGCGGACGCCGGCGAGGGCGAGGTTCAGGGTCCGCGGGATCGGCGTGGCCGAGAGCGTCAGGACGTCGACCTCGCGCCGGAGCTGCTTGAGGCGCTCCTTCGCGGCGACGCCGAAGCGCTGCTCCTCGTCGACGACGACGAGCCCCAGATCCCGGAACCGGACGTCGCGCGACAGGAGCCGGTGCGTCCCGATGACGATGTCGACGGTCCCATCGGCGAGGCCCCTGACGACCTTCTCCTGATCGGCCTTCGAGACGAATCGCGACAGGAGCTCGACCTTGATCGGGAACGCCGCGAAGCGCTGGCCGAAGGTCACGTGGTGCTGGGCGGCGAGGACCGTCGTCGGCACGAGCACCGCGACCTGCTTGCCGTCCTGGGTCGCCTTGAACGCGGCTCGCAGGGCGACCTCGGTCTTGCCGTAGCCGACGTCGCCGACGACGAGCCGGTCCATCGGCCGGACGCGTTCCATGTCGTGCTTGACCTCGACCGCGGCGCGAAGCTGGTCGGGCGTCTCCTCGTACGGGAACGACGCCTCCATCTCGGCCTGCCAGGGCGTGTCCGAGCTGAATGGGTGGCCGGCGGCGCGCTGGCGCGAAGCGTAAAGATCGAGCAGCTCGTCGGCGAGGTCCGTGACGGCCTTCCGGACGCGCTGCTTGGTCCGAAGCCACTCCGTGCCACCCAGCTTGGACAGCTGGGGCCGCTCAGCCCCGCTGTAGCGCGAGATTCGGGTGATCTGCTCGACGGGGACGAAGATCTTGTCGGTGCCGGCGAAGCTCAGCTCGAGGTAATCGCGATCCTCGCCCTCGCCCTTGTTGCCGCGCCGG
>DASXTH010000096.1:0-7942 GCA_036505555.1 Candidatus Limnocylindrales bacterium | reverse complement strand
GCCGGTCACGCCGGCCGCGGCCGAGCGCTCGTCGGGCTCGACGACCGAGATGACGTAGGACTGGCGCGTCGGGACGTCCATCTGGCTGAGGCTGAAGCGCAGCAGGAGGACCGCGATCGCGAGGGCGAGGTTCGGCATGAGCGGGACGAGGATGAGCAGGACGTTCGACGGCAGGTGCGTGAACACCATCGTCTGGACAAGCCCGATCCGGGCGGCGATCCGCGACGCCGACAGCGACGAGACCGCGGCCAGCAGGTTCGCCCCGAAGAAGATCCCGCCGAGGAGCGCCGGCTCGACGCCGAACCGGAGGTGGAACCAATACGCCATGAGGCTCTGGGGAATGAAGCCGCCGCCGAACGCGTCGAGCGAGAACAGCAGCGACAGCCGCGCGACGATCCCGCGCGAGCGCGGCCCCAGGCCCAGGTGGCGCGCGATCCCGTCCTTGATCTCCTGTGGCGGCGCCTCGACGCCGCTGCCGACGCGCCAGAAGATCGCGGCCATGACGAGCCCGACGAGCGCGTAGCCGACGACGATGGCCCGGTACGAGTCCACCGGCGCGAGCCCGACCGCCGTCTGGAGCGTCTGGCTGAGGAGCCCGGCCGCCAGTGCCCCGACGGCCGTTGCGACGTAGCCCGCGACGTTGTACCAGGCGAACGTCGGCGTTCGCCGCGCGTCCGGGGTCGTCTGGCTTAGCGCGGCCTGCTCGACCGCGAGGAACGGCCCGACTTCGTTGCCGGTCGGGCTGATCACACCGACGGTCGCGGCGAGGATGAGGAACGGCACGGAGCTCGTCAGGGCAAACGACAGGCCGGCGCCGGCCATGAGCAGGGAGCCGGCGATGAGCACGAGGCGCCGGCCGATCCGGTCCGCCCGCGTCGTGAGCCAGAGCGAGATGATCGTGTCGCCGATCAACGTGAGGGTCAGGATCACGCCGATCGTGACCGCGTCGATCCCGAGCCCGTCGAGGTACAGGACGAGGACGACCGCGAGGAACCCGTACGCGAACATCCGGAGGGTCCGGGTGAGGAAGAGCAGCCGGCCGTCCCGGTCGATCCCGCGGAGGCTCGCGACGAGGCCGGCGTCGAGCGGCGGCGCAACCGCTGGGGAGGTCATCGCGGCAGTCTACGTGCGAGAATGCTGGCGGAGGTGCCGGGGCAGATGGCCAAGATCAAGACGAGCGGGAAGGCGGCAGATCACGAGCCGAGCCCGGACGAGCTCGCCCACGCCACGACCGGTCCGGAGTTGCACCACCCCGGCGATCTGGCCGACGAGCCGCACGGCGCCGACGACCACGGCGAGACGCACGGCCACGACGACCACGCGCACGGCGCGGAGGCGCTCGGCCCGGTTGACGTCATGGCCTGGGGTGCCTTGGTGGTCGGCGTCGCCGCGGGCCTCGCGGTCGCGCTCTGCCTCGTGATCGCCACCTCGCTTCTGACACCCGCAACCGCCTGATCGGCGCGGATCGGAACCGCGCCCGGCAACCGGGCGTCACGGCCGCGACCATCGCGCCGGAGGTTTCGATGACGTCCATCGCTCAGCGTTTGCCCCAGTCGATCCGGATCGGGATCGTCGCCGTCGCCTCGCTGTTCGTCTCGGTCGGGGCAGTCCTGACGACACCACGCCCGGTCCTCGCGTGCAGCTGCGCCGGATTCACGTCGTGGATCAAGACGGTGACACCGGAGACGGCCGTGTTCGCCGGCAACACGGGGATTCGCGACGAGCGCGGGGTACCCGTCCAGGTCACACACTGGTTCCACGGCAAGGGCGCCGCGCCGCTCGTCTGGCTCGCCGCCGAGAGCTTCAACGGCAACGCTGGCGTCAGCAGTTCGTGTGGGGTCAATGCGCCGCCGGCCGGGTCGAGCTGGCTTTGGGTGGCGTACCCCGCTGGAAACGGGGATCTTGGAACCAGCGTGTGCTCGCCGGCCGGGGACCTAGGGACGAGCGAGGGCCAGACGATGCTCAAGGAGGCCGTCGCCGCCTACGGTGGCGACGTGCCGGATCCGCAGAGCTCGACTCCAGCAGAGACCGCGCCGGCTGCGCCCGCGCCCAGTCCCGCGGATGTCGCCCGCGATCAGGCGTCCGTTGCCATCCTCGGGGCCCTGCTCCTTGGCTCGCTCGCGCTCTTCGGCGGGATCGTCCTGATCGCTCGGCGATCCGGGCGGCACGGTCCCGGCTGAGCGATCGCAGGCCGGCCTTCCGACCCTCAGCTAGAACAGCCCGACGATGTTCCCTTCGGCGTCGATGTCGATGTTCTCGCCGCCCGGCTTCGACGGCAGGCCCGGCATCGTCCGCATCTCGCCGACGAGCGGGGTGACGAACCCGGCCCCGGCCGACAGGCGGATGTCGCGGATCGGCACGGTGAAGCCGCTCGGGGCGCCCTTCAGGTTCGCGTCGTGGCTGAGCGAGTACTGCGTCTTGGCCATGCACACGGGGAGGTGGCCCATCCCGAGGTCCTCGTACAGCTTCAGGGCCTTGCGAGCCGGGGGCGCGAGCTCGATCCCGTCGGCGCCGTAGATCCGGGTGGCGATCGTCAGGATCTTCTCGCCGAGCGGGGCGTCGTCCGCGTAGAGCAGCCGGAAGGCGGCCTCGCCGGATGCGGCCGCATCCCAGACCGCCGAGGCGAGCGCCGCGGCGCCGTTGCCGCCCTCAACGAAATGAGTTGCGACGACCGCGTCGCGGGCTCCGGCCGCGAGCGCCACCTGGCGGATCGCCTCGACCTCGGCCGGGGTGTCCGTCGGGAACGAGTTGATCGCCACGACGACCGGCACGCCGAAGATCCGGACATTCTCGATCTGCTTCGCGAGGTTCGAGGCCCCCGTCCGGACCGCCTCGACGTTCTCCTCGGTCAGGGCCGGATCGAGCGGCTTGCCGGCCACGATCTTGCCGACCCCGCCATGCATCTTGAGAGCCCGGACCGTCGCCACGACGACGGCCGCGTCCGGGCTCAGACCGGACGCGCGGCACTTGATGTCGAAGAACTTCTCGGCGCCCATGTCGGCACCGAAGCCGGCCTCCGTGCAGACGATCTCGTTCGTGGCGAGGGCGAGGCGGTCGGCGATGATCGAGTTGTTGCCGTGGGCGATGTTCGCGAACGGGCCGCAGTGGACGAACGCCGGCCCACCCTCGAGCGTCTGGAGGAGGTTCGGCTTGATCGCGTCCGTCAGGAGCGCGGTCATCGAGCCCGCGACGTTCAGGTCCTCGGCGGTGACAGCCGAGCCGTCCTTGCGGGTCGCGAAGACCATCCGGCCGAGGCGGGCCCGCAGGTCCTGGATGTCGCTCGCGAGGGCGAGGACCGCCATCACCTCCGAAGCCACCGTGATGACGAACTCGGTCTCGCGCGGGACGCCGTTCTCCTTGCCGCCGAGCCCGACGATCACCCGCCGGACCGCCCGGTCGCTGATGTCCATGACCCGCGGCCAGAGGATCGAGAAGGGATCGATCCCCAGTGCGTTGCCGTGGTGGAGGTGGTTGTCGAGGAACGCGGCACCGAGGTTGTGGGCCGCCCCGATCGCGTGGACGTCACCGGTGAGATGGAGGTTGAAGTCGGCCATCGGAATGACCTGGCTGTAGCCGCCGCCGGCGGCGCCACCCTTGATCCCGAAGACCGGCCCCAGCGAGGGCTGGCGGATGCAGACGGCCGCCTTCCTGCCGATCTTGTTCAGTCCCTGGGCCAGCCCGACGGTCGTGGTCGACTTGCCCTCGCCAAGCGGCGTCGGACTGATCGCGGTGACGACGACGTACTTGCCGCGCGGTCGCTCGGCTTCGAGACGCTCGATCGCCTCGAGGGTGACCTTCGCCTTCGTGTGGCCGTACGGCTCGATCTCGTCGTCGCGCAGGCCGAGGTCGTGGGCGACGTCCATGATCGGTCGCGGAGTGACGGAACGCGCGATCTCGAGATCGGACGGAAAGCTCATCGAACTCCTCGGGTGACGGCGATGGGGTCGGGATTGGGAGGAGCGGGCACGTCGGCCAGGACACTGCCGGGCTCAGGGCTCTCGTGGGGCGACCCACCGAACGATGCCTCCTGCTCCCGTGCGGCGCGCATCAGGTGGGCGAGGAGCAGGGCGTTGGTCAGCGGGCCGACGCCGCCCGGGACGGGCGTGATCGCTGCGGCGACCCGGCGGACCGAGTCGAACGCGACGTCGCCGACGATCGCGCCATCGACGACGTTGATCCCGACATCGACGACGACGACGTCGCGGCGAACCATCGAGCCCGTGACGAGGCCGGGGTGTCCGGCGGCGACGACGAGGATCTCGGCGTCCTTGACATGCCGCGCGAGATCGCGCGTCCGGGAGTGGCAGACCGTCACGGTCGCGTTCTCGCGGACGAGGAGGAAGGCGGCCGGCATGCCGACGACGGCCGAACGGCCGATGACGACCGCCCGCTTGCCCTCGATCTCGATCGCGGACCGCCGCAGGATCTCGACCGCGGCGTGGGCGGTGGCCGGCAGGAACCCGTCGTAGCCGAGCCGGAGGAGGCCGGCATTCAACGGATGGATCCCGTCGATGTCCTTGGACGGGTCGATCGCTTCGACGATCGCTCGGAGCCGGATCGTCGGTGGCAGCGGCATCTGGACGATGATCCCGTTGACCGCCGGGTCCGCATTCAGGATGCGGATCGCCTCGACGACGCTCGCCTCGGATGCCTCGCCGTCGACCTCGAGGAGGCGGCCCTCGATCCCGACCTTCTCGCAGCTTCGGAGGATCTGGCCGAGGTAGACCATCGACGGCGCGTCGCGGCCGCAGATGACGACCGCGAGCACCGGCCGCCGGCCGCGTCGCTCGACGTACGCTGCGACGTCCTCGCCGACGGCCTGGCGGATCTCGGCGGCGATCGGCCCTCCCTGGAGCAGCCGTGCTCCGCGCGGTGAGCCAGTCACCTCGTCATCGGGTCATCGCGGCGCGATGGGCACGGGTTCGCGCTCGCGCGGGTTTCGGACTCCCGAGTGGACCTCGGCGACGACCTCCCGGATCCGCGTGAGGATCTCCTCCACGCGCGCGGTCGCGGCCGCCGCGAAGGCCTCGTCGTCGACCGAGGGCAGGTTGATGAGCACGTTCGCCGCGGCCCCGCGAGCGGCGGCGTCGCCGAGCAGGGTCGCGACCTCCAGGTCGCTCGTGGCGTTCACATTGCAGCGCCCGACGAGCGCCTCGGCAGTCACGATCAGCTCGAGGCACGCCTCGACCGTCTCGAGCGGGACCTCCGCCGCCCGCCGCGCCGCGGTCGCGAGAGCGCGCTGCCGGGCCGCGATCTCGTCGTCGGTCGTCCGCGGCAGCTTGCGGGCCGCGGCGAACGCTGCGTATGCGGCCGCGTCCTCGTCGGCAAGGTCGAAAAACCGCGTCGCGAGGCGCTCGCCGACGTCGCGGCTCCGGTCGTGGAGACTCGTGTGCTGCGCGTAGCGCGGCCGGTCCTGGGATAGCGACGCGACCATCGCCACGAGCCCGGCGCCCAACGACGCCGCAATGGCGGAGGCACTTCCGCCGCCCGGAACCGGTGCCGCCGAAGCAAGCTCGTCGACGAACGCGCGGAGCGTCAGGTCACGGAACGATGCATCGGCAGGGACATCTGGCATGCCCCGATTGTAGGTCGGTGACGGGGGCGGGCACGGTACCGGCGCGCCCACCCCCGCATTCCGACCGATCCCGAGAAGGTGGGCCGCCTTCCCGAGCCACGCAGCCCTGGCCCCCAGGCGTCAGGCCGCGGGTCGCTCCTCGTCGAGGGCCGTGATGGTCCACCGACGCGAGCGATGCTGATAGGTGAGCGCAAAGCGCGCTCGGGCCGTCTCGACCTCGAACATCGTTCGCGGGCCCGTGATGACCGGATACGCTGCCGCCTCTTCACGGACGGCGGCGAGGCGGGTGATCGGGAGACGCTCGTCTCCCCAGGTGATTTCTCGTGGGCTGCCATCGAACCACCCGGTCCGCACGTGGACCTCGACGGGCTCGACTCGGATCATTGCCATATCGGATGCTCCTTGAGGCGGGACTCGCTCGGGCACGCGTCCGTCGTCGGGGCACATCGGCGACTGGAACGTCTGTTCGGTTCTGACCAGATCCTGCATCGAACACATGTTCGATGTCAAGCCCGGATCGACGCGATCCTCCCCCTCGATCGTGACACCTTGCCTGTCACGCGCGAACGAGCGGCCGGCTCACGCGCCGGCCGCTCGCACTCGGATTCCCGTCGGGCGCCCGATCCGATCACGGCGCCGGGATACACCCCTGATGGGCGGCGCCTCACTCGATTGGTTCGATCTCGTCGATTCCGTCGCGGTCGGCGTGGACTCGGTCGGCCGGATCGAGCGCATCGGTGTCGGCGTCGCCGGCGTCGAGGACGCGCGGGTCGACCGGCGTCATCGGGTCCCGCTCGAACGGCGCGGGGAGCCGTGATCCGACGAGCCGCGCCCGAGTGATCGCCCGCTCGCCGAACTTGTGGCGAACCACGTCCGCGGCCTCGGTCGCCTTCCGCCGGCGCGGGTCGTCGGCCGCGAACAGGGAGAGCTGCTCGCGCTCGCCGAGGCCCGAGGCGGTCACGCCGAGGAGCCTGATCCGGATGCCCCGAACTTCGGGCCGGGCGAGCTCGAGCGCGGTCCGGAAGATCGGCTCGGTCAGGTCGGTCGCGTCCGGCAACGTGCGCTGGCGGGTGATCGTCCGGAACGTCGTGTCGCGGATCTTCACCGTGATCGTCGTCGCCTTGACCCCGCTGTCGCGGAGCCGGCCCGCGACCCCCTCGGCCATGCCGAGCAGCGTCCGCTCGATGATCTCGCGGTCCGATGTGTCGACGTCGAACGTGTGCTCGTGGCCGATCGACTTCGCCGGGTCTCGCCCGCTCACCGGATCGTCGTCCTCGCCGCGGGCCCGGTGGGCGAGCGCGACGCCGTACTTGCCGAACCGCCGGACGAGGAGGTCCTCCGGCAGCCCCGCCAGGTCGCCGATCGTCCGCACGCCGTACTCGCGGAGCATCGCGGCCGACTTCTCGCCGACGCCCCACAGCCGGCGGATCTCGAGCGGCGCCAGGAACGTGGCTTCGGTGCCGGGCTCGACGACGACCAGCCCGTCGGGCTTCTGCAGGTCCGAGGCGATCTTCGCGACGAGCTTCGTCCGGGCGACGCCGACCGAGATCGTCAGGTCGACGGCGCTCCGGACCTCGTCCTTGATCCGCCGCCCGATCGTCTCGCCGTCGCCGAAGAGGATCCGTGAACCGGTGACGTCGAGGAAGGCCTCGTCGATCGAGATCGGCTCGACCTGCGGCGTGAACCGGCGGAGGACGGCCAGGACGTCCTTGCTTGCGGCCGAGTACTTCGCCCCGTCGACTGGAAGGAAGACTCCGTGCGGGCAGCGCCGACCGGCCTCGCGGAGGGGCATCGCCGAGCGGACGCCGAACACCCGAGCCTCGTAGCTGGCGGTGCTCACGACGCCCCGATCGTGCGGCCCGCCGCCGCCCACGATCACGGGCTTGCCGCGGAGCTCCGGCCGGTCACGCTGCTCGACCGCGGCGAAGAACGCGTCAAGATCGACGTGGAGGATGGTCCGGGACCAGGCGGCTTCCGGTGTTGGGGTCACCGGTCGATGATCGCACCCCGTGTCGAGGATTTCGACCGAATGTTCGGTTCGATCGCGGCGTGTGGCGGCCCGGGAGCGCCGGCAAGCGCCCGGACGGTGTCTAGCGAATCTCAGGCGGTCGAATTGCAGCCCGCGAGCTGCTTTGCGACCGCCTGGCGTCCGTTTGACAATTTCGGGGGCGACGTCCCGCGACGGCCGAGGGGCCTCCGCGACGGACGCGGAGCGAGCCTCGAACCTACCCCTTCGGCTCGACGACGACCGTGACCTCGGGCGACAGCCCGCCGTAGACCTTGATCGCGACCTTGTAGGTGCCGAGCGACTTCAGCGGTTCGTCGAGCTCGATCTTGTGGCGGTCGACCTCGATCCCGCGGCGCGCC
>DASXTH010000095.1:0-5274 GCA_036505555.1 Candidatus Limnocylindrales bacterium | reverse complement strand
GTGCATCGACGTGCTCGACGTGTCGTGCGTCTCGGTCTGCCCGGTCGACTGCATTCACTACGAGGAAGGCACCGATCGGAAGCTCTTTATCGACCCGAACGAGTGCATCGACTGTGGCGCCTGCGAGCCCGAGTGCCCCGTGAACGCGATCTTCCCCGAGGAGTCGCTTCCCGCAGAGTGGGCGCAGTACACGAAGATCGACGCGGTGTGGTTCACCGACAAGGCGGCCGCACGCGCGATGGTCGACGAGCTGAAGCCCGCCTGACGTCGGGGGCGCTCGCAGCGGTCCGGGGTGCACGCTGAGCCGCGGGCGCACGCCCAGAGCAGGCCCGACGTCCACGCGGGCGTGAGTCGCCAACCCATTCTTGACAATCGAATCTGACGCGGTCGTTAGCCGGCCGAAAATCTGTCTGCGGATCGCCTCGGATTCATTTGTCAAGGGACGTCCATGATCCACGCACGACTTCGAGCCCGGCCGCGTCCGACTGCCGCCAACGACCGCCTGAGATTCGATTGACAGAAACGCAGCTCGGTCGCTCGATCCGCCCGGACGCCGATCCCGCCTACACTCGATCCCTGATGCGGATCGTCTCCCTCCTCCCTTCGGCGACCGAGATCGTCTGCGCCCTGGGATTGCGCGATGAGCTCGTCGGCGTCACCCATGAGTGCGACTGGCCGCCCGACGTCATCGGGCTGCCGGTCATGACAAGCAACGCGCTTGATCTCGCCGGCGCGTCGAGCCGCGAGATCCATCGGCGGATCGGCGACGCGGTCCACGGCGGATCGGCGATCTACCGGCTCGACGACGCGGCCCTCGAGGCCGCAGACGCCGACCTCATCCTCACCCAGGAGCTCTGCGCGGTCTGCGCCGTCGGCTACCGCGAGGTCAACGACGCCGTGCGAGCGCTCGACATGGACACGACGGTCGTCTCGCTCGAGCCGACCTCGGTCGAGGGAATCCTGAACACGATCTCGACCGTCGGCGCGATGGCGGACGCGGAGGACGCCGCGGTCGAGCTCGTCGAGAGCCTGCGCGGCCGGCTCGGGGCGATCGAGACGAAGGCGCAGGAGCGGCGCGAGGGCGGGTTCGTCGGGCCGCGCGTCGTCGGGCTCGAGTGGCTCGACCCGCCGTTCGCCGTCGGGCACTGGGTGCCAGACCAGATCCGGCGCGCCGGCGGGTGGGATCTGCTCGGCCACGACGGGAACCCGGCCCGGCCCACGACCTGGGACGCCGTGGCCGAGGTCGACCCGGACCTGCTCCTCCTCATGCCATGCGGCTACCACCTCCGCGAGACGGTCGACATCTGGGCCGCCACGCAGCTCCCGGAGTGGATCGACGAGCTGTCGGCGGTCCAGCGTGGCCACCTGATCGCTCTCGACGGCTCGTCATATTTCTCGCGGCCCGGACCACGCGTCGTCGACGGGATCGAGATGCTCGCGGAGATCTTCGATCCGGAGGCGTTCCGCGACCTCTCGCCGCCGACCGGCTGGACGCCGATCGCCTGATCGTGGCCTCCTCACGAGCGCCGGCGGCGCCGCATCCCACGTTCGCCTGCCTCTGGTGTGGTCGTTCCTGGTCGATCCGCGCCCCGGACGACCTCGAGGGGTACGCCCAGCTCTGCCCGGACTGTCTCGGGAAGGCCGGGGACAACGCATTCCTGCGGTTCCGGCTGCGAGCGGCGCTCGAGGCGAGGGCGGCGGCGACGACGAAGCCGGAGGCGACGGGGCCCGAGGCGACGACGGAGCCCGAACAGACGGCCGACCTTGAAGTGGCGGCCGAGCGCGAAGGCGCCTTCGACGCGGCCGCCCCGGACGATCTCGTCGCGTACTACGAAGCCCGCGCTTCCGAGTACGACGACTGGTATCTGCGCCGCGGCCGCTACGAGCACGGCCCGATCCACGACGCCGCCTGGAACGCCGAGCTGGACGCGGCGGGTCGCTGGCTCGACGGCCTGCCGATCCAGGGGCGGATCGTCGAGCTCGCCGCCGGCACGGGCTGGTGGTCCCCGCTGCTCGCCTCCAAAGGCGAGCTCTGGATGACCGACGCGGCCGAGGCGCCGCTCGAGCGCGCCCGCGAGCGGCTGGTCGCCCATCGCCTGCGCGCCCATCTCCACGTGCGCGACGCGTGGGCGGAGCCCGAGGGCGCCCCCGCCGACGCGCTGTTCGCCGGGTTCTGGCTCGGCCACGTCGAGCGCGAACGGACGGCGGCGTTCTTCGACCTTGTGGCGAGATGGCTGGCGCCCGGCGGTCGCGTCGCGTTGATCGACTCCCTGCCGGACCCCCGCTCGGGCGCCGCCGATCACCCGGCTCCGTCCGCCGATCGCGCGGTGCGCCGCCTCGACGACGGCCGAGCCTTCACGATCGTCAAGGTGTTCCGGACGTCCGACGAGATCGCGGCGGCGCTCCGCGCCGCCGGGTTCACCGACGTCGAGGTCACGACCACGGGCCGGTTCTTCGTCCTGGCGACCGCGCGACGAGGCGTCGACCGGGCCGCCCGTTCGGGGTCCAAGTAACGACACCATCGTTACGGCCGGGCCTGGAATGACCACGACGACTGGCTCCGCCGCCACGGTCCCGTTCAGCACGCACGAATCGAGCTCGCTGTCCGCCGACGCAGCGATGCGAAGCAGCCTTGCCGCGCCCGACGCGCCTCGGACAACGATGGCGTCGTTATCTGCGCGGCGAGGGGAACGAGGGACGCCCGCCCGAGAAATCGCATGCGATACTCCCGCCCGATGACGACGCCACTCAGCGACCGGACGATCGCGACCGTGGGCTCCGGGGTCATGGCCGAGGCGATGATCGCCGGCCTCCTCCGCGGCGAGCTCGTCGCGCCCGACCAGATCGTCGCCAGCCATCCGCGGCCCGAGCGGCGCGACCATCTCCGCACCGAGTACGGGATCCGGGTCGTCGCGAGCAACCTCGAGGCGATCGAGAACGCTGACGTCGTCCTGCTCGGGATCAAGCCCCAGATGCTGGCGAAGGTCGGCCGTGAGATCGGGCCGCACCTACGTCGTGGCCAGGTCGTGTTGTCCGTCCTCGCCGGGGCGACCACCAAGGCCCTGATCGGGACCCTCGGCCACGACCAGGTGATCCGGGCGATGCCGAATACGCCGGCTCGGCTCGGCAAGGGCGTCACCGTGTGGTACGCGACCCCGGAGACGACCGCCGAGCAGCGCGAAGCGGCGGCGGCCCTCCTCCAGGCCCTCGGGACCCAGATCGAAGTCGACGACGAGAAGATGGTCGCGATGGCAACCGCCGTCTCCGGCACGGGTCCCACCTATGTCTTCCTCGTCATGGAGGCGCTCATCGACGCCGCCGTCCATCTCGGCTTCCCGCGCCATCTCGCACACGACCTCGTCGTGGAGACCCTCGAGGGCAGCACCCTCTTCGCGAAGCAGTCGGCGATGCACCCGGCCGAGCTTCGGAACATGGTCACCTCGCCCGGCGGCACGTCCGCCGCCGCGCTCCACGAGCTGGAGTCGGGGCGGCTCCGGACCGTCCTCTCGGAGGCCGTCTGGGCGGCGTTCCGGCGGACGATCGAGCTCGGTGACCAGCTCGAGGCGAGCGTGGGTGGGCCGTCATCCGAGCCGCCCAGACATTCGTGACCGACCTCGCGAGCGATCGCCGCGTCGACCTGCGGCGCGCCAGCCTCGGCGACCTCCGTGCCATCGACTTCCGCTCGCCGCGGCGCGACTACTGGGCGGACGAGGCGGCGATCCACGATCGATTCGGCGCCGTCTGGGTGGCACTCGACGACGCCGCATGGCGGCTGCCCGGTGCGGCGCCCTCCGATGCCGGCGGGCCGGACTGGTCGCTCCTCGATCACGTCGGCCACGTCATCGACTGGTGGGAGCTCGCGAGCGCCTACATCGGCCGCGTCCTCGACGGAGCGGACTGGCCCAGTGACGAGGACTTCTACGAAGGCGGCGACTTCGACGCACTCAACGAGGAGCGCCGGTCCGGGTTCGCGGAGCTCGCGCCACGAGACCTGCGTGAGCGGGCCGTCGAGGCGCACGGGCGCGCGCTCGCCGTCGCGCGGCAGCTCCCCGGTGAAGAGATCCGAAGTGACGCCGCGTGGGGCTGGGTCCACCAGGTCCTCCACGGTCACGAGCTCGACCATCTCACGGTCCTCGAGCCCTGGGCAGACGTCCTCCGCCGCCGCCAGATCGGGAACGATCCGTTCGGGCGCGACCCGCAGCCGCTCCGGGCGACGCTGCGCGCCGACATCGACCGCTTCTGGACCGACGCCGCGCTGGTCCTCGCCGACTTCGAGCGACTGATGACCGATGCATCGGACGAGACGTGGACGGCGGCCGCGGACGGCGATTGGACGCTTGCCGACCACGTCGGCCATGTGGCCCGCTGGTTCGCGGAAGGCGCGCGCGCCCTCGAGACGCACCGGCAGGGAGAACCATGGGCCGATCTCCCGCCTGAGGGGCTCGATGCGTTCAACGCGCGAGCGGTCCAGGCGGCGCGTGGGACGAGTGTCGGGGAGCTCCGTCGGCAGTACGCTGCCGGGGTCACCCGTCTCCAGGATGCGATCGAGGCGATGACCGACGAGGAGTGGCTGGACCCAGAGGGGTTCAGCTGGGCCTACGAGGACCTCCACGGCCACGTCCGGGCCCATCACGCGATGATCGGTCCGTGGGTAGCTCGGATCGGTTGGCCGCCCGGGCCGGCCCACGAGGAGAGAGAGCGATCGTGACCAGACGAGGACGGACAGGACGAGCCGACCCGCCCGGCACGGGACGGGCCTCCGGAGGGTCGGCAGCCGCCGCGACCGGCGGCCTCTCGATCGAGCGATTCGTCGCGGTCGACAGTCCGCGTGAATTCCGGCTCCATCCGCGCGACCGGCTCGTCGCGTGCACGATCGAGGCTGGCGGCGCGCGGCAGATCGTCGTGCTGCCGCTGCGCGGCACGGGCGCGCCGGTCCAGGTCACCGCCTCCGAGAAGGACGTCGCCGATCCGCAGTGGTCGCCGGACGGACGACGCATCGCCTACAACCGCGGCGACGAGATCCGGATCGTCGACGTCGACGGCAGCCGCGACGTCCTCGTCGCCACCCATCCGGCCGGCGTCTCGATGCCGCGCTGGTCGCCGGATGGCCAGCAGATCGCCTTCCGCTCGCGGCGGCGGGGGTGGTCGCAGATCAACCTCGTTGATGCGCCCGTCCCGCGCCGCGGGCGCCCGTCGCGCGACCCGCGCCCGCCGGAGCCGCGGACGCTGACGGCGATCGGCTACGACGTCGTGGACTTCGAGTGGTCGGCCGAC
>DASXTH010000094.1:0-7258 GCA_036505555.1 Candidatus Limnocylindrales bacterium | reverse complement strand
CCGGGACGCCGGCCGACCGCCGATCGCAACAAATGGCGGCTCCCGCGCCATCCGGACGTCGGAGGTCCTTCCTGTACCATCGGCCCGATGTTCGAACGTACCGCGCTGGCCGCTGGGCCGCGCGTGATCAGCGCCAGGTTGCCGGGCGCCCGTTCGGTCTCCATTGCGGCCTACGTCCTTGCCGGCTCGCGGCTCGAGACGCCCGAGGAGGCCGGGGCCGCCCATTTCATGGAGCACATCACGTTCAAGGGAACCGAGCGGTTTCCCTCGACGCGAGCGATCTCCGAGGCCATCGAGGGTGTCGGCGGATCATTCAACGCGGCGACGGATCGGGAATCCACCGTCTACTGGGTCCGCGTCCCGCTCCGCGAGGCGACCCGGGCGATGGACGTCCTGGGCGAGCTGATCGTGCGGCCGAACCTCGACGAGCAGGAGATCGACGGCGAGCGAACGGTCATCGTCGAGGAGATCCGCTCGTATCTCGACGACCCGGCCGAGCACGCCCAGATCCTCTTCCAGCAGGCGATGTTCGGCACGGGCCCGCTGGGGCGGGAGATCTGCGGCGACGAGGACGGGATCCGGGCGCTCCCGTCGGACACGATCCGTGGCTTCTGGCGGACGATGTACCGGCCGGCGAACACGGTCATCGCCGTCGCCGGCGACCTGAGCCACGAGGAGACGGTCGAGCTCGCCGGCGGCGCCTTCGGGACCGGCAACGGCGTCGTCCCGGGCTTCGCCCCAGCGCCCGCCCTCCCGGCCGGGGAGCGTGCGCTCCTGAAGGCCCGGCGCGACACGACCCAGGCCCAGTTGATCGTCGGCGTCCCGGCCCTCCGACGCGACCATCCGGACGCCTGGATCCTCGCCGTCCTCAACGGGGTTCTCGGCGACGGGATGTCGAGCCGGCTGTTCCTGTCGGTCCGCGAGGCGCAGGGTCTGGCCTACGACGTGTCGTCGGGGCTCGTCGATTACGCCGACGCGGGTTCGCTCGAGGTCTCGGCCGGGGTCGACCCTGAGCGGCTGCGGGCCGCGCTCGACGCCGTCCTCGCCGAGCTCGCGCGGCTTCGGGACGAGCCGGTTCCGGCCGACGAGCTGGCCAAGACGAAGGCGTACCTGTCGGGAGGGCTCGAGCTCCGCATGGACGAGACCCGCCACCTCGCGTCGTGGATCGGCGGGCAGGAGGCGCTCCACGAGCGCGTGCTCGATCTCGACGAGGCGCTGGCGTGCGTGGCCGAGGTCGGCGCCGCCGATGTCCAGCGCCTCGCCGGCGAGCTGTTCCGCGACGAGGGATTGCGCCTCGCGGTCGTCGCGCCAGCGCGCTATCTGCGTGGGCTCGAGCGGCGCCTGAAGCTGCCCGGATGAGGGTCGGCCGATGAGCGCCCGGGTACCGGCAGACCCGAAGCGCGACCCCGACCTCGCCCTGGCCCGCGTCCATCTGCTCCTCGGCTCACTCAGCCTCGCCCGCACCGAGCTCGAGACGCTCGCGGGCCGCGGCGAGCTCGACGATGACGGGATCCGCGATCTGGCCGAGGCTCGCTGGCGGACCGGCGACATGGGCGGGGCCGGCGAGGCCGCCGCAGCGTGGCTCGAGGGCCACGCCGACGATGTCCTCGGGCTCGTGATCGCCGCCGAGGCGCAGGCGGCACTCGGCCGTCCGGCGGAGGCGCGCCGGCTCGCCGGGCGGGCACTGGAGCGGGCGAACGGCTCACTGGATCCGGTGTTCGCCGGGATGCAGCGCAGCCCGATCTGGCCGGTCGAGCCGGGTGGTGTGGCCGGCGCGGCGGGCGTCCTGTTCGACGATCTCCACCCGGGTCCGCACGCGGTGCCGCCCTTGCCGCGGTCGCACCCGCTCGCGTTCGCCTCCGCACCGACCGTACCCGCCGACTCGGATGCCGCCGTTGCGTCGCACGCCGTCGGGCCGAGCCTGTGGGGCGAGGAGGTCGAGGTCGGCAGCGAGGCCCTCGCTGATGCGCCGGACCCGACGCTCCTGTTCCACGGCGCCAGAGTCGCCCTCGACCGCGGCGACGCCGCGGATGCGGCGACGGGCCTGATCCTGGCGCTGCGGGCGGCGCCGGGGCTCGCGCCGGCGATCCTCGACCTGCTCTCCGGCCGCGGCGAGCCGATCCTCGCCCTCGTCCGCGGCGACGCCGAGCGGATCGTCGGGCGCGAGGTCGAGGCGATGCGCGATCATGCCACCGCCGCGGGCGGTCTCCTGCCGGCAGCCGACTCGCCGCCGAGCACCTCGGCGTCGGGTTCCGACCCCGACCCCGGACCCGACCGCGAACCCGAACCCGAACCATCCTCGACCCATCCCGACCAGGAGGACTCGTGAACGAACGCACCCTCGTCCTGATCAAGCCGGACGGCGTCCAGCGCCTCCTCACCGGACGGATCCTCGCCCGGTACGAGGACCGCGGACTGAAGCTCGTCGGCTTGAAGCTCATCCAGGTCTCGTCCGACCTCGCCGAACGCCACTACGACGTCCACCGCGCGAAGCCCTTCTTCCGCGGGCTCGTCGAGTTCATCACGAGCGCGCCGCTCGTCGCTGCGGTCCTCGAAGGACCGAACGCGATTGCGGTCGTCCGCGCGATGAACGGCGCGACCCGGCCGCACGAGGCGGCGCCGGGCTCGATCCGCGGCGACTTCGCCCTCGAGACCGCCCAGAACCTCGTCCACGCGTCGGACAGCCCCGAGAACGCGGTCGCGGAGATCGCCCTCTGGTTCGATCCGGCCGAGCTGCTCGCCTACGAGCGCGAGATCGACCGCTGGGTGCTCGCCCCCGAGGAATAAGGGTCCAGCGCCGCCGCGGTCAGCTCCCGCTCGGAGCGGCCGAGGGAGCCGCGTTCGGTTCGAGTGGGCTCCCGATGGGGGTGAACGTCAGGTCCGGCGATCTGGTCGGCTCCGTGCCGAGCGCGCCTGAGCCGCTGGGCTCGAGCCCGGGGCCCGGTTCGACCCCCTCGGGGAGCGCGCGGGCGGCCTCCGGCACGCCGAGCCCGCCGCCGCTCACCGCGAACGCGAGACCGGCCAGGCCCAGGACGGCGATCGACGCGATCGGCATCCGATTGAGGCGGATCGCGGCCGGGATCGCCCAGAGGATGTCGAGCAGCCCGCCGAACGCATGTGACGACTTCTCGAAGACGCGCTCGAGCGCGCTCAGGCCGACCATCGGCCGGCCCGGCCACGCGGTGGGCGACCGCAGACGCTCGCCTCGCCCGTTCCGCACGGCGCCGCCGGCCGGCCGGAGGCCGATCCAGAGGATCCGCGCATAGATCAGGGCAGTCGCGACGGGCGCCGCGGCCACGAACGCCGCCACCACATCCGGCAGCGCGAAGGCGGAGAGGTCGGCGCGCGCCTGCCACGCGACGAGGCCGGGCCAGCCGACCGCGGCCAGCGCGATCAGCCCCAGCGCGATCCCGAGCAGCGGCGCTCGGCGGGCCCAGCCGCTGAGCTCCGGGAGCCGCCGCGAACCGAACGCCCCATGCGCGGCGACGACCCAGGCCGCGAATGCGCTGCGGCCGACGACGAACACGAGGATCCACGTCCGGCTCGGCTCCCAGACGACCGGGTCGAAGGCCGCGAGCCCCAGGACGACGAACCCGGCGTCGGCGATGATCGTGTACCCGACGACGTGCTCCAGATCGTCCTGAATCGACGCCGCGAGGATCCCGAGGACGACCGAGATCGCGCCGATCCCGGCGATCAGCGACCGTTCGCTGTCGAGCCCCAGGTTGAGCGGCGCGACCGACTGGTCGATCCACGCGAGGGCGATCGCCGCGAACGCCGCCGGACCCCATGCCATGAGCAGCGGGAGGGCCGCTCCAGGCGCCGCGTCCGCGACGCGCGCGGCCCAGAGATGGAACGGGATGGACCCGAAGCGGATCGCGACCGCCACCGCGAACGCGAGATAGGCGAGGCCGAAGACCGCCGGCGCGGAGATGAGGTCGCCAAGGGGGCGGCCGAGCCACGCCGTCGCAACGATCGCGAGCGCGCCCGCGATCGCGAGGGCACGGAGCTCGCGGACCCCGACCGCGGCCGCCCGGGCAGCGGCGCCGACCGGGGCCGCGACGACGACCCCGGCCAGCCCACCGGCCGTGGCCGCGACCACGGCGATCCCGGGCTCCGGCAGGGCCAGCGCGAGGACCGCGGCTCCCATTCCCAGGACGACCGTCCCGGGCACATCCGGCTCGTGCATGGCGGCGAGATCAACGATGACGAGGAGGACGCCGACGGCGCTCCCGAGCAGCGCGAACAGGCGCAGCCACTCGCTCGCCCGCAGGCTCGCGCCGCCGATCCGGATCTCCGCGGCCGGGCCGATCGCCGCGGCTGTCGCGGCCATCAGGATGAGCCCGACGAGGGCGAACGTGGTCGACCAGCCGCGGGCACGGCGGAGCAGCAGGGACGCGGTCCCGGCGACGCCGGCGACGACGAGGAACGGCAGCACGGTCACGCGTCGCGTCCTCGGCCGGACCCTGACCCGGGCTCACCACCGGGCTCGGCGCCGGGCTCACCGCCGGGTTGGGACCGCGGCTGCCGGACGCGGGGGCCCGCGGCCGGACGACGGGTCGCGGCCCTCGGCCGGCGGGGCGTGCGCTCGCTCGGGCGATGCGCGTCGGGCGGGCGTCGCTGGGCGTCGCCGTCGATGGCGTCGATCGCATCGAGGCCGCCCGCGGCGCGGGCGGCGAGCACGATCACCGCGATCGCCCCGCCGAGCGCGATCGTGAGGAGCGCCGTCACCAGCTGCTCCGCCTCGGTCGGCCGCGGGCCCAGGCCGACCCGGATCAGCGTCGCGGCGACGAGCAGGAGCAGCGCCCCGATCGCGAGCCGGACCGCGTCGCGCCCAACGAGGAGTGGCGCCGCGGCGAGGACGACGAGGGCGAATCCCGTCGCCTGGGCCTCCGCGGCGCCGAGCCCTGCCGCGCCCAGACCGTGGCTTCCGTACCCGACGACGGCGGCCGCGACGGCGAGGAGAGCCTCGGCCGGCCAGCCGATCCGGCTGCCGGCGACGATCAGCTCGCCACGCAGACCGATCGAGATCAACCGGACCGCGAGGAGCGTCGCGGCGATCCGGGCGAGGATCGAGAGGGGGTCCGGCCACGGGGTCGCGATGAGCGGCGCGTCGAGGAGCACGATCAGCACGCCGAGGACGGTGGCCCGCGCGTCGCGAGCGGAGACGGCAAGGACCCCGCCCCCGATCGTGACCAGCGCGATCGCAGCGAGGGCCGGGTTCACGCCGCGCCCTGCCGCCGACGTCGCGTCACGGGGCGCTGGTCGTCAGCTCCGGGTGGATCGGCGTCGGCAGGATCCGGAACGTGTCGAACGGCCAGTAGCGGAGCCACGCCCGACCGACGACCCGGCTCACGTCGACCGGACCACCCTGGCGCGAATCGGTCGAGTTCTGGCGATGGTCGCCCATGAGGAACAGCTGACCCTCCGGGATCACCCAGTGGTCGATCTCGTTCAGCGTATCGGTCGACTGCGGCTGGCCGTTCTCCGTGAAGACATAGGGCTCGTCGAGCCTGGTCCCGTTCACGAAGACCGAGCCATCGTGGATGTCGATCGTGTCGCCGCCAATGCCGATCACGCGCTTGATGTACGGCTGGCCGTCGTTCGCGATCCACGAGTCCGGAGGGCTGAACACGACGACATCGCCCCGCTTGTAGGTGTCCCAGTGTGGCGTCAGCTTGTCGACGAGGACGTACTGGTCCGGCTCGAGGGTCTGCTCCATCGACGTCTGATCGACCCGGAACGGCTGGGCGACGAACGACTGGATGACCCAGAAGATGATCAGCGTGAGGACGAGGGTCTCGACGATCTCCAGGAGGCACCCGAGTCCGGGTTTCCGGGTCACGAGGTGGGAGTCGGGACGGTCACAAGTCCGGCAGTATAGGTCGTCCCGGCCGGCTCCTCGGTCGGGCCGGAGGTCGCGCTCAGGGCTTCGGCGTCTTCGTGGGCCGCGGTGTCGGCTTCGCCGGCTTGGCCGACGGGCGGGTCGAGGGCGCCGCGGAGGCGGAGGGGCCAGGCGACGGGCTGGCGAGCTCCGCGTGCGCGTCCGTCGGCAGCACGCCGAAGTCGTTGATTGGCCAGTAGCGGAGCCAGGCCCGCCCGATCACGCTGTCGACCTTGATCGGACCGAAGACGCGCGAATCGGACGATCGCGCCCGATGGTCGCCCATGACGAACAGGTAGCCCTCGGGGATCGTCCAGGTGCTCTCGGCGCCGTCGGGCATCGTTGGCTGCGCCTTCCCGTCGACCTTGTAGAGATACGGCTCGTCGAGCTCGATTCCGTTGACGAAGACCTTGCCGCCGCGGATCGACACAGTGTCGTGAGCAACCCCGACGACGCGTTTGATGAACGGCTCCTTGCTCGGGGTCTCGGCGTTCTCCGTCGGCGGCGAGAACACGATGATGTCCCCGCGGTGGTAGCCGTCGAACCGTGGCGTCAGCCGATCGACGAGGACGAACTGCTGGTCCTCGATCGTGTCCTGCATCGAGAATTGGCGGACCTGGAACGGCTGGGCGACGAACGTCTGGATGACCCAGAACAGGATCAGCGTCAGGACGATGGTCTCGACGATCTCCAGCAAACACCCGAGGGCGCGGCGATTCGCGGTGGGGGGCGCGGGGGGAGGAGGGGTTCGGTCAAACACGGCCGGTGAAGCATAGGGTGCGCGGCCGGATCGCCGCGTGGGACGCGGGAACCGGCCGGGGTGAGCGGGCATTCGCGTCGGCGGCGCGCGCCGCCATCGCGGAGCGGGCAGTCGCCTCGTCTGGCGGTCCTGGTGTCCGCTTTGCTACACTCCCGGCGGCCCGTCTGCCGACATCGCATTCGGGCTGCCCCGATCCTCGGACGTCACGCGGTCCCGCTGCGCCGTCCGCGATCCGGTGCCCCAGGAGAGAGTGGAGGACCGCGAACCCTGATGAGCGCAGACACGCTCCAGCTGATCATCCTGCCGGCCGGCATCATCGCCGTGCTCTTCGCCCTGTATCTCGCCCGCGACATCCTGTCGCGCGACACGGGGACCAAGGAGATGCAGGACGTCGCCGGCACGATCTTCGAGGGCGCGATCGCCTTCATCCGCCGTCAGTACACGACGATCGCGATCCTCGCCGTCGTCGGGGCGGTCGTCATCGGCGCCGTGATCACGATCTTCGAGACGGCCCAGGTCGCGGACACCAAGACATTCGGCATCGACCTCGGCTGGAGGACCTCGCTGGCCTTCCTGGTCGGCGCGGCCTGCTCGATGGCCTCCGGGATCATCGG
>DASXTH010000093.1:0-7303 GCA_036505555.1 Candidatus Limnocylindrales bacterium | reverse complement strand
CGACCCCACCCAGGACGATTGAGACGACCGTCACGACGAGGAGGCCGGACCAGATCGGCGGCTGCTCGTAGTAGATAAGGTTGCGGTACGACTCGAACAGAGGCACGAACGGGTTGATCGAGAGGATGTCGGCGATGATCGGCTGGCTTGCGCCGAGCTTCCGGATGTCCTCGGCCGAGAAGAGCGCCGGCGACAGATAGAACCACAGGCGGAGGGCGTGGCGGGTGAGGTTGCCGAGGTCCCGGTAGAACACGTTGATCGCCGAGACCGCGATGACCAGGCCGAACGTGAACAGGTACTGGACGACCGCGACGACCGGGATCAGGAGGATCCACCAGCTGAGCCGGTCCCGGAAGAAGATCAGCATCAGGGCGAGGAGCGGGATCAGCCCGAAGGCGAAGCTCACGATCTCGCCGAGCGACGTCGAGAACGGCAGGATGATCTTCGGGAAGTGGAGCTGCTTGATCAGCCGCTCCTTGCTCACGACCGCGGTGTTGCCGTCGTTGATGCTCGACTGGAACCACTTCCAGGGGAGGATCGCCGCGAAGATGAAGAGCGGGTAGTCCTCTTTCGTCGTCGCCCGGATGACCGTGATGAGGACGACGTAGACGCTCATCTGGAGGAGCGGATCGAGGACCCACCAGATGTTTCCGAGGACCTTGTCGGCGCCCTTCTTCTTCAGCTCGGCCTGCACCAGGTAGCCCGCCAGCCGGCGCCGGCTCCAGATCTCGCGGAGTCCCTCGACGATCAGCCCGATTGGTCTGAGTTTCTGCTTGCTCCGGTAGGAGATCGTGGTCGTCGCCGCTGAGGTCGCCATGCGCGGCGTACGGTACCATGCGCGTCGCCGCGTCGGGCTCGGCCCGACGGGAGCGGGCGCAGCCGCCGTCCGAGCCTTCCGCCCGATCGGAGTCGTCCTTCGTGCCAGATCTCGTTCCGACGCTCCGCCGTGTCCTGTGGCCCCTCCGGCCGGTCCTCCGCCCGATCTGGCGTCGCATCCGGCGGGCGCCGTCGGCGCGCGCCGTGGCCGCCCGCCCGACCGACATGACACCCCGCGCTCCGAAGGCGATTCCCGAGGATCAGCGCTGGCTGTACTTCCACGAGGCGCCCGAGGACCGCCGGATCTCGGTCCTCGAAGGACGTCACCCGGGCTCGCGGGTCCTGCTCGTCGCGACCGGTCCGTCGGCGAAGGAGGTCATCCCGTTCGACGCCCGGCTGAAGGAGCGCTACGACGTCGTGGTCGCCCTGAACGGCAGCATCGCCCACATCTCGAGCGCGGACTACTTCCTCGCCGTCGAGAGCCACGCCCATCTCTGGGACTGGTACCACTTCAAGGTCGGGCCGAACACGACGCGCTGCGTGTCCGAGTCCGGGCTGCGCTACGCGGCCGAGGCCGGCCAGCCGGACGAGCAGCCGGCGTTGCTGCTTCTCCGCCACCTCTACGAAACGCCGGTCGACATCCGCCACTACCGGAACGCCGCGGGCGAGGAGGGCCTCCTGAACGGGTCGCGCGGCGAGACGAAGCTCGGCCGCGGGACGGTGACCGCCCAGGCGCTCCACTTCGCCGGGATGCTCGGGGCGTCGGTCATCCACGTGATCGGCGCCGATCTCCATTTCCACGGTCCGGTCCAGCACTTCTACGGCCAGAACGAGTACGGCACGCACGAGGTCGACGGGAAGCGCTACCACCGGCTCGACACGGAGCGGAAGCTCAATCCGATCGCGACGGCGGTGCACCCGGAGACCGGCGAGGTCGTCGAGACGACCCTCCACTTCCGGGAGAGCGCTGAGTTCATCGACCAGGTCATCCGCGACGTCTTCCCGCCGGCCGGGATCCGGATGGTCGACTTCTCGCACGGCCTGATCTCCGCGGCGCCACGTGGTGACTTCGCCACGTTCATGGAGACCGGCGACGACCCGGCCGACCAGCTCCTCGCGGCCGGCGCGCCCGGATGACGAGCGGCGGCGGCCGGTTCGTCCCCGGCCCGTTGCGCCCGATCGCGCGTCGCGTCGCGCGCGCCCTACGGGATCGCGGAATCCTTGGCGGCGCTCGCCCGGCTCCCGCTGTTCCGGCTTCCAGGCCTGCAACCGCTGACGAGCCGATCCCCGAGAAGACCGCTGCCGAGCTCCGCGACTACTGGCGCGATCCGCCCGACGGCAACGTCCCGGCGAGCTACCGCGACCGGCCCGAGCGAAGCGCCTACCTCGTCGAGCTCGTCCGGCGCCACGTCGCGCCGGGGAGCCGGATCCTCGAGATCGGCTGCAACGTCGGGCGCAACCTCCACTACCTCTATGAGGCGGGCTACACGGAGCTGAGCGGGATCGAGATCAGCGCTGCGGCCGTCGATGCACTCCGGGCCTCCTATCCGGACACCGCCGCACGGGCCGCCGTCCAGGTTGCGGCGGCCGAGGAGGCGCTCCCGGGGTTCGCGGACGGTGCGTTCGACCTCGTGTTCACGATGGCGGTCCTCGAGCACATCCACCCCGAGAGCGAGTGGCTGTTCGACGAGATTCGCCGGATCGACGCACGGCACCTGATCACGATCGAGGACGAGCGCTCGAAGTCGTGGCGGCACTACCCGCGCGACTACGGCGCGATCTTCGGCGGGCGCGGCTTCGAGGAGCTCTGGACCGAGCCCGTGCCGGCTGAGACGGGCCTGCCCAGCGGCTTCCGGGCCCGGCTGTTCCAGATCGTCCCGGTCGCGGTCGCGACGCCGACGACCGCCGGCGAGGGCTGAGCGCCGCTCAGTCGTCGGTCGCGGAGCCGACTCCGGCAGCCTCGCCCGCCTCGGCCGGCCAGGTGTGGGGCTGGAGCTGCGCCCGATCTGCGACCGTGATCGACCGGATTCGCTCGATCAGGCCCTCGTCGAGTGGGCCGTCGTCGGCCGCCCGCAGCGCCGCCTCGAGCTCGGGCACATGCGATGTCCCGACGAGCGCGCTCGCCACCCGCTCGTCGCCGAGGACGTAGCGATAGGCGATCGCGGGCAACGCATCGGGATCGGGGAGCCCCGCCTGAAGCGCGGCGATCGCCGCACGGAGCTCGCCGAGGCCCGCCGGCAGTCGATCCTGGCGTGAACTGAGCGCACCGCGCAGGAGGACGGACCGGGCGATGATCCCGACGCCCTGCGTCGCCGCCTGTCCGAGGACGCCGTCCTCGGCCTCGCGATCGAGGAGGTTGTACGCGATCTGAAGACAGCCGTACCGGCCGTCCGTGAGGGCCGCGCGTGCCGCGTCGCCGCCGTAGGTGCTGACGCCGATCACCCGGACGGCCCCGGCGTCGCGCAGCCGTTCCAGGACCGCGACGGTCTCGCCTCGCTCGATCTCCTCGACGGTCGCGCTGTGGATCTGGAGGATGTCGATGACGTCCGTGCCGAGCGCCCGGAGGCTGGCCGCGACCGATCCCTCGATCCGCGCCGCACGAGCAGGGCCCGTCACGTCGGCCGGGATCGGCTCGACCTTCGTCGCGACGATCACCCGCTCGCGGCGGCCGCGGATCGCGCGCCCGACGAGCTCCTCGCTGGCTCCGTAAACCCGCGCGGTGTCGATGAGATTCACGCCGAGCCCGATCGCCCGGTCGAGCACCCGCAGTGCCTGTTCCGCGCTCGGTGGCCCGGTCTCGTCGGGCGAGCGGAGGCCATACGCGAGCCCGAGCTCGACCGTCCCGAGCGAAATCTCGGAGACCTCGAGCCCGGTCCGCCCGAGCGGGCGCATGGCCAGGGACGGCGGTGCGGGTCGCGTCGTCGTCGCCGCCCGGTCGTCGAGCGTCACCAGGCCGTCCAGCCGCCGTCGACGAGGAGGTTCTGGCCTGCCACATGAGCTGACGCGTCGGACGCGAGATAGACGACCGCGCCCGCGAGATCGGTCGCCGAGCCGCTCCGGCCGTCCGGCGTCATCGCCCGGTACGCCGCGGCGAACTGCTCGCGGCCCGCGTCATCGGCCCAGAACCCGCCGGGGCTGATGCAGTTCACGCGGACGCCGCGGTCGGCCCACGACGTGGCCAGGTAGCGGGTGAGCTGGATGACTCCGGCCTTCGCGACCCCGTACGCGACGGAGTTCCGCTGGAGCTCGCCCGCGGCGTAGACATGGCGGTACGGCGCCACGACGCCGTAGATCGAGCCGATCGTGATGATGCTGCCGTGGCCGCGCTCCAGCATCCGCCGCCCCGCCGCCTGGCACAGGAAGAACACGGCGCTGAGGTTCGCCTGGAGCGACGCCTCGAACGCGGCCGCGGGGAACGTCTCGGGCGGATGCGTCTCGCCGCCGTCGACCGCCGGGACGAGGATGTCGACGGTTTCACCCGTCGCCTCGATCCGGGCGAAGAGCGCCTCGACCGCGTCGGCGTCGCGGGCGTCGACCTGCTCGGCCCGGGCGGTGTGACCGTCGGCGACGAGCTCCGCCGCTCGTGCCTGCGCCCGCTCGAGGTCCCGACCGACGACGACGATGCTCGCCCCCGCCTCCGCCAGCGCTCGGCAGACCTGTGCTCCGAGATGTCCCGAGCCGCCGACGACGACGGCACTCCGGCCCGTGAGGTCGAAGAGCTCGCTGACCGCGGTCACGGACGGTCGATCCCGACCGGACGCGGCAGGCTCGCGGCTGGGGGGAACACGCCCGGATTGTACGGTGCGGCCGGGGCCGATCGTGCCGGACGGGCTATCCTCCGACCGGGCGTCCAGCCGCGGATGCCGACCGGAGGAACCGTGAACGACCGCCGCATCTGCATCGTGGGTCTCGGCTACGTCGGCCTGCCGCTCGCCCTCTCCTTCGTCGACGCCGGGCTGTCCGTCGTCGGCGTGGACGCCAACCAGGGCCGGGTCGACGAGCTGACCGCGGGACGGTCGCCGATCGACGACATCGACGACGCCCGGCTGGCCGGCGCCCTCGCGAACGGGCTGTCGGTCGCGCACAGCTCCGTCGGCATCCCGGCAGACGCGGACGTCGTCTTCGTCTGCGTCCCGACCCCGATCACCGACGCCAAGGACCCCGATCTCGGGCCGGTACTGTCCGCGGCGGAGCTGTTGTGCTCGGGCCTGCGGGCGGGCCAGCTGATCGTCCTCCAGTCGACGACGTTCCCGGGCACGACGACCGGGCCGTTCCGCGAGGTGCTCGAGCGATCCGGGCTGGTCGCGGGCCGCGACTTCGACCTCGCGTTCGCGCCCGAGCGAGTGAACCCGGGTGATCCCGCGAGCGCGCAGGCGACGATCCCGCGGCTCGTCGGGGGTTCCACCCCCGCCGCGACGGCGCGCGCGGCAACTCTCCTGCGCCAGATCAGCACGACGGTCCACGAGCTGAGCTCGCCGGACGCCGCCGAGCTGGCGAAGCTCCTCGAGAACGTCTTCCGGAACGTGAACATCGCCCTCGTCAACCAGCTCGCGTTGCTGTGCGAGCGGATGGGCCTCGACGTGTGGGAGGTGATCGACGGCGCGGCGACGAAGCCATTCGGGTTCATGCCGTTCCGGCCCGGCCCGGGTGTCGGCGGTCACTGCATCCCGGTCGATCCGTACTACCTGTCCTGGCGGGCCCGCCAGTTCGACTTCGTCGACCGCTTCGTCGAGCTCGCCGGCGACATCAACTTCGCGATGCCGCGTCACGTCGTGGAGCTGGTCGCCGAGGCGCTGAACGATCGCGGCCGAGCGTTGAAGGGCAGCCGGGTCGCCGTCCTCGGCGTCGCGTTCAAGCCGAACGTCCGCGACGCCCGGAACTCGCCGGCTGGAGCGATCCTCGCGCTCCTCGCCGAGCGCGGCGCCGAGATCGGCTATCACGACCCACACGTGCCGCGGTTCCGCGACGATGCGGGCGCCGAGCACGAATCGCGCGACCTCGCCGGCCTCCTCGACCATGCCGACGTGACCCTCGTCGTCACGCCGCACCGGGCCATCGACTGGGATCTCGCGTACGCGCGGTCGTCGCTCGTCGTCGACACGGTCGGCCAGTCGCGATCCCGGAGCGTCGAGCCGCGGCAGGTCCTCCGCCTGGGCGCCGGCTGGAGTTGAGCTCCGTGGAGGAGCGGCTCCGCGTCCGGCCGGCCGTCGCCGGGGACGCCGACCTCCTCCTCGACTGGGTGAACGATCCCGAGGCGCGGGCGGCGTCGCTGACGCCGGGCTTGATCGAACGGGCGGGGCACGTCCGCTGGCTCGAGGGGATCCTCACGAGCAACCGGGCGGGGCTCTGGATCGGGATGGCCGGCGACGCATCGGCCGAGCGGCCAGTCGGGCAGGTTCGCGTTGTCGTCGACGAGCGGGGGGATGGCGAGGTGAGCGTGTCGGTCGCGGCTGAGGCGCGGGGTCGCGGGCTCGGGCTGCCGCTCCTCGAGGCCGGGATCGCGGCCGCGGACGCCGCGTTGCCGGTCGCCACGTTCGTCGCGCACGTCCGGCCGGAGAACGCGGCGTCGCGCCGGCTGTTCCTTCGCGCCGGCTTCACATCCACGAGGACGATCGTTCGGCACGGGATCGAGGTGCTCGAGTTCCGGAGAGCCGCGACGGACGTCCGCGGCGCTCCGCCGGCGCCGTGAGCGGGACGCTCCGGTTCGCCAGTCGCCGGGAGGACGTCCCGGCCGACCTCGGGCCGGAGGTTGTCGTCGTCGTGCTCGATCCGGCGTGGACGGGGCCGCTCGAATCCGCGACGCCTGCCCCGGGTCCCCGCGTGCTCGCGTCGCGCGACCTCGTCGGGGCGGTGACCCGGCAGCGCGATCTCTTCGCCGAGACGACCGACCGGCTCGACGCCTGGGCCCGCGACGCCCGGATCGCGGGGCGGATGACCCTGGACGGGATCTCATTCTGGTACATGCGCCGGATCGGCCACTGGTGGTGGCTCCACGTCCGCCTCCTCTGGACCGACGTTGTCGATCGCCTCGTGTCCGAACACCAGCCGGCCGCGATCGAGCTGCCCGCCGACGTCGACCAGGGGCTCCGCGACGCCGCCGAGCTGGTCGCCGCGCGCGACCGGATCGAGCTCCGGGTGGCTGGGCCGTCGAGCGCGTCCGTGTCGTCCGACGACGAGCCCGACGACGGGCGGTCTGTGGCGCCGGCGCCGCCGTCGCGTGCCGGGCTCGGCGCGTTCGTGGACCGCGTTCGGGCGGTCGTCGCCCGCCGGGAGCTGGCTCGCCGCCGTCGCGTGATCGAGCAACGGCTCGCCGACCTCCGCCGCGAGCCCGGCCGCCTCCTCGTCCTCGTCGACCCGGCCTCGAACCAGCGCGTCGACATGCCCGAGGGGCCGATCGTCGGCAACCCGTTCCTCGAGCCGGTGATCCGCGCGCTCAGCGGCACCGCGCTCGAGCCGATCCGCTTCGAGCTGGGCTCGGCGCTCGGCG
>DASXTH010000092.1:0-24912 GCA_036505555.1 Candidatus Limnocylindrales bacterium | reverse complement strand
CGACGACAGGGTTGAAGGTGATCGCGCCCGGCAAGAAATCGAGCCCGATGTTCCGCCCGACCGACGCGACGAGCAAATCGTGGATCTCTTCGTGCGGCTCACTGTCGGCGATGCCGCGGTCCAGGTCGACCGAGACGATGTCCGGGACGAGCAGGTCGAGCGCGCGGCCGATCTCCCCGCCGAGCCACTCCGCCACGAGGGCGCGCGGTCCCTGGCCGGCGCCGCGGAACTTCACGACGTACAGCCCGTCGTCGTCGGCCTCGACGAGCCCGGGCAGCGAGCCGCCTTCGCGGAACGCCGTCACGTAACGGGTCGCCCGGACTCCGCGAATCGAGATCGGCGTCTGCCCCGGGTCGATCACCGACCCGCGAGCCCCGCCGCCTCGATCGCCTCCGCGGCTTTCGCGACCCCGTCCTTCGCCCGGATCTCCGCGCCGATCCGGGCCATCCGGCCGCGCAGGTCCGCCGCGCCCAGCAGGTCGTCGATCGCGCCTCGGATCTCGTCGTCGGCGAAGTCGTAGGTCGCCAGGCGCCGCCCGAACCCCGTCTCATCGACCCGTTGTGCGTTGTCGTACTGATCCCAGAACAGCGGCAGGACGATCATCGGCTTGCCGTAGTGGAACGCCTCGGTCGTCGTGTTGTTGCCGCCGTGGGTGATCACGAGATCGACCTGCGGCACGATCTTGGTCTGGGGCAGGAACTCAGCCCCCCACATGTTCGGTGCCAGGTCGTACGCGGCGTGCTGCGGGCCCTTCGACACGATGTACCGATGCGGCGTGGCGGCCAAGACCGCCACGAGACGCCGCATGAGATCGACATCGGCGCTGCCGAGCGACCCGAGGGAGAGGTAGATCAGGCCCGAGTCGGCGGGCCGGTCGGCCATCTCCGCGGGCAGCTCGAAGGCCCCGTCGGTCGCCCGGACCGACGAGTCCAGGCGCTGCCACGTCCGGTCGAGCGGTCGTCGGTCGGTGTAGTCGATGACCTGCGGATAGACATACAGGTTGAGGCGGGCCGAGGTATGGATGAACTCGAGCTCCGGCAACGGCGCCGTCCCTTGATCGCGGCACCACGCGTCGAAGTCCTCCCACGTCGGGCGGTGGGTTCGGTCGTACGCCTCGCGGAACGCCTCCCACTGGCTCCGGTCGTCCGCCGGGAGACCCGAGTACGGCGGCGGGATCTCGGCGGCCGTTCTCTCGGAGCCGCGGATCTCCAACGGCTGGCAGGACACGATCCGGACGAACGGCTTGCCCGCCGTCTGGAGGGCCGGGAAGGCGACGACGTTGTCCTCGACGATCACGTCCGGCTGCTGGCGGGCGATGATCTCGCGGAGGTGGGGCTCGCAGTACTTCGCGCCGTCGATCAGCGCCTGCCAGGTCGGCTGCATGAAGGTCGAGAGCTGCTCGATCGTCGGCTTCCGGAACTCCGGCGCGGTGTCGCGAATGAAGTCCTTCCAGAACTGGCCGGCGTCCTGTGGCGGCGCGTTCGGGTCCGGCTCGGGCGGCGCCGCGAGGTCGACGAGGTCCTCGACGAAGCCAAGCGGTGCGAGCCGCCCGTTCCACGACGACTCCGCGGCGAAGACGACGCGGTGACCGCGGCGGCGCAGCACGTCGCCGATCCCGATGCAGTTGTTCGTGGGGCCGTAGGCCGACTCGGGCATGAACAGGACGGTCAGCGGCTGGGCCATCATCTCCTCGTGACTGAGCGGGCGCCGGCGATCGAGACGCAATCGTACGCAACCGATGCGGCGCTCCTCGCCGAGTTGCGCGCGGCATGGCCGCCCGAGCCGGCGCCGGACGACGCCCGCGGGTTCGTGACCCGCAGTCTCGAGGATCTCCTGCCCGATGCCGCGCTCCGGCTCGGAGGCTCGTACGCGATCGCGCTCGTGCCCGAACCCGACGACACCGGTGCGTTCGCGGTCGTTCCCCTCGTCCGCAGGGAGTGGCTCGTCACGTCCTGGCGCCACGCCACCGCCGGCGACGGCCTGTCCGCCTTCATCGCCGGTGCTCCCGCGGCCTCGGAGCGCTCGATCGCGACCGACCAGACCAATGCGTCGGTGATCGTCGGCGAGCGCGCGATCGTGAAGTGGTTTCGGCGGGTCGGCCCCGGACCATCCCGCGCCTCGACGCTGCTCGCCCATCTCGACGCGGTCGGCTTTTCGGAGGTCCCGACTCCGTTGGGGTTGATGGCATGGAGCCGGCCCGACGGTCCCGACCTCACGATCGCCCACGGTGACGTCTATCTGCCCGAGGCGGTCGACGGCTGGGAGTGGTGCCTTGCCCGGCTGGAGCGACACGTCGGGCACGCGACGGACGCATGCCCGGACGGCTGCGACCCGTGGATCGGCGGCCCGCTGGGTCGGCTCGTCGCGCGACTCCACGCGGCACTCGCGACGCCCTCAGCGGTGATCCGCGATCCTGTTGCGACGGCGCCGCCCGCGGTTGTCGCGGACTGGCACCACGCCGCGGTGCGGACGCTCGAGGCCGCGCTTGCCGTCGACACTCCGGAGGGCATCCGCGCGATCGAGGCGGCGATCCGGCGCGACCTCGAAGCACTCCCGACCGATCGCCCGACCCGGATCCAGCCGGTCCATGGCGATCTCCACGTCGGCCAGGTGCTCGAGTGGTCGGGCGGGCTCGCGGTGATCGATTTCGACGGGAATCCGGCCCTCGGGCCTGACAGCAACGCCATCGCGCAGCCGGTCGAGCGGGACGTTGCCCAGATGCTCTCGAGTCTCGACCACCTCGGGCGGGTCGTCGAGGAGCGGACCGACGGCGCTAGCCGCGGCGTGATCGACGCCTGGATCGAGCGGGCGCGAGGCGACTTCCTCGCGGCCCTCGACCGGGCCCCGGATCCGGTGCTCGTCGCCGCATTCGAGGCGGAGCAGGAGCTCCGCGAGCTCGTCTACGCGGCCCGCTTCCTGCCGCGATGGCGGTACGCGCCGCTGGCGACGCTCCGAGCGCGGTACGGCGGATGAACGCCCACCTGTCACGATCTCGCCGATGAACGCCGCCGACTTCCTCGCCGATCTCGAGGCCAAACCGCGCTGGCTGGACGGCCTCGCGGATCGCTTCGCCCGCGGGAACCCGTTCGCGGCCGCGCCGCGCGACGTCGACCGCGTCCTGCTCCTGGGGATGGGTAGCTCGCGCTACGCGGCTTCGGTCGCGGCCCATGACCTGCGGGTTGCCGGAATCGCGGCCGCGGCCGAGCCGGCGTCGGTCGACGCGAGCTGGCCGCCGGACGCCCGAACGCTCGTCGTCGCGATCTCCGCCACCGGCGAGAGCGCCGAGACCCTCGATGCCGTGGAGCGGTACCGCGGCCGTTCCCCGGTGATCGCCCTCGTCAACGCTCCGGCGTCCAGCCTGGCGATCGCCGCGGACGTCGTCGTCGAGATGGGTTCCGGGGACGAAACGGGCGGGGTCGCGTGCCGGACGTTCCAGCACTCGGGCCTGCTCCTGCGGGCGCTCGAGAGCCACCTGACCGGGCTCCACGACGACCTGGCAAGCCTCACCCATCTCGTGTCGCACGGGACCGCCGACCTGCTCAACACCAGCCCGTTCTGGCTCCCGGGCGTCGCCAACGCCCTCGCCTCACCGTACGGGGTCGCGCTGATCGCGCCGGCGGAGCGGTTCTCGTCGGCCGAGCAGGGCGCGCTGATGATCCGCGAGGGACCGCGACGCCCGGCCGTGGCGAGCGAGACCGGCGACTGGGCCCACGTCGACGTCTACCTCACACGGTCGATCGACTACCGGGCCATCCTCTTCCGCGGCTCGCGCTGGGACGACCAGGCGCTCGAGTGGCTGGCGAAGCGATCGTCGACCGTCGTCGCGGTCGGCGCCGACACGGCGGGCGCGGCGGCGACGATCCGCTACCCGGGCGACGACGACCCCGACGTCGCGCGCCACACCGAAGTGCTCATCCCGGAGCTGCTCGCCGCGACTTGGTGGCGCACCTCGTCATGACCCGACGGGTCGCCGGACTGGTCGCGACAGTTGCGATGGTCGCCACAGCGTGCGGCATCCTGCCGCCCGACTACACCCCGCACGTCTCGAACTCCTCGACACTGCGGCTCACGGTGTTCGTCAACGGGACGGCGATGGGCGAGCTCGCACCCGAGTCCCAAGTGGACTACGCGCCGGCCCGCCTGCCGCCGTTGCCATGGACCGTCGAGGCCCGGATGATGGGGGGACGGGCGATCGCATCGATGACGGTGCAGGACGGGTCGCTCCAGGATCATCGTGCCCTCGACGGCACGGGCAGCTACAGCTCCGTCGGCTCGCGGGTCACGCTGACGTGCGGCCAGGTCTGGCTGTGGGTCGGCGAGCCCGGCACCGGCGGCCCGATGGCCGAAGGCGTTCCCGGCGACTGCGATCCCTGAACTTCACCGTCGGAGACGTCCCCTTGATACGCCCGTGGCGGTCGCCGCCTCAGCCGGCGCGAACCATCCGGTCGGCGCCGGTGGCGAGCGCCATCTTCTCCTCGAACTTCCGCGCCGCGACCTCGAGCTTCTCGAGGTGCTCGGCGAGGACTCGTCGGGCGTCCTCCGCGGCGGCGTCGAGCCCGGACAACTCGAAGATCCGCCAATGCTTGATGATCGGCATGAGGACCTCGTCGCGGTGGATCCGGATGTCGTAGATCCCGGCCTTCGCGATCGCGGCGGCCTTGCGCAGGAACCCCGGGATGCCGCAGCCGGGCATCTCGAAGGCAAGCACCTCGGCGACGATCGCCTGGACGGCTCGCGACGGCTGGATCTTCAGCGCGGTGCCGAGGATGTCGCGATAGAAGACCATGTGGAGGTTCTCGTCGGCTGCGATCCGGCTCATGATCCGGTCGGCCACCGGGTCCTGCGAGTACTTCCCGGTGTTCTTGTGGGAGATCCGCGTCGCCAGCTCCTGGAACGCGACGTAGGCGAGCCCGCGCAGCGTGTCGATCGTGGTCCGGTCGTAGCCCTGCTGGAGCTGGGTCATCCTGCCCCGCTCGAGGGCGACCGGGTCGAGGTTCCGGGTGACCGTCAGGTAGTCACGAAGGACGATCGCGTGGCGGCCCTCCTCGGCCGTCCAGCGCCCGATCCAGTTGATCCAGGCGCCGTCGCCGGCGCCGAACATCCCGTGGATCAGGCGGTGGTACGAGGGCAGGTTGTCCTCGGTCAGGAGGTTGACTTCGAACGCCGTCTGGGCGACGCCGGTCAGGCGGGGCTGGTCGGGCGTCCACGGCTCCTTGTCGAAGTCACGCCCCAGCCGATACGGGATGTAGTCGTGCGGGAACCACTCCTGAGCGACCTTGGCGTGGCGGTCGAAGAGCCGCGCCGCCTCGGGCTCGAGCTCGTTGAGGAGCTCGATGTCGTCGGCAATCGACGCGGAGCGGGGCGGAGGGGGAGAAGCCGGCGCGGAAGCGCGCAGGGAGTTGTCGGTCACCTTCGTTCGGTCCTTGCTCAGAGAAGGGCCGCGTGCGTCCACAGCGGACGCGGTTCACCGACCGGTCAGGTCGCAAGGGTAGCCCGGATCGACCGCGACCCGCGTGAGCTCCGTGCGGACCTGCAGGCAGCCCGTGAACGGGTGATGCGTCACAACTCGGGTTGACCTAACGACCGTTCGGTAGGAACATGCTCCGCGATGATCGAGACTGGTGCCCGACGGCGCGAGATGGACGAGGTCGCGAGCGAGCTGTTCCACGCGAACGGCTACGCCGCAACGAGCGTCCGCGACATCGCCAAGGCGCTCGACATCCAGGCGGCAAGCATGTATGCCCACGTCGCCTCTAAGGAGGACCTGCTCTGGGCGATCGTCGATCGAGCGGCATCGGCGTTCGAGGCCGCCGCGGAACGGGCCATCGATGAGACCGCCGACGGCGACGCCGTCGAGCGGCTGGCGGCCCTCGTCGAGGCCCACGTCGAGGTCGTGACCGCGGACCCGGAGCGTTCGAGCGTCTTCGTCACGGAGTGGCGCCACCTGTCCGGTGGACGACGCGCCCAGATCGCCGGTCGACGCGACGCCTACGAGGCGCGCTTCCGCGCGACGATCGCCGACGGCGTCGCGATCGGTGCGTTCGGCGCCACGGACCCCGCGATCGCTGCCACGTTCATCCTCACCGCCCTGAACGGGATCGCGACCTGGTACCGCCCGGACGGCCGTCTCTCCGCCGACCGCATCGCCGATCACTATGTTGAGCTTGCCCTGCGCTCCCTCTCGGAGGACCACCCTTGACCGACCCGCTCGCGCTCGACCCCGTCCTCCCGGCGCGGGAACGCAGCCAGCTCCCGTTCAACGACGACGCCCTGGATCACGACGAGCGCTACCGCCATTTCGAGGAGCACGTGACGGCGGGCGGCAAGGTCGAGGCGACCGACTGGATGCCCGACGAGTACCGCACCCAGGTGCTCCGCTTCGTCGAGATGCACGCGAACAGCGAATTGATGGGCGTGCTCCCGGAGCGCGAGTGGATCATGCGGGCGCCGACGCTCCGCCGGAAGCTCGCCCTGACCGCGAAGGTCCAGGACGAGGTCGGCCACGCCCAGCTGCTCTACCGGGTCGCGGAGGATCTCGGCAAACCGCGCGACGCGATGATCCAGGACCTCCTCGACGGGAAGACGAAGTTCCACAACGTCTTCCACTACCCGACCTTCTCATGGGCCGACATCGGGATCATCGCCTGGCTCGTGGATGCCGCCGCGATCGTCGCCCAGCAGGCCCTCCGCGACTCCTCCTACGCCCCGTACGCGCGGACGATGAAGAAGGTCTGCTGGGAGGAGTCGGTCCACATCATGCACGGCCGCGATGTGGTGGTGACGATGGTGACGGGCACCGCGACCCAGCGCGGCGCGATCCAGGAGGCACTCGATCGCTGGTGGGGGCCGCTCATGCAGATGCACGGGCCGCGCAGCGATCGCGCGAAGGACCGCGACATCCACTGGAAGATCAAGGCGAAGACGAGTGAGGAGCTGCGCCAGGAGTTCCTCGGGATCTACGTGCCGCGGATCCGCGAGCTGGGGCTGACGCTGCCGGATCCCGCGTTGCGGCTGGATGAGGCCGCCGGCGAGTGGCGGTACACCGAGCCCGACTGGAACGAGCTCAGAACCGTCGTCACGAACCACGGCCCGAAGTCCGAGGAGCGGCTCCAATTCCGGCGCGACAACTGGGCTGCGACGCAGTGGGTCCGCGACGCCATCCTCCGGGCGCCGCGGTCGGCGGCCTGATGGGCGAGGCGGCCGGCGCGGTCGACGCGATCGAGCCCGCTGGCGTCCTCGAACCGTGGGAGGTCTTCCGTCGAGAGAAGGACGGCGACCCCATGCGCCACGGCGGCTCGGTCATGGCGCCCGACGCCACGCTCGCCCTGCACTACGCCCGCGAGATGTACAGCCGCCGCCAGGAGAGCGTCCATCTCTGGGTTGTCCGCCGGGCCGACATCCACGACCTCGCCGATCTCGATCTCCTCCAGCCGCCGCTCGACCGCTCGTTCAAGAAGCCCGGCGGCTACGTGATGCGCGACAAGCTCGCGGCGGCCCGACAGGTCAGCGGTCAGGCCAAGCCAAAGGCGAACAAGGGCGCTCGATGACGGACTTTGCCGGCCTCGAGCCGATCGCCATGGACTTCTCAGGCGCGGGCGGCGGCCGCGAGCGCGCCCTGGCGCTGCTCCTGCTCTCGATGGCCGACGACGAGTTCGTCATCGGCTTCTCCGACTCCGAGTGGACCGGCATCGGGCCGATCCTCGAGGAGGACGTCGCGATCAGCTCGCTCGCCCAGGACGAGCTCGGGCATGCGCAGGCGCTGTACAGGCTGTTCGTCGACGTCGTTGCGGACGGGCGTGACGCCGACGCGGTGGCCTACGACCGACCGCCCGAGGGCTACATCCACGCGCGGCTGCTCGACCACCCCCGTGGCGACTGGGCCTGGACGATCGCCCGGCGCTGGCTCTACGAGACGGCCGATGCCGCCCGGCTCGCCGCCCTCGCGGAGACGAGCTACGAGCCACTCCGCCAGCTCGTCGACAAGCTCCGCCGCGAGGAGCGCTACCACGAGATGCACGTCGACGCCTGGCTGGAGCGACTGGCCGGTGGCGGCGCGGAGCCGCGCCGCCGGCTCGAGGCCGCGCTCACGGCGATGGGGCCGGACGCCGGGACGGTGCTCGCGCCACTCCCCGGGGAGCTGGCTCTCGTTCGCCACGGGATCCTTGCCGAGCCGTTCGCGGCGATCGAGGCTCGCTGGCGGGCGGTGACGAGCACCCGTCTCATCGGGCTCGGGCTGGCAGCCCTGCCGCCGACCACCGACCCGGATCACGCTCGATCCGGCCACTCCGACGCCTTCCGCGTTCTTCACGCCGACTTCACGATGGTTCGCCGCTCCGAGGTCGGCGCGACGTGGTGATGGCGGCTCCGACCGAGCTCGCCGTGGTCCGCGATCGGCTCGCGACGGTGCACGACCCGGAGATCCCCACCGTCTCGATCGTCGATCTCGGACTCGTCCACGACGTGCGCGTCGACCACGGCCGCATCGAGGTCGAGCTGCTCCCGACCTTCGTCGCCTGCCCGGCGCTCGAGGTCATCCGGTCGACCACCGCCGAGGCCCTGGCGGGCCTCGGACGCCCGGTCGACGTCTCGTTCACGTTCGCCGTTCCGTGGACGACCGAGCGGCTGACGCCAGCTGGCCGCATCGGGCTCCGTCGAGCCGGCATCGCGCCACCATCGGAGCGCTCCGCAGTCCGCTGCCCGTTCTGCGACTCGGCCGAGGTGGCGATGGACAGCGCCTTCGGGCCGACGCTCTGCCGCTCCCTGTTCTATTGCCGCGGCTGCCGCCAGCCGTTCGAAGCCTTCAAGCCGATCTGAGGCGAACGTGACCGTTCGGTCGGTGGGTTGGGCGATCGAGGACGGCGGCGGCGAGGACTGGGCGACCGTCCAGCTCGACGCGGAGCGTCTCACGGCCACAGGCGTCGCGAGCGCCCGCGAGCCCGAACCCTACACACTGACCTACGACCTCGAGACCGGGCCCGGCTTCGTGACGGAGCAGCTGCGGGTCGAGGCGCGCGGCTCCGGATGGGTTCGGACGCTCGACTTGCGCCGGGCCGCTGACGGGAGCTGGACGGCGCGATCCGGCGATGGCGCGAGCGCGGAGGCGTTGCCACATCTCGCGGGCGCCCTCGACTGCGATCTCGGCCGGTGCCCGGCCACGAACTCGATGCCCGTCCTCCGGGAGGGGTTGCTCGAGCGCGACGGAACGGTCGACTTCGTCATGGCCTGGGTCTCGGTGCCCGACCTGACGGTCCATCGCTCGGGCCAGCGCTACACGACCCTCGGCACCGACCCGGACGGCCGGCGCAGGATCCGATACGCGTCGCTCGAGTCCGACTTCGCCTCGGATCTGACCTTCGATGCCGACGGGCTCGTTGTCGACTACCCGCAGTTGGCACGCCGTCTTCCGTCCTGAACCCCTACCCTCGCCAGATGACCGATCGCCAGGGTGCCGCGAGCTCCGAGATCGCGATCGTCGGGATCGTCGGTGCTGGCGTCATGGGCTGCGGGATCGCCCAGGTCGCGCTCGAGGCCGGCCACGAGGTCGTCCTCCACGACGTGGATGACAGTGCCCTGGGCCGGGCGCAGGATCGGATCGCGGATGGCCTCGCCAAGCGGGCGTCGCGCGTCGTCGCCGATCCGGCCGAGATCGACGCCTGGGTCGCCGAGCGCGCGGGCGGTCTTCGCACCAGCGACGTCCTCGAGCAGCTCGGCGACGAGGTCGACGCGGTCATCGAGACGGCGCTGGAGTCGCTCGAGCTCAAGCAGACGATCTTCCGGACGCTCGCCGCGGTCGCGGCACCATCGGTCATCCTCGCGACGAACACGAGCGCGCTGTCGATCGCGTCCATTGCGTCCGCCACGAGTCACCCGGAGCGCGTGCTGGGGCTGCACTTCTTCAACCCGGCGCCACTGATGCGCCTCGTCGAGGTCATCCCGGGCCCCGCGACGGATCCGCGAGTTGCGGACGCCGGAGAGCGGCTCGTCACGGGGTGGGGCAAGGTCGCGGTGCGCTCGGCCGACGCGCCAGGTTTCATCGTGAATCGCGTCAACCGTCCGTTCACGCTCGAGGCCCTGCGGATCCTCGAGGCCGGGCAGGCCTCGGTCGAGACGATCGACGCGGCGATGCGCGACGCCGGCTTCCCCCTCGGCCCATTCGAGCTGATGGATCTGACCGGGATCGACGTGACGTTCGCCGCCTCGACCGCGATCTGGGAGGGTCTGGGCCACCCGGATCGGCTCCGCCCCTCGCCGATCCAGGAGGCACGGATCGCGGCCGGCGCACTCGGCCGCAAGACCGGCGAGGGGTTCTATCGCTACCTCGACGGAAAGCGTGGTACGCCGGCCGTCGGAGCGCCGACGGACCATGGGATAGAGGCCGCGGCGATCCGCAAGCGGATCCTTGCGGCAATCGACGCCGAGGCCGGCCTCCTCGCGAGCGAACACGTGGCGTCGGAAGCCGACATCGACCGCGCCATGCGCCTCGGGGCGAACCACCCGCAGGGGCCGTTCGAGCGCGCCCGTCACCCCAAGTAGACGTCGCCCCTCGGCGGATCGCGGGACTGTCGCAGGCGGCACACCCACGGTGTCAGCGCCGCGACTCCGGGAGAGTGCCGTAAGCGACACGTAGCGCGTCCGCTGACGCTCTCCGGTCGGTCGTCCACGCCGACCGATTCGTTGTTGGCTCGCCGCTACGCGTGGGACCGACGTAGTGCGACGGTCTTCTCGTGCTCAGCACCGTCCGTCGAGCACTTGCCCAGACGGACGACCAGATCGACTCGATGGCGCCGGCCATGGATGGCGCCCTGAGCTCGATCGATCAAACCGACAGGTTCGAAAGGAAGTCCGTCATGCATCCATCGACATCGAAGGCACCTCGACGACTCTTGCTCGTCGGCGCCGCTCTCGCGGTCGTTGCCGCATTCGTCGGCAGCGGCGTCGCGACCGCCACGCCGGCCGGCCCGGCCGGCGGCCTGACAGCGGTCGTCCTCGCCGACGGCACGACGATGAACGAGGTCAACTTCAACAGCGATCCCATCAAACTCCGGACCAAGGACCAGTTGGAGGTCCTCCAGGTCAGCCAGACCGCGATCTCGGGCTGGACCTCCGGCTGGCACGAGCACACCGGCGCGGTGTTCGTGAACATCACCGCAGGCTCGCTGACGTTCTACGACTCGAGCTGCAACGTCACAACCGTGACGGCCGGTCACGGCTACATCGAGTCCCCGTACGACCCGATCCTCGCCCGCAACGAAGGCAGCGTCCAGGCGGCGTGGATCACGACGCAGATCATCCCCTCCGGCGCGTCGCGCCGGATCGACCAGCCTGACCCACTCTGCGGCGTGCAGTAGCAGCCGCCCCCGCTCTCGACGGCCCCGGACGCGCGCGCCGGGGCCGTTTCGACTGCGTCAGTTGGTGGTGGTTGGCTTCGCGGACTGCGCGGTCGGCTTCGACCGCTTGACGTTGAACGCCATGACCGGCTTGGCGAACCCCTTGAGCTTGAGGTCCGGGATCCGCTCGGCGTCGATCTGGTCCTCGGCCGCCGCGAACGCCCGGGCGCTCATCAGGATCTGGCCAGGACCGGCCTCGTCGGAGAGGCGGGAGGCGAGGTTCAAGGCGGTGCCCACCGCGCCGTACTCATGCCGCCCCTCGAAGCCGATCGTGCCGATCGTCGCGAATCCGAGCGAGATGCCGACGGTGAAGTCAAGCTGGTGGCCCCGATGGCGCCAGTTCGTCGCCCGGCGGACCATCGCATCGCGCATCTCGATGGCCATCGCTGCGGCGCTCGCCGCCGGGTTCGGGACCGGGTAGGGATCGTTGAACCAGGCCATGACGCCATCGCCGGCGAACCAGCCAACGGTGGCCTCGTGGCGGGCGAGGATCTCGCCCACCGTCTCGTGGAACTCGCGGATCACGCCCATCACCTCCTCGGGCTCCGTCGTCTCGCTGAATGCCGTCCAACCGGCCAGGTCGGCGAACACGACAGCGATCTCCCGCCGATGGTTCTCGAGGAGCGCATCGGCGCCGGACGAGAGGGCGACCTCGGCCAGCTGCTGCGGCAGGAACCGCCGAAGTCGACCAAGGCGCTCGATTTCCGCGACCTGGGCGGTCACCCGGGTCTCGAGGTCGCGGTTCAGGGCGGCCAGCTCGGTGGCCTGGCGGGCGATCGTGTCATGCGATTGCTTGATCCGGATCAGCGAACGGACGCGAGCGAGGAGCTCCGGCGGGTTGAGGGGCTTGGCCACGAAGTCGTCAGCACCGGCGTCGAGGGCGCGAACTCGCTCCTCGTCCTCGGCCGACGTGACCATGATGATCGGCAGGAAGGCCGTTGCGGGATCCGCCCGGATCCGGCGACACACCTCGTATCCGTCGATGTCGGGCATCCGGATGTCGAGCAAGACCACGTCCGGCGCCTGCTCTGCCACCCGCTGGAGCGCCTCGGCCCCCGAGCCCGCGGTCACGACGTCGTACCCCTCGGGCGTGAGCAGCGCGTCGAGGAGACGGACGTTGCGAGCGACGTCATCGACCACGAGGACCCGCCCGGCGCTCGTCATCGTCGTCCCTCCCCGGGTCGCGCCTGGGCGCGCACCTGGTCAGCGAATTCCGGCACGTTGATCGGCTTCTCCAGGTAGCCGTCGAACCCGAACCCGAGAAGCCGCTCCCGGTCGCCCATCATCGCAGACGAGGTCACCGCCACGATCGGGATGCGCGCAGTCCGCGGGTCCGCCCGAAGACGAGTCAATGCCGCGGGTCCGTCGAGGTCGGGCAGCCGGACGTCCATGAGAATGACGTCCGGGGAAGACAGGATCGCCGCCTCGATCCCGACCAGCGCGGTCTCGGCCTCGATCGTCCGCAAGCCGGCGAACCGGAGCACGTCACGCGCCAGGCGACGGTTGCGCTCGTTGTCGTCGACGATGAGCACGAGGAGGTCGTCGGCGTCGGTCACGCCGCGACCGCCACGGGGAGCGTGAAGCGGAACGTCGCACCAGCGCCCGGTTCGCTCTCCACCCACAGGCGACCGCCGTGGAGCTCCACGAACCGCCGCGAGAGCGTGAGGCCGAGGCCCGTCCCGTCGCTCGGCCCGGACGCGGTTCCGCGCGCCTGCTGGAATTCCTCGAAGATCCGCTCCTGATCGGCCGGAGCGATGCCGATCCCGGTATCGGCGACGGCGATCTCGACGACGGCGTCGTGGCGAACGGCGCTCACCTCCACCCGACCCCCGGACGGCGTGAACTTCACCGCGTTCGACAGGAGGTTGAAGACGACCTGGCGGATCTTCCGCTCGTCTGCCCGGATCGACCCGACGTCGGGGTCCACGCGGAGGTCCAGGGCGACCGAGTTCCGGTCGGCCCTGCCGCGGTGCATCGTCACGCCCCGCTCGAGAGCTTCGGCGATCGACACGTCACTCAGGGCCAGCTCCATCCGGCCGGCTTCGACCTTCGACAGGTCGAGGATGTCATTGATCAGGGAAAGGAGGTGTTGGCCCGAATCCAGCACATCGTCTACGTACTGGCGCTGCGTGTCGTTGAGCGGCCCGGCCATCCCCCTGATCAGGACCTCGGAGAACCCGATGATGGCGTTCAGCGGGGTTCGCAGCTCGTGCGACATGTTGGCGAGGAACTCGGACTTGTGGCGGCTCGCGCTGTCGAGCTCCGCGTACAGCCGGCCCAGCTCGTCGTTCATCCGGTTGATGTTGTCCGCCAGGGCGCCCAGCTCGTCCCGGTTCGCGACATCCACGCGTCCGTCGAACTCGCCGGCCGCAATCGATGTCAGGCGGGCCTCCATCCGCTGGATCGGCCCGACGACGGAGCGTGACAGGACGTAGCCCAGGCCGAGGGCGAGCAGAACGCTGACCAGGGCCACGACGGCGAAGGTCCGCTCAGAATCGGCCAGGGATGTCCGGTCCTCGGTGATCAGCGCATCGGTTGCCGCGCCGGTGGCGCCGACGAGCCGGTCCGTCAGGCTCTCGAGGTCGTGGATGAGCGGCTCGGCACGGGAGCCCTGGAGCGCGGTTGCCGCGTCGCTCTGACCGGATGCATCGAGGCGATGGATCTGCTCGACAACCGTCCGGAGGTCGGTCTCAGCGGCCGAGATCGAGGCGAGAAGGGCTCCCTCGGCCGGTGGCGGGACGAACGTCAGGCTGCCGAGCTCGCTGCCGGGGCCCAGCCGTGTCGCGACCGTGGTGGCGATCGCCTCGTCAAGGTTGGCGAGCGACTCGCTGCTCGGGGACGACGACGGCGTCGCTCCGACGTAGAGGCGGAGATCGGGACCGCCCGCCCGGAGCGCCAGCAGGAAGCGCACCTCCTCGACGGCGGTCTGGAGCGATCGATAGGCAGCGGCCCGTTGCTGGAGGTCGCGCAGCTGATCTGCCCGCTGGCTCGAGTCGAGGATCGCGCGGAGCCCGAGGAGTCCGGTGACGACCAGGAGGACAACCCCACCCAGGAGCGCCACCAGGAGCTTCGAGCGGACGTCGAGCGGGAGGCGCTGGACCGCCCGGATCAGCCCGTTGTCGCCACCCGATGGACGGGCCCCGGACGGCACCCGAGCCACGGCCCGGTCAGTACCCGAGGCCCGGTGTCGCCGAGATCGTGGCCTTGATCAGCCACGTGCCGTTGACACGTGCCACCTGCTGGTCCGCGCTCACGACCACCTTGACCTGCTTGGTGTCGATGTCGATGTAGTCGCATTGGAAGTAGAGCGTTCCCTTGTCGCCATCGACGGTGGCCTTCGATTTGTAGGCGGGCGTGTCGGAGACCCAGTGGTTCTCCGGCTTGAACGGAGCAGCCTGCGTGGCGAAGAAATCGCGGATGGCCGCCTTGCCCGTATAGGTCTTCGACGAAGTCGTGAACGTCGCGTCGTCGGCCCACAGGGACATCATCAGATCGAGGTCCTTGGTCGACGATGCCTTGTGCCAGCTGACCTCGATCTGATTGATCGCATAGAGATCGGCCTGACGCTGCTGGTCGGTCGGCGGTGGGGTGGAGCCTGAAGTGCCGCAGCCGATGACGAGCACACCTCCGAGCACCAGCGCCGCGAGCGCGGCGACGATGCGGGCTCGGGGCCAACGTGGGTCGGGACCGAGCCGCCCGCGGGTCACCGCAGGCGATCCGAGCGCATCCATGTCCGATCCCTCCGATCATCCGATCCGTGAAGGTTCCGTGACGGCGCGCGGGCGCTCCCGATGCGAGGCCCGGGTTGCCGTTCCGGCCGCCCGAGGCTCGTCGACCTGCGTTCCCGGTCATTCTCCGGCCGGGGTCAAGCAGGCCTGCGAGGTGGCGGCGTCATGAAGCCGGACACCGCGATCGATCACCGTCGCGGTGATCGCACCGGCGCCGGCCATACAATCGAGCGCGTGACCCGAGACCTCCATCGACCGCTTCGTGACGCATGGGTCATCGAGGCGGTCCGAACGCCGATCGGCCGCTATGGCGGCGCGCTGGCCGCCGTCCGCCCGGACGATCTGGCTGCCTCGGCGATCCGCGCCGTCGTCGAACGCTCGGGGATCGACCCGTCGCTCATCGAGGACGTGATCCTCGGCTGCGCGAACCAGGCCGGCGAGGACAACCGCGACGTCGCCCGGATGGCGCTGCTGCTGGCCGGCCTGCCGATCGAGGTCGGCGGTCTGACCGTGAACCGGTTATGCGGGTCGGGCCTCCAGGCGGTCAACTCCGCGGCCCACGCGATCGCGGTGGGCGACGGTGACGTGTTCATCGGCGGCGGCGTCGAGTCGATGACGCGGGCGCCGTACGTCATGGCGAAGCCAGCGGCGGCCTGGGATCGCGGCCCGCGCGAGCTCGAGGACACCACGCTTGGCTGGCGGTTCCTCAATCCCGCGCTCGCGGCCCTCCATTACCCGTACTCGATGGGCGAGACCGCGGAGAACGTCGCCGAGCGCTGGACGATGGACCGGGAGCGCCAGGACGCCTTCGCCCTCGCCTCGCACCAGAAGGCCGTCGCGGCGATCGAGGCCGGCCGCTTCGACGAGCAGATCGTCCCGATCGCGATCCCGCAGAAGAAGGGCCCGCCAGTCGTTGTCGAGCGCGACGAGCACCCCCGGGCCGACACGACGACCGAGGCCCTCGGCAGACTCCGGCCGGCGTTCCGCGACGGCGGCACGGTCACGGCCGGGAACAGCTCCGGGATCAACGACGGCGCGTCGGCGGTGCTGCTCGTCGAGGCAGGCCGGGCGCGCGACCTGGGCCTGCGGCCGATGACCCGGATCGTGTCGACCGCCGTCGCCGGCGTCGACCCCGCGATCATGGGCTACGGCCCGGTGCCGGCCACCCGCAAGGCCCTCGAACGGGCCGGGATCACGGCCGACGATCTCGACCTCGTCGAGCTGAACGAGGCGTTCGCCTCGCAGTCGATCGTGTGCATCGACGAGCTCGGGCTGGACCCCGCCAAGGTGAATGTCAACGGCGGGGCGATCGCGCTCGGCCATCCGTTGGGGATGAGCGGCGCTCGCCTGATCACGATGCTCAGCCACGAGCTGCGCCGCACCGGCGGGCGTTGGGGCCTGGCCACGATGTGCATCGGGGTGGGGCAGGGGATCGCGACCGTCGTCGAACGCGTCGAGAGCTGACGCCGGCGGGCTCGTCGCGGCGGGATTTCGGCGCCACTCTTGCCGGAATCCGTTGCGCCGCGTACGATCGGGCCATCGACGAACCCCGCCCACATGCGTAGAACCGATCCGAGCACCGTCACCACCTCCGGAGGAGGCCTCACTCGATGTTGGAAATGCAGCCGACCGTCGTCAGTCTGTCCGATGCAGCTGCCACGAAGCTTCGCGAGCTGACGGCCGAGGAAACGAACCCGGAGATCGGCCTGCGCGTGTATGTCTACTCCGGCGGCTGCTCCGGCTTCCGCTACGGGATGATGCTCGAGGACGCCCCGACCGCCGAGGACAACATCCTCGAGGCGAACGGCGTGAAGGTCTACGTCGATGGCAAGTCGATCGACCTCCTCAAGGGCTCGGAGATCGACTACGTCGACACGCTCATGGGCGCCGGCTTCACGGTGAACAACCCGAACGCGGTCGCCGCCTGTGGCTGTGGCTCGAGCTTCCGCACCGCCGACGACGCGGGTTCCGCCCGGGGCTGCGCCCACTGATCGCCTGAGGCCGGCGGCCGCCGAGCCGCCACCGCGCCACCACGGCAGCCGCCGGTCCGACCGGCGGCTGTTTCGATTCCCTAGACTGAGCCGAGCGGCCCTCGCCGCTCCAACCCCGCCCGAGCGAGACGACCGCCGGATGGAACTGCCGCTCTTCCCGCTCAACACCGTGCTCTGCCCGGGCATTGCCCTGCCGCTCCACATCTTCGAGGAGCGCTACCGGTCCATGATCCGGCACTGCCTCGAGACGACGTCCCCGTTCGGGGTCGTGCTGATCCGCGAGGGCCGTGAGGTCGGCACGGGGTCCATCTCGTTCGCCGGGATCGGGACGATCGCGGAGATCCGCGATGCGGGCAGCTACGACGACGGCCGGTACGACCTCCTCGTCGTCGGGACGAAGCGGTTCGAGATTCGGCGCGTCCTGAGCGGCAAGCGGCCGTATCTCGTGGCGGAGGTCGCCGTCCTCGACGAGTCGGTCGGTGACGACGTCGTCGCCCAGCGGCTTGCCATGACCGCGACGCGACGGTTCGTCGCCTATCTGGAGCTCCTCCAGCCGCGGAGCGGGGAGACGGCCGACGAGATCGACGTCCGGGTCGAGGTCGAGACCGAGGACGACGAGCCTGGCGAACCCGACACCCCGGACGAACCCGAGGAGCCCGCGGAGCGCCCGGAGCCCGAGGAGGGCGAGCCCCGCCGAGGAAAGCGATCCACGTTCCAGCGCCCGATCGCGGCCGAGGGCTCGGCCTCCGAACCCGACGCTGGCGCGAGCGGTGAAGGCGACGCCGAGACGCCGCGCCGCCGCCGGGTGATGATCCCCGACGACCCGACGGTCCTCTCCTACCTGCTCGCCGGGATCCTCCAGGTTGAGTCGCCGCGACGTCAGGCGCTGCTGGAGGCGGCCACAACCGAGGCCCGCCTCCGCGGGCTGCTCGCGCTGATCGATCGGGAGACGTTCCTCCTCCAGCGCCGGCTGCGCTTCTTCCGCCCGGACGCCAAGATCGGCGGAGCGCGCCGCAGCTGAGTACTCGGTTGACGGCTCGCTTAGCGCCAGATAGATTATTCACGTGCCATTGAGTAACGACCCTGAACCGACCCGCGACGCGCTCGTCGCCGAGCTCGTCGACGAGATGACGTCCTGGAATCCGCGCGAGCGGATGATGGCGTTCCGCTCGTGGCTCAAAGGCTCCCTGAGCCTGATCCACCTCCACGTCCTGACCATCCTCGAAGCGGACGGCCCCCTGGCGATGTCCCGTCTCGCCGACACCCTGGACGTTTCGGTCGCGAGCATGACCGGGATCATCGGGCGGATGGAGGAGCGTGGGCTCGTGGAGCGCGTCCACGACGAGGAGGATCGGCGGGTCGTCATCGTCCGACCAACCGCGACCGGTACGGCGGTGTTCCGGGACATGACCGATGAACGGCGCAAGCGTCTCACGACGCTGCTTGGGCGCCTCGACGCGGACGAGCTGACCGCGCTGCGGACCGGTCTGCGGGCGATGCGTGCGGCACGCCAGGCGCTCCACATCGAGCAGGCCGAGCACGGGCTCCTCGCCGTCAAGCTGGGTCCTGCACCCGAGACCCGCACCACCCCCGAAGCCGGAGACGCCGAGTGATCACCCTCCTCCGGACGTACCTCGCGCCCTATCGAAACCCGCTGCTCGTCGTCGTCGGGCTCCTGCTCGTCCAGGCGATCGGCAACCTGTACCTGCCGGACCTCAACGCGGACATCATCAACAACGGCGTGGTCAAGGGCGACACCGACTACATCCTCGGGGTGGGCGCGTTCATGCTCCTGATCACGGTCATCGTCGGCATCGCCGCGATCGCGAGCGTGTACCTGAGCGCCCTGGTCGCCAACGGCTTCGCCCGCGATGTCCGGAGCGCAGTCTTCAGCAAGGTCGAGACGTTCGGCCAGGTCGAGGTCAACCAGTTCGGGCCGGCGTCACTGATCACGCGGAACACCAACGACGTCCAGCAGGTCCAGCAGGTCGTGTTCGTCGCCCTGACGGTCATGGTCTCTGCGCCGATCCTCATCGTCGGCGGTGTCTTCATGGCCCTCCGGACGGACGTCCCACTGTCCGCCCTCCTCCTCGTCGTGATCCCGCTGATGGGGCTCGTCATCGGTCTCGTCATGAGCCGGGCGATCCCGCTGTTCCGCGCCACCCAGGAGAAGATCGACCGGATCAACCAGGTCATGCGCGAGACCCTCGCCGGCGTCCGGGTCATCCGGGCCTTCGTCCGGACCCGTCACGAAGAGGCGCGGTTCGACACCGCCAGCCTCGACCTGTACGGCACGCAACTCCGCGCCGCCAGGCTCTTCGCGCTCACGCAGCCGGTGATCTTCGCGATCTTCAACCTCTCGACGGTCGCGGCCATCTGGTTCGGAGCGCTCCGCGTCCAGGAAGGCGCGCTGTCGATCGGGAACCTGACGGCCTTTCTCCAGTACCTCGGCCAGATCCTGTTCGCCACGCTGACCGCGGTGTTCGTGTTCGTCCTCGTGCCGCGTGGCGCGGTCTCGGCCGGGCGGATCCGCGAGGTTCTCGAGACCGCCCCCTCGATCCATGACCCGGCCCAACCGGTGAAACCCGACATCACCGGGCCCGAGCGCGGCGTGGTCGAGTTCCGCCATGTCGAGTTCCGCTACCCCGGCGCCCAGGAGCCGGTCCTCCGGGACATCTCGTTCCGCGCCGAACCTGGCAAGACGACCGCGATCGTGGGGAGCACCGGCAGCGGGAAAAGCACCCTCGTCAACCTGATCCCGCGTTTCTACGACGCGACCTCCGGTTCTGTCCTGGTCGACGGCGTGGACATCACGGCGATGGATCGCGAGGATCTCTGGGCGCAGATCGGGGTCATCCCCCAGAAGGCGTTCCTCTTCGGCGGGACGGTCGAGAGCAACCTGCGATTCGGCAAGGCCGATGCGACTGAGGACGAGCTGTGGCGGGCCCTCGAGATCGCCCAGGGCCGCGATTTCGTCGAGGAGATGGAGGCCCGGCTTGGGGCGACGATCGCTCAGGGCGGCGCGAACGTGTCGGGCGGCCAGCGGCAGCGGCTCGCGATCGCCCGGGCGATCGTCAAGAACGCCCCGATCTACATCTTCGACGACAGCTTCTCGGCGCTGGACTTCGCGACGGACGCGCGTTTGCGGGCGGCCCTCGATCGTGAGCTCCATGGCGCCACGGTGATCATCGTCGCCCAACGCGTCGGGACGATCCTCAACGCCGATCGGATCATCGTCATGGACGACGGCCGGATCGTCGGGAGCGGCACGCATCGCGAACTGCTGCAGTCGAACGAGACGTATCGCGAGATCGTCTACTCGCAGCTCTCCGAAGCCGAGGCGGTCGCGTGAGCGGGCGACCTGGCAGCGGCGGCCCTCCCGGCGGCACGGGCAGCTCAGGCGCCCCCGGCGGTCCGAGCGGCCCCGGCGGTCCCGGCTCGGCCGTGTTCCGACCAGGCGCCGGCGGCCCGGGTGGACCGGGCGGGCCGGGCGGCCGGCCGATGGGCCCCGGCGGCGGTCGCGGCCCGGGGATGATGGGCATGGGCATGGGGATGCCGCCCGCAAAGGCGAAGGACTTCCGCGGCTCGCTCAAGCGGCTGTTCGGGACACTCCGGCCGGAGCGTCCGCTCATCGTCCTGGTCGTCCTGCTCGCCGTCGTCAGCGTGTCGTTCAATGTGGTCGGCCCGAAGATCCTCGGTGAGGCGGTCAACCGGATCGTCGAAGGCGCGCTCGGCAAGCAGTTCCTCGCGAATGGCGTGACCCAGCAGCAGGTCATCGACGGCGCCCGCGCGCAGGGCAACGATCGCCTCGCGGACATGCTCTCCGGGATGCACCTGAACCCGGCCGGCATCGACTTCGGAGCCCTCGGCGGGATCCTCGCCTTCCTCGTCGGGGTCTACGTCATCAGCTCGATCTTTGGTTGGATCCAGGGTTGGATCATGGCCGGTGTCACGCAGCGGACGGTCGTGAAGCTCCGGGCGGACGTCGACCGGAAGCTCGGCCGGCTGCCGCTCCGCTACTTCGACAGCCATCCGCGCGGCGACCTGCTGAGCCGGGTCACGAACGACATCGACAACATCGGCCAATCACTTCAGCAAAGCCTGACGCAGCTGATCTCCTCGCTCCTGACGATCGTCGGTGTGCTGATCCTGATGTTCACGATCAGCCCGATCCTCGCGGTCATCTCCCTGCTCGCGGTGCCTGCGTCGCTGGCGGTGACGATCGCGATCGTCCGTCGCTCGCAGCAGCAGTTCGTCGCCCAGTGGGCATCCACCGGCGCACTGAACGGCCACGTCGAGGAGATGCATACGGGCCACTCGATCGTGAAGGCGTTCGGCCGCCAGCGCGAGGCGATCGAGGTCTTCGACCGCGAGAACCAACGCCTCTTCGACGCGAGTCGCCGGGCGCAGTTCATCTCCGGGATCATCCAGCCCGCGATGACGTTCATCTCGAACCTGAACTACGTCGCCATCGCCGTCATCGGTGGGCTCCGCGTCGCCGCCGGCCAGATGAGCATCGGCGACGTCGTCGCGTTCATCCAGTACTCGCGCCAGTTCACGTTCCCGATCATCCAGACAGCAAGCATCGTCAACGTCCTCCAGTCGGCCGTCGCCTCGGCCGAGCGCGTCTTCGAGCTCCTCGATGAGCCCGAGGAGCTCGCCGATCCTGCCGAACCCGCCCGCCTGGACGCCCCAGTTGGGGCGGTCCGCCTCGAGGACGTCTCGTTCCGCTACCTCCCCGAACAGCCGCTGATCGACGACCTGTCCCTGGACGTCGGCGCCGGCGCCACGGTCGCGATCGTCGGGCCGACCGGTGCCGGCAAGACGACCGTCGTGAACCTGCTGATGCGCTTCTACGAGCTCGATGGCGGACGGATCACGATCGACGGGATCGATACTCGCGACCTGCCTCGCGACGACCTGCGCCGCTCGTTCGGGATGGTCCTCCAGGACACGTGGCTGTTCCACGGCACGATCCGCGAGAACATCGTGTATGGCCGGCTCAGCGCGACCGACGCGGAGTTGCGCGCCGCGGCCGAGGCGGCGCATGTCGATCACTTCGTTCGGACGCTCCCCGACGGCTATGACACGGTCATCGACGACGACGCGACGAACCTGTCGGCCGGCGAGAAGCAGCTGCTGACGATTGCGCGAGCGTTCCTGGCAGACCCGCCGATCCTCATCCTCGACGAGGCCACGTCTTCGGTCGACACGCGAACCGAGGTCCTGATCCAGCGGGCGATGGCCGAGCTGATGAAGGGCCGGACGACGTTCGTCATCGCCCACCGCCTCTCGACGATCCGCGACGCCGACACGATTCTCGTCATGGAGAAGGGCGCGATCGTCGAGCAGGGCACGCACGACGAGCTGCTGGTCCGCGGCGGCGCCTACGCCGAGCTGTACGAGAGCCAATTCGCGGAGCCGCTCGCCGAAGCGGTCTGAGCCCTCGTTGTTCTGGCCAGGTAGCACCCGGGAGACTGCACGGCCCACTCGCACGCAGCGATCCAACCCCGAATGCGAGCGTCCACGTAGGGCCGGCGCTCCGCCCACTCTGCCGGTGAATGTCTGGCCAGATGTGGGAGCGGATGGCGACGAGCCGGGGCTTGACAGGCCGGCGCGCTCGGGTGGATAGTACGTCTTACGATATATCGTCAGACGACTCACGGAGACCCGAACATTGACGCCCCAGATCCCTGAGCTCGGCCGGTTCGCCGAACCCGCCCTGCTCATCCTCGTCAGCCTCAGCGAAGGGCCGAAGCACGGCTACGCGATCATGACCGACGTCGAGGCCGGCACGGGCCGGCCGCTCGGGCCGGGCACGCTCTACGCGGCGCTCGCCCGGCTCGAGGAGCGTGGTCTGATCGAGGCCCTGGCACCCGTCGACCGGCGCCGGCCCTATCGGCTCACCGGAGTTGGCGAAACGATCCTGCGCGAGCAGCTCCACGAGCTGACCGCCTTCGCCGAGCTCGGCTTGCGCCGGCTCGGCCGCGCACCGCGGTGACGTGATGCGCGCCCTGCTTCTCCGCTGCTACCCCGCGCGCTGGCGCGCCCGCTACGGCGACGAGTTCGCCGAGATCCTCGCCGAGCGACCCCTCGGCCCGTTCGATGTCGCCGATGTCGTGCTCGGCGCCCTCGACGCCCATCTGCATCTCCGCGGCCTGGGGGCCGCGTCCGAACACGGAAGGGGCTTTGCCATGTCACTCCGGATCGGAGGGATCGCCGCGTTGTTTGGCGGCGTGCTCTGGTTCATCGGGATCGCCGGGAGCAGCGCGACCGAATTCGATGGGCTCTTTGCGTCGTTGGCCCTGATCGCGACGGCGAGCCTCCTCGTGGCGATGATCGGCCTGAGCGCGTTCCAGGCTCGCGCCTACCCGCGCCTGATCTGGCTCGCCTTCGGGATCCCGGCGCTCGGCGCGGTCATCTCGCTGGTCGGTTACTACGGGATGGCGACGGTCGGCGACGGCCCGTTCCTGGGCGACGTCAGTCCGTGGTACGTCTGGATGATCGGAACGCTCCTGATGATCATGGGCTCGGGCCTCTTCGCGTTCGCGACGTGGCGCGCGAGCAGCCTCTCGCGCGGCGCGGCCGCGGTCCTGGTCGCGGCCGCGGTCGGGGTGCTGATCCTCGTGCCGAACCTGATGGGCGTGGTCAGCTTCATTCCCGAGGCGCTCGGGCCGCTGGCGTCGATCGTGGCGCTCGGGGCCTTCGGGGCCGGCTGGTCCGGGCTCGGGCTCAGCGCGCTCCGGATGGATCGCGCGGCGCTGGCCGCGATTGGCGGCGCGTCGTCCTGAGCCTGGCTACTCGCTGAAGCGCTCTTCCTTCCAGGGATCGGCGTCGTTGTTGTAGCCGTAGCGCTCCCAGAAGCCGAGCTGGTCGTGGTCGAGGAACTCCAGGCCGCGGACCCACTTGCTCGACTTCCAGAAGTACTTCTTCGGGATGAAAAGACGGAGCGGATAGCCGTGCTCGAGCTCGAGCGGCTGGCCGTCGTACGTGTCCGCGAGGAGCACGTCGTCGTCATCGAGGACGCTCAGCGGGACGTTGGCGGTGTAACCCTGCTCGGCGTGGGAGACGACGTGCGTCGCGGTCGGGCGGACCTGGGCGAGCTTGAGGATCTCCTGGATCGGGACGCCTTCCCAGTCGGTGTCGAGCTTCGTCCAGCGGGTGACGCAGTGGATGTCCGTGTGAACCGACTTGCGCGGCAGCGCCTTGAACTGCTCCCACGTCAGGGTGAAGGGGTTGTCGACCTCGCCGTACACCTTGAAGTTCCAGGTCGTGAGATCGGTCCGCGGCACGGAGCCGTAGTGGAGGACCGGGAACTTGTCGGTCTTGTACTGGCCGGGCGGGATTCGATCGGCGATGGCCGGGTCGACCTTGCCGCCGAAGAAGCGTTCGAGCATGGTGTCTCCGAGGATGCTTGGGCTCCCGACATCCTTGCACATCGGGCAAAACCGTCGATGTCGCGCCGATGACGCGGCCGTGGCCGGCGGGTCCGATCCGCCGCCCGCTCCTCGGGTCCTCCGCCTGTGGGACGTTCGTCGGGGCGCCCGGGACCCGACCGATCGAGTAGGCTTCCGCCTCGTGGACCGCCCAAGCGACGTCGCCGCCGCGAGCGACGCCGGATCCGCTCTGCCGGCCGCGCACGGCAAGGTCGTCGTCGTCATGCCCGCCTACAACGCGGCCCGGACGCTCGAGCGCACGTACGCCGACATCCCCCACGACATCGTCGACGGGATCATCCTCGTCGACGATGTGTCGAAGGACGAGACCGTCGACATCGCCCGTCAGCTCGGGCTCGATGTGATCATC
>DASXTH010000091.1:0-23747 GCA_036505555.1 Candidatus Limnocylindrales bacterium | reverse complement strand
CGGGCGCGCATCGTGTAGAGATCCAGGAGCGCTTGGGTCGGATGCGCGTGCCAGCCGTCGCCGCCGTTCAACACCGATCCGGAGAACGTGTCGGCGGCGAGATAGGGTGCCCCGGAGACCGGGTGCCGGATGACGAGCATCTGGGCGCCGAGCGCCTCGACGGTCCGCACCGTGTCGACGAGCGACTCGCCCTTCGTCACCGACGATGTGGCCGCGGCGATGTTCACGACGTCGGCCGAGAGGTTCTTCGCCGCGACCTCGAACGAGACGCGGGTCCGTGTCGACGCCTCGTAGAACAGGATCGTCACGTTCCGACCGCGGAGCGCGGGTACTTTCGCGATCGGCCGCCCGAGGACCTCGCGCATCGCGTCGGTCGTGCGCATCACGAGCTCGATGTCGGCCCAGGAGAGGACATCGACGTCGAGCAGGTGGCGGTGATTCCAGGCGACCGGCTGCGCGTCCGGCGGCGAATCGACGATCGGGACCTCGAAGGCCGGCGCGCCCGCCTGAGGCTCCCGATCGGTCAGGGTCATCCGACGGGCGCCGCCGTCGCGGCGACGGCCGCTCGCTCGATGTTCACGCCGTCCTCGCCGTCGATCTCCTCGAGCTGGACCTTCACGACCTCCTCGCGCGAGGTCGGGACGTTCTTGCCGACGTGGTCGGCCCGGATCGGGAGCTCGCGATGGCCGCGATCGACGAGGACCGCCAGCCGGATCGCCTGCGGCCGACCGAAGTCGACGAGGGCGTCCATTGCCGCCCGGATCGTCCGGCCGGTGTAGAGGACGTCGTCGACGAGCACGATCGTGGAGCCGTTGAGATCGAACGGCAGGTCGGTGCCCTTGACCACCGGCTGCTGGGCGATCAGCGACAAGTCATCGCGATAGAAGGTGATGTCGAGTGCGCCGACCGGCACACGTGCGCCCTCGTGCTCGGCGATCGCGTCGGCGATCCGCTGAGCGAGAGGGACGCCGCGACGCTGGATGCCGACGAGCGCGAGACGGTCGGTGCCCGCCTGCTTCTCGACGATCTCGTGACTGATTCGGATCGTCGCCCGGCGGATCTCGTCCGCCGTCATGATCTGCCGGCCGCTCATCGCTCCTTCCCGGGCCTCTCGGGGGCTCCTGAACGGCATCGCTGTGCCGTAAGAGGGACGCGAGAAGAATACCCGAGGGCTGTCGCAGCGGCGGCTGCTCGGAGCGGTCAGTAGACGGAGACCGTGACCCACGCCGTGCCGGACCAACTCGGGCAGCCGCAGACGGTGAAGAAGTCCGGGGTGTACAGATCGACAATCCGGTTCTTGTACGACGCGATCGGCCCGTAGTCGCTGATGACCCGCTCGATGCAACCGCCGGTGCCGCACACGATCACGGTCGTCCCCCGCGGGAGGCGCATTGCCGTCGTTCCGTTGTCGTAGTAGGTCGCGTAGCCGGTGAGCTGGTAGAGCGGCGGCTTGAGCGTCGTGCCGCCCTGCGCGGCCGGCACCGCGACTGACGGGCGGTCCGGCACGACCCGCTTCGGCTCCTTGCCGGGCGTCGTGAAGGCCGTCGTCGCATCAATCGGGCCGGCGCCGCGGAAGGCGGCATCGGCCGGCTCGACCGCGAGGTCGGTCGCTGCGAACGCTGGGACCTGGACCGACTGGAACATCACCGGATCAATGACGGAGGCAGGCGACGGGCCCACTGATCCTGCATATCCCGGTAATGCCGCCATGGCGAGGAGGGCGGTGAGCGCCGCTCCTACGACCGTCCTGGGAGGCCGCATTGGAGCGGCGACAATACACCGCCCCGTCGACTCGCGCCGGGCTCCACAGCAGGCCGGCTCCGCACGTCCCCGACGATCGATGGGACGCCGCAAACGCTCGGCAGCGAGCGGGTCAGCGGATGATGATCGCGGGGTCCGTTAGCGTGCCGATCTTGCCGACACCGGTCTCGTTCCAGGCGATCAGTTGGACCTTGCTCGTGGCCGATCCGTCCGTCGCGGGCTCAACCCAGACGAGCTGCCCGTCGGAGATCGCGTAGCCGGCGCTCGCGCGTTCGCCGTCGAGGAGCGGAGTCTTCAGATCGATCCGCGCGTCGAACGAATCGACGGCGTACAGGCTCAGCCGGCCCACGGTCGGGTCCTGCGGGTCGGCGATCCAGATCGCCACGTGCGTTCCCTCGCTATCCCAGCGCGCGTCCCAATCCTCGATCCGGCCTGCACTGATCGTCGTCTCGTGCCGGGCGTTCGCCTGGTCGTCCTTCAGCGGCGTCGGCAACGGTCCCTCGGTCGGCGCCCTGCTCCCGGTCCCCCAGTCGCCCAGGACGAGCTTGCCGGCGTCCGGCGCGAACCCTGGGGACGTCGTCGTCCGGAGCGTGCCGGACCAGTAGATCGCCCGCCGGCCGGTGGGGTCGACGGCGGGACGCCACGCCTGGCCGGTCTGCAGCAATGGGGTCATCTGCCGTGTCGACGGGTCGAGCAGATAGGACGAGGGCTGGAGCTCCGTCTTCGCCGATGAGCCGTTGCCGATCGACGCCTCGACCACGGTGCTGCCGACCATCACGTCGCCCACCCACGAGCCAAAGATCGAGCGATGGTCGGTCGTGACCGGTGTCGCGAGCGGTTCGCCGACCTTCCAGACGTAGATGTCAGGCCCCGCCGAGCCGTCGACCGGGCGCGCCGTGAACGTGAACCACGAGCCGTTCGCGGAGTAGGCCGCCGACTGGCCGACGAGGACCACGTCGTGGGCGATCTCGATCGGGCCGCCGGGCGGTGCGGACACCCCGACTGACGGGCTCGGCTCGGAGCTGGACGGCACGGTCGGCGTCTCTGGCGCGGTCGAGATCGAAGCGGGCGGGGCAGACGACGTTGGCGGCGCGCTGGCGGCCGAAGGCGAGCCGCTTGGCGTGGCGGCAGGCTCATCGGTCAGGCTGACGACGGAGACCGTTCCGCTCTTCGCGGATGTCGGATCGCTGTACACGATCAGGCGTTGCTTGTCGACGGACCCGAAGACCGTGGACGCCTCCTGTTCGAGGGCGACCGGATGGTCCTCGCCTCCGCTGCTGCTGTCGCATGGTTCGGTCGCGTCCTTCGGACAGACCGCGTCGACGCTCTTCTCGGTGATCGTGAAGGCCCCGTCGGCTCCGCGAGTGACGACCGCGATCTTCGCCTTCACCGGAATGTTCGTCGGGCCCGGGCGGCCGCTTCGTGGACCAGGCGTCGTCGCCACGGATCCTGCGGCAACCGGCAGCGCGGCCCCGTCGCCGCCGCTGTTGAAACGCCAGGAGGAGGTCAGCGTTCCGGCAGCGACGGCAACGACGAGGGCCGATGCGATGAGCGCAGAAGGGATGAGGAACTTCGGTGACCAGCCGAGGGGCGGCTTCTGTTGCCTGCGAAACCGGGACTCGGACTCGATCGCGGCCGCGGTTCGCGCCCACAGATCGCGCGGCGGCTGCGGCATGACGTCCCGCAGGGACCACAACTCGCGCTGCTGCGCTTCGTAGGCTCCGGCGATCGGGCGACAGTCCGGGCAGGCCTCGAGGTGCTCGGCGAGCCAGGCCGTCTCCTCGGGCGGGATCGGGCCGTCAAGCTGCTCCGAGATCGCGGCGCGGGCGCGGACATGGCTCGAGGGCCAGTCGTCGGGCCGGCGGTTCCGGCCGCCGATCGTCATCGAGCTGCCCCCGAGCGACGGTCGCCCGTCGATCCGGCGTCCGCGGCGGCATCGGCGCGTGCCTCGGCGTCCGCATCGGCCTTGCGCTCGGCGGCCAGCGCCTGGCGCAGGCTCTCTCGCGCCCGGGTGAGGAGGGCGCGCGCGGCGACATGGCTGACGCCGAGCGCGGCGGCAAGCTCGAGCCCGGTCAGGTCGTGGATCTCGGCGAGGAGGAGCGCGGCGCGCTGGCGCTCGGGGATCTTCGCCAGCGCCCGCTGGAGGTCGCCGGAGAGGTGGGCGTCCATCACGAGGCGTTCGGTGGAAGGGGCAGCGCCGTGGCTCTCGCCGGTCCACGGGAGGAAGCGGACGATCTTCTGGCGGCGGATGTGGTCGAGGGCGACGCGGTGAGCGATCTGGTAGAGCCAGGCCCGGGCGTTCTCGGGCTTCTCGAGGACGTTGTAGTTGCGGTAGGCCTTGACGAACGCGTCCTGCGTCAGGTCGGCGGCGAGCTCAGGGTCGCGGAGCATCCGGATCAGGTAGGCGTAGATCTCGTTGTGATGCGCCGCGAAGAGATCCTCGACGAACCCCGCGGCGGCATCCTGTTCCCAGGCACCGCTCATCGCCGCTCCCCCACCGAATCCCCGGCTGACGCCGATTCGGTTTTCGAGCGCGCCGACCATGAAGCCTCCGGATGCGGTGACGGGAGGGGGGCGCGCGACGATCGGCGTGCCCTCCGATGCCCAGAGACGAGGCGGTTCGGCCTTGTGTGACGCCGTCCTCCCAGCGGCGTGATCGACATCAGCCCGACGCCTCCACGCGGGCCGTGGCCGGTCGGGTGCGGGCGAGGAGCTCCTCCACGGCATCTTCGGGGGAGACAGGATTGACCGGCAGCCCCGTCCCGAGCTCGAGGCCGGCGATCTCGCGGAGGCGAGGATGAATCTCCCAGTGCCAGTGATACGTCGCGTCAACCTGCTCGCGCAGAGGCGCCGTGTGCAGGACGAGGTTGTAGGGCGGCCCGTCGAGCGTGACCGACAGCGAGCTGAGGACCTGCCGCAGCGCTTCTGCGGTCGCGGCAACGGCGGTGTCCGAGGCTCGCCCGAAGTCGGCATCGTGCCGGCGCGGCACGACCCAGACCTCGAACGGCGAGCGCGAGGCGAACGGGGCGAACGCGATCGTGTCGTCGTCCTGCCACACGAGTCGCTCGCGATGGTTCGGCTCGTCGCGGACGAGCCGGCACCACGGGCACTCGCCCTCGCGGATGACGAACCGCGCCGCCCCGCCGAGCTCCTCCGCGATCCGATGCGGGACCTGGGGCAGGTCGTACAGGTCGAGGCAGAGATGGTTCGTGCGTGCGCCGGCCTGACCGCCCCAGTTCTGGACGACCTGGAGGTGATCCGTCAGTGCCGTTCGACGCGCGTCATGGAGGGCCGTGCGTGCCTGGTCGAGGAGCGCCACGATCATCTCGACGCCGACGGCATGGAGGGCGCGATGCTCGTGCGGCGGAGCAACGATCGTTCGCCAGCTGCCGCTCGCTCGCGCCTCCTGGAGAGAAACCTGGGCCACCGAGCCATCGAGCTCGCGCGCCTCCTCGTCGGTCCCGACCACGTGGAAGGCGAAGTCCTTGAGGATCCGCACGCGGACGCCGTCGCCGGCCGGCACCCGGCAGTTCTGGCAATCGCCGCCGTCGTCGATCGGGTCCGCGGCCCGGGCAAAGCGGTCGCGGTGGAACGCGCGGTCGACGATCGTGGCGACCCACCAACCCGTGATCGCGTCCTTCCGCAGCTCGAACAGGCCGGCGGCCACGTCAGCCGACCGCCGCGAGGGCCGGCGTCGCGGCGAGATCCGTCTCGACGAGCGCGACGCCGATCTGCGCCGCGAACGCTCGGGCGAACACGCCGGCCGCGTCCGCCACCGCGTCGGTCGACCGGAGCGTCCCGGGCTCGCCACGTTCCGCGGCGATCGACGTCGAGACGACGCCGGGCATGCCGCACGCATCGATCAGGTCGAAGTCGGCGAGGTCCGGATCGACGTTCAGCGCGATCCCGTGATAGCTGACGCCACGCTCCACCCGGATGCCGAGCGCCCCGATCTTGCGTGGCGCGGCGCGGTCCGGCGCGATCCAGCAGCCCGGATGGCCCTCACGCCGCGCGGCCGCGACACCGAACGCCGCGCAGGTCTCGATCATCGCCGCCTCGAGGGCCCGGACGAACGGCCGCAGGAGAAGGCCGCGCCGCGACAGCGCGACGATCGGATAGGCGACGAGCTGGCCGGGGCCGTGATAGGTGACCTCCCCGCCGCGCTCGACCCGGATGAGCTCGATCCCGCGCTGGGCGAGCTCCGCCGGCGAGGCCAGCACGTGGGTTTCATCGGCCTGACGTCCGAGAGTCAGGACGGCCGGGTGCTCGACGAGGAGCAGCCGGTCGCCGATCGCGCCTTCCGCTCGCGCAGCGGCGAGCCGCTTCTGGAGGGCCCACGTCGATCGGTAGTCCGCGCGGCCCAGCCAGACCGATTCGAGAGGTCCCGTCTCCGGGCGTTCGATCGGACGGCGAGGCTCGGATCGGGTGGTCGGGTCCACGGCCGCACGATAGCAGGGCAGGCCCATCGGGCCGTTCACGGCTCGCGACCGGCGTGCGTCAGCCGGGCGGCGTGACCCGGTTCGCTCGGTCGTTGATCCGGCTGACGTCGATGGTCAGCTCCACGGACGTCGCGACCCCTTCGATATCCCAGGTTCCACGGATGGATGCCCCGACCAGATAGCCGCCGGTCGTGGCGAGCCAGACGTCGGCAGACCCGGCGCTGAGACCGGCCGTCGCGGCGAGCGCGTCGTCCGAGTCGGTGTGATAGCGGATCACCTTGACTCCACTGCGCTGTGCGGTTCCGGCACGACGGATCGCGGGCGTCAACCCCTCGAACTCGGTGAGGAGCCCGACCGGGGACATCGTCGTGAACGCCGCGTCGAAATCGGCGGCGCCACCGGGCGACTTCCGCCACGCGCCACTGCCCTCGCGCAGCCACGCCTCGTCGCCGATGACGACCGCCCGCAGCCGGCCGCCCTCGAACCCCGCGACACCCGTCATCGCGATGTCGGCGGCTGGGTCCTCGCCCTGGACGAGGGTCGAGGTCATCGACGCCAGACCGTCGGTCGTGAACGACGGGACGAGGCCGCGTGTGACGACGGAGACCCGATAGGAGTCCAGATCCGCGAGCCCGTTGGCGGAATCGATGAGGTCGGGCCCGATCCGAGTTGACGGATCCGGACGGAGGGTCGGCGCCTCGTCGGACTCCTCGGGAGCCGCTGAGGGGAGCGGATCCGGGATCGTGACCGCGCGCGACGGCCGAGCCGTCGGGACCGCGACCATGTAGTCGCAGCCCGCGACGACCAGGGTCAACGTGGCTGCCGCGATCAGGAGGAGTGGCGCGCGTCGGGCTTGGGACAGGCGTGGTCGCATCGAGGCCCTGCGGACGGATCGGCCCCCGAGGATAGCAAGCCCGTGGACGAGACCTCGGCCTCCAGCTTGACAGGCTCGTCCTCATGACGACGCCGGGCGACCGCGTCGGCCGCCCGGCGTGTGGATGCGGGGTTCAGGGAGCCGTGATCGAGCCGAACAGCCCGTGGCGCTCCTCGTCCGGGCCTGCCGCGAAGAACAGCGTCGAGGCGGGGCCGGCGCCGGCGTTGTTGCCGAAGCTGATCCCCCACAGTCCGTCGATCGCGATCGGGCGATGGTCCTCGCCCTTGATCACGCCGCGCTCCTCCCAGGACGAGCCGTTCCAGCCGTAGGCATGGATCCGGCCGTCACCGAAGTTGCCGACGAGCAGGTCGCCGCTGAACTTCCCGAAGGTGGACGGAGCCATGGCGAGACCCCACGGAGCGTTGAGCTCGCCGCCGGTCGCGACCCGGCCGTGGAACGTGCCGTCCGTCCCGAAGGCATCGACGACCCCGAGGCCTTCGCCCGCCACTTCCTCGTCTCCGTCCTCGTTCTGCTTGGCGTAGGCGACGAAGATCTCACCGCCGAGGTTCCGGATCCCGAACGGGGCGTATCCATCGGGCAGGCCGGGGTCGGTGAAGTCGCCAGCCAGGGTCGCCGCCCCGAACGCGCCGTTGAATACGTCCACGCGGGCGCCGGCGAAGTTCGCCGCGTAAAGATAGTTCGCGCCACCGGTGCTGCCGATCGCGAGGCCGAGATCGACCGCGTCCGGGGTCGTCGCGGCGCTGATCGCCGCCGTGCCCTGGCCGTTCCAGCCGGCGATTTGGCCGTCGTCGGTCGCGAAGATGAACCGCGACGCGGCCGGATCGGCCGTGCCGACTTGGACCTTGAAGTCGGCAGCCGAGCCGTTCCAGACGATCCCGGTCGGGGCGCCGGGCACGGTCACGGTCAGGCCGAGCTTCGCCCCGGTCGCCCCGTTGTAGAGCGTCGAGGTGCTCGTTCCATTGTTCGAGACCCACCACGGCGACGTGGGGCTGGCGACGATGCCCCAGCCGTTCACCAGGCTCGAATCCGTGCCGGCGGCGAGGCCCGGCACATCCGACCAGAGGTAGTGGACGCCGTACAGGTTGTCGGCGTTGACGTTCCGGGCACTCGCCGGAGCCGCGATCGCGGCCAGCAATCCGAGGGTTGCCACCACGACGAAAGCGCGTCGAGCCATCGTCAGTCCTCCATGCGCGGCGATCGGCCGGTCCGGGGACACGCTGGGCGGCCGTGACCGCAGGGGCGCGTTGGGTGGTACGTCGTTGCCTAGGCGGGCGGTTTCGGAAGGGCCGCGGGAATCGAGGGGCCGGCTGCCGCGGCAGCCGGCCGTGGTCTGGGACGCCGGTTCAGATCGAGCCGGTGAAGGCCTTGCAGGGCGCCGGCGTCGCTCCGGCGGGGACCGGGATGGTGCTGAGGCTCGAGAGGAGTGCCGTCCATGCCTGGACGCCACCAGCATGCTCGAAGGCGGCCTGCGGATCCGCGGATGCGCCGGGCGCCGCCGTCGCGGCTCGGGCCGCGATGTTCGCCTCGAACGCCAGCAGGACACGGTCCAGGGCGGTGCTCGAGGGCACGCCGGGCTGCCAGCCGGCGGCGATTGCGGCCTGCCGACGGCCCGTCTCGAGCTCCGCCGTGATCGCGGCCGCCGCCCGCTGGGCGGCGGCGACGTTGCCGGCCTTCACGGCGTCGTCGAGCTGCTTGCTCATGACCGACGGCGTGTTCGCGTCGGGGTTGCCGACCGCGCGGATCAGGGACGTGAACGACGAGCAGAACGCGGTCTGGTAGTCGGCAAAGGATGTGGCGACGGGCGCCGCCGAGGGTGCCGCGGACGCCGAGGACGAAGCAGCCGTCGGGCTGCAGGCCACGACCGCGAGAACGATGAGCGCCGCAGCGGCGACGCCGGCGAAGCGAGAATGCACGAGGGGCTCCGATCCGGTGGGACGGTTGATGCGTCTTGATGTGTGGGTTCCGGGCGATGACGCGCGACCGAGGCGTTCGTGACGTGGGCGTTACCCTTCCCCTCGTGATCCCGACCGCGACCGCCGCCGACGACCCGGCCGGCCTCCTCGGCGCGTCTGCGGAGGACTTCGGCGAGCGGACGAACCCGTTCCGCCGCGAGCTCCTCGTCCACTGCTATCGGATGCTCGGCTCGATCGACGACGCGGAGGACGCGGTCCAGGAGGCGTTCGCCCGGGCGTGGCGCAGCCGTGCGACGTTCCGCGAATCCATCTCGGTGCGGGCGTGGCTCTACCGGATCGCGACGAACGTGTGCCTCGACGCGATCGAACGGCGGCGACGCACGGCGGGTCCCTCTGAGCGGCCGGAGGTCGGCCCGATCCCGGATGACGTCCTCGACGCGGCCAGTGACCCGGAGGCCCGCTACGACGCCCACGAGTCGATCTCGCTGGCGTTCCTCACGGCGCTCCAGGTCCTGCCGCCCCGCCAGCGCGCGGTCCTGATCCTTCGCGACGTGCTGGCCTGGCGGGCGACCGAGGTGGCCGGCCTCCTCGAGCTGTCGGTCCCGGCCGTGAACAGCGCCCTCCATCGAGCCCGGGCGACGATCGCCACCACGGATGGCGCGACGGGGACGACGAGCAGCCGAGCCCAGGGAGCCGCCGTGGCGACCGGCCGCCTTCGCGACCTTCTGGATCGCTACGTCCGCGCCTGGGAAGCCGCCGATATCCCGGGTCTCGTCGCCCTCCTCCGCGACGACGCCATCGTCTCGATGCCGCCCGGGCTCACGATCCGTGGCCGCGACGCCATCGCGGCGTTCCTCGCGAATGCCGTGTTCGTCGGGGGCCTCCGGATCCGGCTCCGGCCGGTCGGCGCGAACCGCGCGCCGGCGTTCGCGATCTACTCCGGCGCGCCGGGCGAAGACGCGCTCGGCGCATTCGCGGTGCTCGTGCTCGAGGCCGACGACGCAGCCGTCGGCCGGATGAGCGTGTTCGCGGACCCCCGGGTGATCGAGCGGTTCGGGCTGGCGCCGACGATCGCGGCGGACCCGGTCAGGCCGTGACGGCGGTCTGACGGAGGCTCGACCACGTCCAGAGCGCGAACAGGACGTCGAACGGCGTGAACAGCAGGATGTTCCAGGACGTGTAGCCGGCGAGGGCGAACCCGGCGAAGAAGAACGGCACCGCGAGCCGCGTCACGACGCTCCCGGCGAAGATCTCGCGATACTCGTTGCGCGCCGCGATGAAGAAGAACGACGACAGGAAGATCACCGTCATCCCGGCGACGCGGATCCACACCTCCGCCGCCTGGGGGAGGCCGAACAACGGCAGGGGGATGTTCGGGACGAGGAGGAGCGTCGCTCCGAGACCGAACGAGTAGATCGAGTAGACGAGCATGGTGCGGGCGGCTGGGCTCATGGGTGCTCCGAGATGAGGGGTGTCCGACATCCCATCCAACCGCCGAGACCGACGGAACTGTTCGGTGGTCAGGCGTCTGCGGCAGGCGGCCGGGCGTCCAGGACCTCCCGAACCCGGGCCGCCAGCGAAGCGCCCGTGAACGGCTTCTCGAGAAGATCCACCCCGGCCGGAACCTCGCCGCGGTCCATGATCGCGTCGGCCGTGTAGCCCGATGCGAACAGCACCGCCGACTCCGGCCGGCCGGGACGGATCACCTCGACGGCCTCCGGACCGCTCATCCCGGGCATGACGACGTCGCACAGGATGAGATCGATCGGGCCGGGGTGCGTCCGGGCCGCCTGGATGGCCGCCGGCGCGTCGGCCGCCTCGAGAACCTGGTAGCCGAGCCCCACGAGGGCGCGCCGCGTGAACGCCGCGACCGCCGGCTCGTCGTCGACGACGAGGATCGTCTCGTGGCCGCCGGGCAGCCGAGGTGTGGCGACGGCCCCGACCGCCGGCTGGACGGATGCCCCTGGCAGCCGGATTTCGATCGTCGTGCCCTCGCCCGAGGTCGACTCGAGGGCCACCTCTCCGCCGGACTGGGCGACGAACCCGTGGACCATCGACAGCCCGAGACCGCCGGCCGGGCCGCGGCCCTTCGTCGTGAAGAACGGCTCGAAGACCTGGTCGCGGAACTCGATCGGGATGCCGGCCCCGGTGTCGGTCACCGTGATGGCGATCATCGGGACCGCCGCGCGGGCCCCGACTTCGGCCCGACCGGTCGCGATCGTCAGCGTCCCGCCGCCCGGCATCGCATCCAGCGCGTTGTCGGCGAGATGGAGGATCGCCTGCTCGAACTGGCCCGGATCGACGTGGACCGACGTCGGTCCGTCGTCGTGCCGGACGATGAGCTCGATGTCGGATCCGAGTAGGCGCCGGAGCACCGGCGCCATCGAGTCGACGAAGTCGGCGGCGTCGATGACCTGCGGCCGGAGCGCCGAACGCTGGGCGAACGCGAGCAGCTGGCGGGTCAGCTGGCTCGCCCGATCGACGCCGTCGGCGACGGCGCGCGCATCCGCCTTGACCGTCGGATCGTCCGACTCGGCCTCGATGAGCTCGGTGAAGCCGCCGACCGCGGTCAGCGCATTGTTGATGTCGTGGGCGATGCCGCCCGCGACCTTCCCGACAGCCTCGAGCTTCTGCGCCTGCTGGAGCTGGGCCTCGAGGAGTGAACGTGCCGTGACGTCGATCGCCTGGACGATCATTCCGGAGGTCCGGCCCGCCACGTCCGCACGGGAATCGACGTGCAGCTCGACGGTCACCTCGGAGCCGTCCTTGCGCTGCCCGTGGATGCGATCGCCGCGGATCGGCCCGTTCGTCATGGAGCGCAGGATCCGATCGGGGAGGCTCACGCCAGCGGCATGACCGCCAACGTCGTCGTCGCCGGTGTCGGCCACCCCGGGCGGCAGCGCTCTCCCGGTCGTCTCCATCTCGGTCCACCCGAAGACGCGCTCGGCAGCCGGGTTCCAGAGGGTCACGGTGCCCGATGGATCGAGGGCGATCGTCGCCACCGGCGACGATCGGATCAGCGTGTCGAGGAAGTCGGCGGTCCGCTCGAGCTCGGCCTTCGCCTCGATCCGGGCGGCGATCTCGCGATCGGCAGCCGCGAGGGCCTGCGCCTGGCGGTTGCCCGCTCGCCACATCAGCCCCAGAGCACCGGCGGACACGAGCGCGAACGCGAGGACGGTCAGCAACGGGACGTCGGCGCCGAGCGGGTTCGGCGGGTTGCCGAACTCGGCGATGAAGACGCTGATCGTCGCGACGGCCCAGGCGCCGATGTACGTCGCGACCGAGGCGCGGCCGTGGAGCCGCGGACCGACGAGGCCGATCCCGATGATCGGGACGACGATCGAGAACGCGAGCCCGATCGTGAACAGGCTCGCGGTCAGGATGGCCTCGAGGTAGAGCAGGCCAAGCGTGACGACGAGGAGGTCCGGCCGATCGCGGCGATTGACGATGAGCAGGATCACGACCACGGCCGGGATGACCGCGGTGTCGAGCCAGGCAAGGAACGAACTCCCTCGCGCCGGCAGGATCAGCTGGCCGATCGTCCCGACGACCATCGCGGCGAACGCGGTTGCGAGCAGCAGGCCGCGCACACGCCTGCTGTCGTCCGCGTGGTCCGCCCCACCCGACCCGACAGCGATCTGATTCTGCATCTCGAGCGTCCCGCTCTCGACTCGGCCGCCGGTGCCCCACCCTGCGCCCTCCGAGATCGGACCGGAGCATAGATCGACGGCCGCGGGACCGCCACCCCCCATCCGAGCCAGCGTTGATACGATCTCGGCGCGCCGCTAGACTGCACGTTCTCCCGAGCGGGAGTAACTCAGTTGGCAGAGTGTCAGCTTCCCAAGCTGAATGTCGCGGGTTCGAACCCCGTCTCCCGCTCCATTCCTCCCCGACCCGATCTGGCTGTCCGATTCCACCGCGGTGTCCGACCGATCCGTACGGCTGGCGGACCTGGCTGGCGCACGCGGCGAGCCACGAACTGAGGCCGCGCTCGCTCCACTCGGAACGCCCGCGCGGCTGACTGCGCCCTCCGGCCTGCTACCGTTGTGGCCGTGGTCCGCAGGCATCGCCGGTTCGAGCTCCTCCAGGTCACCCTCGACGACACGCCGATCGGGAGCTGCACGATCGACGCCTGGGAGGACGACGCCGGTCATGAGCAATGGGCCGCCCGCGTCCTGATGAAGAGCGGCCACGGCTCGACCGAAGGGATCCTCCGTGGATCGACCCGCGACGGTCGGACGCTGACGGGCGTGGCCCGCTTCGCGACCGACCAGCAGGGACCGCGCGGCGGACGAACGGTCCTCGTCGAGCTCCATGGCCAGGGCCCGCTCGAGCCGGCGCCGGCCGAGGAACCAGCCGCGGCCGAGCAGCCGCCAGGGGCTCCGCCCGAACCCTGACCACCGTGCACCCAGGCCGATCGCTCCTCGTCCTGCGCGAGTTCCGCGCCCTGCTCGGCGCGCGCTCGACGAACGCCCTCGCGGTCAGCGCGCTCGCGACGGTCGTCGCGTTCCAGACGTACGAGATCACCCGCGACCCGCTGTCGCTCGGCTGGCTCGGGCTCGTCGAGGCGATCCCGGCGCTGTCGCTCGTCCTGTTCGGGGGCCACCTCGCCGATCGGCGCGACCGGCGGGCGATCGTGATCCTCGCGAGTGCGATCGTGACCGGCTGCGCGCTGGCGTTGGCAGCGCTCTCCGCGGCGGGTTCGGCCTCGCTCCTCGCCATCCTCGCGGTGATCTTCGCGACTGGCGTCGCCTCGGGTTTCGAGCGGCCGGCCCTGACGGCGCTGGAGGCGCAGGTCGTGCCGCGCGACGAGGCCGTTCGCGGCTTCTCGATGTTGAGCAGCGTCAGCCAGACCGGCTCGATCGTCGGGCCGGCGCTGGGTGGGATCGCGATCGCCGTCGTGGGGATCCCGGCGACGTATAGCGGGATCGCGGCGCTCCTCGCGGCCTCAACGGCGTGTCTCGCGCTGATCGGCCGCAAGCCGATCCCGGAGCCGGTGGCCGGCGAATCGATGGTCCGGAGCGTCCTCGGCGGGATCCGTTACGTCGGCCGCTCGCCGGTTCTGCTCGGCTCGATGGCGCTCGACCTCTTCGCGGTCTTCTTCGGCGGCGCGATCGCGCTGCTGCCGATCTTCGCGACGGACGTCCTCCATGTCGGGGCGGTCGGGCTCGGCGTGCTCCGGACGGCGCCCTCGATCGGCGCGCTCCTCGTGATGCTGGTCGCGACGCGGCGGCCGCCGACCCGCCGCGCCGGGGCGACACTGCTCCTGTCCGTCGCCGGGTTCGGGGTCAGCATGATCGTGTTCGGCGCCTCGACCGTGTTCGTGGTGTCGCTGATCGCCCTCTTCTTCGCGGGCGTCACCGACGGGATCAGCGTCGTGATCCGCCTCACGATCCTCCGCGTCCTCTCGCCGGAGCATCTCCGCGGGCGCATCGCCGCGGTGAACTGGGTGTTCATCGGCGCGTCGAACGAGCTGGGCGCGTTCGAGAGCGGCGTCGCGGCGCGGCTGTTCGGGACGATCCCGAGCGTGATCGGCGGCGGGATCCTGACCTTGGTGGTCGTCGCGGTCACAGCGGTCCTTGCCCCGACGCTTCGCTCGCTCGACCTGTCGACGGCCGAGCCGTCCGAGGGCTTGGCCGAGCTCTAGCCGCGCGCTTCCGTCCGGATCGCCGCCCAGACGTGATCGGCGAGGGTCTCGATCCAGGCTTCGTCCGCGCGCATTCCGAGGATCGCATGGTGGCCGAAGACGGCGCCGGCGATCATCTCGGTGACGACGAGCGGGTCGATGTCGGGCCGGATCTCGCCGCGCTCGATCCCGGCGCGGAGCATCGCCTCGACCATCCCGCGGCGCGGTCCGAGGATCCGCTTTCGGAACGCGTCCAGCAGGCCGGGCTCGCGCTGCTCCTCGACGAGGAGCGAGCCGAGGATGCGGATCGCGCCGCTGTCGATGAGCATCGTGATCGCGACACGGATCAGGGTCGCGATCGCCGTTCGTGCGTCGACGTCGGCCGGCGGCAGCTCGAACGGCGTCTCGGTCGCGAGGGCCGCAACTACCAGGTCGCGTTTCGACGGCCAGCGCCGGTAGATTGTCGTCTTGCCGACGCCGGCCTCCGCCGCCACCGTCTCGATCGAGAGTCCGGCGTAGCCGACCGCCACCAGCTGGGCGAACGTCGTGGCGAGAATCGCGTGATCCGTGGCGGGGTCACGCGGGCGACCGCGCGGCGCCTTGCCGTTGTTCTCGGCCGGGGGACCGGGATCGAGTGGCGACCCGGTCGCCCGGGCCGCCATCGGATGCTGAGGCTGGCGCGCCGATCGTTCGGTCATCCGCGCCAGCGTACCGAACGAAGCGTTCTCATCGAGCGCCGGTCGAATCGGCGAGCGTGCCGGACGCGCCGGTCGGGGCCCGCTCCCGCGAAACGTGGTCGGCCGCGTGTGCCGGCATCGTCCGCCCGATCAGGACCGCCGTCGCGATCGCGACGGCCGCCGCGACCACCGCCGCCAACCCGAGTGCGTCGACGAACGCCCCGCGTGCCACCGACGTCAGCGCGGCACCGGCCGCTCCACCGACCTGACCGCCGATCGCGACCGCAGCGCCCACCGAGTCGCCGGCCGCATCGGCCGCGGCCGCCGGCAGGCCGGTGAGCGCATCGCCGATCCGGTCGCGATAGGCCGTGTTGATGACCGACCCAATGATCGCGACCCCGAGCGCCCCGCCGAGCTGGCGGAGCAGATCGTTCATCGCCGACCCGACGCCGGCCTTCTCCTCGGGCACCGCGCTCATGACCGCGGAGGTCGCGGGAGCCATGACGTTGGCGAGGCAGATCGCGAGGATGAAGAGCGTCAGCGAGACGACCCAGGTCTCGGTCGTCGGTGTCCAGCGGGTGATGCTGAGGAGGATGAGCGTCAGCCCGACGAGGGCGCCGCCGATGATCCGGTTCGTGCCGGTGTGCTCGGCGGCTTTCAGGCTGATCCGCGCGCCGACCGGGATCCCGACCGCCAGCGTCACCATGAGCGCACCCGCCTCGAGCGCCGTCTTGCCGAGGACGAACTGGAGGTACTGGGTGAGGCCGAAGATCACGCCGAACATCGCGAAGAATGTCAGCGCGATCGCCCCGGCGCCGGCGGTGAAGCGGGCGTCCCGGAAGAGCGCGAGATCGAGCATCGGCGCGGGCGTATGCGTCTCGCGCCAGGCGAAGAGGGCGCCGAGGATCGCGGCGACCGCGAACGAGCCGAGGATGACCGGGTCGGTCCAGCCGGTGCCGGGCGCCTCGATGATCCCGTAGACGAGGGCGGTCACGGCGCCGATCGACAGGACGGCGCCGGGCAGGTCGAGCCGGGCCTGGCTCGGGTCCTTGCTCTCGGGCACGAGGACGAAGCCGAGGACGAGGGCGAGGAGGGCGATCGGGACGTTCAGGAGGAAGACGGCCGCCCAGTCGAAGTTCTCGATCAGGAGCCCCCCGACGAGCGGCCCGAGCCCAACACCGAGTCCGGACACGCCGGCCCAGATCGTGATCGCCTTCGTGCGCTCCTCGCGCGGGAACACGTTCGCGATGATCGAGAGCGTGCTCGGCATGATCAGCGCGCCGCCGCTGCCCATCGCGATCCGGGCGACGATCAGGTGGATCGCCTCGGTCGAGAATGTCGCGGCGACCGAAGCCACCGCGAAGACGACGAGGCCGACCTGGAGGGCCTTTGCCCGGCCGAATCGGTCGCCGAGGGCGCCCATCGTCAGGAGCAGGCCGGCGAAGACAAGGACGTAGGCGTCGACCATCCACTGGAGCTCGGCGGCGGTCGCGTGGAACGTCCGCTGGAGGGTCGGCAGGGCGACGTTCAGAACCGTGTTGTCGAGGCCGATGATCACGAGGCTGAGGCTGAGGACCCCGAGGATCGCCCAGCGCCGGGCGTAGACCCGCGGGTCGATCGCCGGATCGGTTGCAGTCATCGAACGGTCTCCTGGAGCGGTGTCAGCGGCCGGGTAGCTCACTGGATTAACGATACGGAACGATACCGTATCGTATGCGCCGACGTCCAGAGACGAATGTCGTACGGCTTATCCGGCGGCCGCGTGCCGGACCGCGTGGGCGCGTCCGGGCACGCTCCTTCGTCGGGCGCGATACCAGGCGAGGTACTCGACGAGCTCTTCGCGCTCGTCGACGGTCAGGTCGGCGAAGAGTGCCGTCGCGACGGACGCGGCGGCTGGGGCCTCTTCCTTGCCCGGGACGTGGTACCCGCACAGGCGCATCAGATCTGCATAAGGGACGTCGAGGGCCTCGCTGAGCCGATGCAACACCAGCGGTGACGGTCGCTTGACGGCGTCGCCCTCCAGCTTGCTGAGATACGCGGCCGAAATGCCTCCGGCGCGCGCGGCGTCGACGGCGGTCATCTCGCGCACCTCACGTGCCTGGCGGAGGACGTTCCCCAGGGTACTCATCGGTCGCCTTTCATGTCCCACAGTTGGTGTACGAAACTACTGTTGACAATATGACACGTCCCGTGGTTGAATGCAAATCCGAGCAGTGGCCGGTGCGGAACCCGGCGGTGGTCAAGTCGACCCCGCTTCCCCGGATGCCGATAGGCAGATGGAGAAGCCATGACCACCCAACAGACGGATCGCACGGTCGTCACGCAGGATTTGAGTCCAATGACCGGGGCCGCCGCGGCGACCCGCGCCGAGACGCGATCATGGGCCACCTCGGGCCCCGGGGCGTCCGAGGTCACGCGCCGGATCGTCGTCCTCCTCTTTGGCCTCGTTCAGGTTGTCATCGGAGCGCGAATCGTCCTGCTCCTCCTTGACGCCCGTGAGGCCAACGGTCTCGTCACCGCCATCCTCAACGCGAGCCAGATCTTCGTCGCCCCGTTCGAGGGCATCCTCCGGACCGATGCGCTCAAGTCGGCAGGCTCCATCCTCGACATCACCGCCATCGTCGCCTTTGTCGGCTGGACCGTCGTCGAGCTCATCGTGATCTGGGCGGTCGGCATCTTCCGCCGGGAGCCGGCCTGACCCACGCTCCGACTCTCGCCTGCCTCGCCACGGCTTGAGCGTATTCGGCCGCCTCGACGACTCGCTCTGCGAGCCGCTCCACCTTCGAAAGGACTGACACCGTCATGGGCATTTTCTCGTGGATCATCGTTGGCGCGATCGCCGGCTTTCTCGCCAACCAGGTCATGGGCAGCAACGAAGGCCTGCTCCGGATGATCGTGCTCGGGATCGTCGGCGGGCTCGTCGGCGGTTACGTCGCCGCGAATGTCTTGAAGATCGGAACGCTCGACGGGATCAATCTCGAGACCATCGCGATCGCCACCGTTGGCGCAATCGTTGTGATCTTTGTCGCGCGGCTGGCTTCGGGCCAGCGGGGGCTTGGCCGCGCGAGCTGATCGACTGCTTGTTCCGGGCACGAAAACGCCCGCCGGCCCCGTTGGGTCGGCGGGCGTCACTGTGTCCGACGGGCGCCTGGCTCAGTGGCCGAGCGCCTGGAAATAGATCCCCACGATCTGGGCACCGACCGAGTCGGCGAGATGATCGAGGCCCTTGCCGTTGGCGAGGTTCGGGTTGGACGAGTCCTCGCCGATCGTCTTGTCGGCGCGGATGACCCACCCGTCGGCCGGCAAACCCTCGGCGATTGCCTCATTCACCGCCCACGTGATCTGGCTGGGCGTGAGCGGCGAGCCGCCGACGATCGTGTGGATGAACCCGAACACGTCGGCCAGCGAGAGGCGAACCCAATTGGCGGAATGCTGGGCACCCGCGTCGCCCTGGGCCGAGCGGTTCGCGATCGTGCACTCGTGGGCGAAGACGGTCGGCGCGGCGACCATCGTGACGGAGCCCGCCAAGGCGAGGCTGATGAGCATTCGACGCATCGATCTCTCCTGATCGTTTGGCGTTCCCGAGGCGGACCGATACGGTATCGAACAGGGCGGTTCGGGGCAATGCGGTGCAGACGCTGATCGCATGTGGCGGTGCGCGCGGGCACCGCGTACCGCTTGTCGCGACACGACAGCCGAGCTTCGATCCATCGCGCGCAACCTCGCGGCTCGGTCCGCCCGCAGCCGCCACCATCCGTCCGGCATGATGGAGCGGCGATGCGACCCGGCCTGAACATCCTCGAGCCCGAGCTGATCGGGCGGATCGTCGAGGAGGCGAAGCGCGTCCTGGCCGAGCACGGCTTCGAGATTCGCGGCGCGGAGATGCGGCGACGGTTGATGGCGGCCGGGCTCCCCCAGCGCGAGGACGGCCGGGTCCTGTTCCCGCGCGACATCGTCGAGGAGGCGATCCGGGTCGCGCCTTCGTCGTTCGAGCTGTTCGACCGCGCCGGGGTCTCCCGGGCCGATCTGGGTGGGGATCGCGTGCATTTCATCCCGGGGTCCTCCGGTCTGAAGGTCCTGGACCACCGAACCGGCGAGACCCGGCTGGCGACCTCGGTCGACTTCGCCGAGTACATCCGGCTCGGGGATGGGCTGGCGAACATCCCGTATCTCGCCACCGCGTTCTCGACGGGCGAGGTCGAGCCCCAGGTGTCGGACGCGTGGCGGCTCTACCTGTGCCTGACGAACTCGGAGAAGCCGGTCGTCTCGGGCGCGTTCACCGAGCACGGCGTCTCGCGGATGGCCGAGATGATGGGCCTCTTCCGGGCGGGCGACGACGACCTGCGCGCGCGCCCGATGTCGATCTTCACGATCACCGCGACCGGCAACTTCCGCTACTCGGAGGACTCCTGCCAGAACCTGATCGACTGCGTCGAGGCCGGGATCCCCGTCGAGATCGTGCCGGTCACGTTGATGGGGCTGATCGCGCCGGTGACGCTCGTCGGGGCGACCGTCTTCCACACGGTCGACGTCCTCGCCGGGATCACGATGGCCCAGGTGATCCGGCCCGGAGCGCCGGTGTTGTTCGGCGGTGCGCCGGCGACGTTCCACATGAAGATCGCGTCATCGCCGATGGCGGCGATCGAGGCCCTGCAGCTCGACGTGGCGTACGTCGCGGTGGCGAAGTCGCTGGGGCTGCCGACGCAGTCGTACATGGCCCTGTCGGATGCGAAGACGGTCGATGCGCAGGCGGGGGCCGAGACGTTTGGAAGCGCCTTGCTCGCCGCGCTCGCTGGGGTCAACTCCGTGTCCGGGCCGGGGATGCTCGATTTCCTGCTCGTCTTCTCGCTGCCGAAGCTCGTGTTCGACGACGCGATGTGCGGGCAGGTCCTGCACTTCGTTCGAGAGGTGCGGGAGTTGAATGATCTGCCGGTCCACGAGCTGGTCGAGCAGCTGATGGCGGACCAGCACCTGATCATGGCCCCGCACACGACCGAGCACTGGCCCACGGAGCTGTTCCTTCCGTCTCCGCTCATCGACCGCGACAACCGCGAGGCCTGGCTGAGGGCCGGCGGAAAGGAGATCGACGAGCGGGCCGCCGACGAGGTGAACCGGCGGCTCGCCGCGTATCGACAGCTCGAGACGGACCCGCTGCTCGATGCGGAGATGCTCGGGATCCTGCGATCCGGGCTGGAGGATCGGGATGCCGTGCTGCCCGTGCCGCCGCCGGCGCCAGAGCCCGTGGCTGGGGCGGCCGATGCCGGGCCCGGGCGGCGTCACAATCGACGGCGGGAACGCGCGGGCGCGTGAGTCAGTGACGCTCGCGCACCGTCGCGTGGGCGTCGGCGATCAGCATCGCCAGCTCGTCCCAGTCGACTTCCGGGATGTCGAGGTAGGCGCCGACCCAGCCACGGACCCCGACAAAGGGTGGCCGGTAGAAGCGCACGGGATCGGTCTCGACCAGGCTCTCCTGGCGGCCGGCGGGCGCCGCGAGCCAGACCGCGAGCCGATCATCGTGGTGATGGTCGGCAGTCGTCGCGAAGCTCCGGCCGCGAACGAACCAGGCCGGCTCGCCGTGGCTCAGCTTCTCGGTGACCGCGGGCAGGGCAAGACACAGCGCGCGCAGGCGATCGACGACCGCAGGATTCCTTGGCCGCTCGATCACGATGGCTTGACCTCGAGGTAGGCCGGCAGGCCGAGGAACCGGCCAAATGCCTGGGCAGCCGTCTCGAGCGCGGCCAGCTCGGGCGCCGCCGGCGGGTTGAACAGCGTCGCCGTCACCGTGACGCGGGCGCGGCTCAGCGCCCGACGCCACCCGCCGATGACCAGCCCGTCACGGACGACGAGATGAGCACCGACCGAATCGTTGACCCAATTCGGGGGCGACAGGCCCTCGCCAAGGGCCGGCGAGTAGTCGCTGTACGACGCGACGGCTTCGTCGTAGTTGGGCAGCAGCAGGATGTGGTCGTCGGGGACGAGCCCCGGGGTCGGGTCGAACGCCCCCGCGGCCGCCCAGTAGTCCTTGCCCTCGACGCGCCGGCCTTCCAGCGCATCCCCGGCGAGCTCGATCCCTTCCCGGACGCTCCCGACCGTCAACCCCGACCACCACGCCATGTCGTGGGCGAGCGCCGGGCCGTGACTGGTGAAGTAGCGCGCCGTCAGCTCTCGGAGAGCGTCGGCCGGGGCGAGCGGCCGCGCCGGCGGCACGCGCTCGTCGACGAGCATGTAGGTCGACTGCTTGCCGCGGCGCGGTCCGTTGCAGAGCGTCGCGTCGAGCTCCGCGTGCATCGCGATGTGAGTCACGACGAAGCTGTCGGCAAGATCGATCCGGATCGGCGCGACGACGGACCCAAGCTCCTCCCGGGTCAGCGCATGGCCGCCGCGCAGCGCATCGCGGATCGCGGCCTCGGTGACCCGGAAAGCATCGGTATCGAGCCCGAGTCGCCGGTACATCGACGCGTTCACCTGGTGGACGCGCGGCCCGGTCAGCGCCTGGATCCAGCGCAACTCGGAGGGCACGAGGAAGTGCCACGTCGGGCGGAGGGCGTGGAGACGGAGGATCCGGCCGTCGTCCATCGCCGCCCCAACCGAGTCGATCGTCGGCAACGTCGGCTCGGAGGGCATCCGCTGCGCGATCGCCCACAGCGCACCCGGGACATCCTGCGCCTGGAGCGCGCCGAACCAGCCGACCACGGCCTCGGGGGACGCGAGCGGCGCGCCGACGAGCCGGCTGTTGCGGAGCCGGGCGTGGGCGATCGCTCGGTTCGTCACAACCCCGAGTCTACGAAACGCGGCCGCCGGGACCCGGCATGAATCGGCGACCCGCGCCTACGATGGCGCGGTGACACGAGCGCCCTTCGGTTGGGATGTCGACAGCCCGGTCCAGGCCGAGGTCTTCGTCGTCTGGCTCGACGACGACCGGCTCGCCCTGACCGGACCGGACGGCCCGCAGCCGTGGATTCTCCAACTGGGGGCGACCGAGCACCCCGTCGAGGTCGTCGACCGGATCGTCCGCGACGTCGTCGGGCCGCCGATCCTCGTCCACTCGACGTCATGGCGGCGGGATCGCGATGCCGTGATCCTGAGCTTCGTCGTCGTCATCGGGCCCGAGCTCGTCGGCGGCATGGCGAGCATCCCGATCGAGCGCGCCGAGCTCGCCCGCTCCGAGGCGACCGCCGCGCCACACGACGTCGCCATCAGCGCCGTTGTGGAGCATGGCCTGCGCCATCTCGCGTGGCTCGCCAAGGATGACCCGGTCGTCGCGGCCGAGCTGCCGAGCGGCTGGCGCCCGCTGCTGGCCGCCTACGTTCCCGAGCCGTTTCGCGCGCTCGGTTGAGAGGAGATCGCCATGGCTGATGCCGACGTCACGAACCGCTGCGCGTGCGGTTGGGAGGTCACGGGCCCGGAGGATGCGGTCGTCGACGCGACGATCGATCACGGCAAACGGATCCACAACATGGAGGCGACGCGGGAGCAGGTCATCGCCGTCCTGCGAGCCGGCGGCGTCGTCGGCGAGAAGCAGCCGGAGGCCAAGGCCGGGTGACGAAGGCCGCGGTCACCTACTCGACCTATCTCGCGATCGACGAGCTCCTCGCCGCGCAGCGACCGCGGTCGACGGGGCCGAACGGCCGGCCGGAGCACGACGAGCTGCTGTTCATCGTCATCCACCAGGTCTACGAGCTGTGGTTCAAGCAGCTCCTCCACGAGCTCGCCGAGGTCCAGCGATCGCTCGAGGCCGGCGACACCGACACGACGCTCCATCTCCTGAACCGCGTCCTGAAGATCCTGAAGACGCTCGTCGCCCAGGTCGACGTCCTCGAGACGATGACGCCGCTCCAGTTCCTGTCCTTCCGCGACCGGCTCGAGAGCGCATCGGGGTTCCAGTCGGCGCAGTTCCGGGAGGTGGAGGCGGTCCTCGGGAAGCGCGAGATGTCGGCAGCGGCGGCCCAGCCGGAGGGCTCGGCGGCGCGGGCGCGGATCGAGGCGGCGCAGGGCCGGCGCTCGGTGTGGGGGTCGTTCCTCCAGTTCCTCGCCGCGCGCGGCCACGTGCTTGCAGATGACGTGCTCGCGCGCGATTTCAGCCTCCCGCCGGCACCGGACGAGCGGGTGCAGGACGTCCTCATCGCGGTCTATCGCGGCGACCCGGACGCGGCGCTCGTCGCGGAGCGGCTCGTCGACCTCGACGAGGGCTTCCAGGAATGGCGCTACCGCCACGTGAAGATGGTCGAGCGCACGATTGGAACCAAGAGCGGCACTGGTGGTTCGGTGGGTGCCGCGTATCTGCGAGCGACAGTCGGGCGCAACATCTTTCCAGACCTCTGGGAGATTCGGACGCAGTTGTGAACCCGCTCTCAGCCCACTACTCGCGTTTCCGGGTCGGCGACCGGATTCTGCTCACCGGCCACTCTCATCAAGCATGGCCTGATGTCGCATTCG